>NZ_QSCW01000012.1:0-70380 GCF_003463445.1 Collinsella sp. OF02-10
TCGCCATCGAAATTTATCGATGGCCTATTTCAGACTGTAATGGGGTACGATTCTTTTGGTTGCGCAAAATATCGGACCTCCTATTGAGGAATTGAGTAGCGGGTCGATCACAGATATTGGATAAAGCAGGTCATTTTGGGGATAAATGACCACTTACGCCAAAATAAGTAGCATTTAGCGACAAAACATTGAAAAATGTGTAGCACATCGCTATGTTTTTCTTACGAAAAGATTCCAAATTGGCTTATTTCGGACTCGCTATTCAAGCGCCTTGCGGTTTCTGCTGAAACTTGCTGACCCTTGGATTGGTCGAATTAAGGCCTCGATGGGGATGAATTAATTATTATGGCGGCGCGCGGACTCAAACGATTTATTGCGCTTCTTTGTAGCTTGGTGCTTGTACTCGTCATGGCCCTTGCCGTCGTTTCTTTTGTTCCTCGTGCATTTGGATACATGCCTTTTGCTGTGCTCTCGGGCTCTATGGAACCCGAGCTTCCCGTCGGCTCCATGGTGTTTGTTCGCCAGGTTGAGCCAACGGATATTGCCGTGGGCGACAATGCAACGTTTTACCGATCGGACGGCGCCGTGGTGACGCACCAGGTGTACGAGGTCGACCCTGTGGCGCAGATGATCGGCACGCAGGGAATTGCGAACAAAAATGCAGATGGAAGCATCATGCACGATGCCGAGCAGACACCTTTTTCGCGCGTGATCGGCACTGTCTCTTTTTGTGTCCCTTACCTGGGCTTCGTTAACGCATATTGCACGACGATGCCCGGTTTGCTTGTTGTGGTGGCCGTTCTGGCGCTGCTGGTCGCGGCGTCGATTGTGCTCGATCGGATGGTCCCCGACGAGCCTGCGGACAAGCATGCCCGCGCGCATGCGAGGGGGCGGCGTCCATAGCGGCAGGGAGAGGTGTCGGCGGCGGCAAGGGCCGTTGCCGGGGAAGTCGGTTTTCGAAAGGAAGAGAACGATGGAAAACAAGAAGAAAAAACGCTACGGCATCGTTGCCGCCCTGCTGCTGCTGGTACTGGCTGCCGGCGTGGGCACCTATGCCTGGCTGACGGCTACGCAGTCGCTGGAGAACGTGTTTACGGTGGGTAGCTTTGGTCCCACGGAGAACAAACCGGATCCGACCGACCCCGAGAAGCCGGACCCCAGTAAACCGAATACTGGCAAGGCCTACCTGTTCGAGACCAAGTGGGTCGACGACTCCAAGATCGTTCCCGGTGCAACTGCCGATAAGAACCCCAACGTTGGCATCAAGAAGGGCTCCGATGACGCCTACGTGTTTATCTATGTGAAGAACGCCATGGTCAAGGAGGGCACCGATCCCGCGGACACCCCGTACTTCACGCTCCATAACAACTGGAAGCCGGTCGATGGTGAGGTGTCCACTTCCGCCGACGGCAAGTATCTGAGCGGCCTGTTCATGTACGCCAAGGGCGCCACGAGCGGTCCCGCCGTTCTAGGCGCCAAGAGCGCTGCTGCGGACGTCTACACCGGCGAGCTCTTTAGTAAGGTTATGTTCCCTAGCACGCTGAAGGGCTCCATGGTCGCCGACGCTCCCAAGATGACGGTTTCCGCCTACATCTTCGGCGCCGACCAGAAGGGCGAGGAAGCTACTCCTGCCGCCAACGCCGTTGCTCAGGCCAAGGATTGGGCTAACGGCCTGAAGTAATCCCACCCCCTCCACCGAGATCCCGACCCGCTCCCCATCCCCATTTTCGGGTCGGGATCTCGGTCCCCCTTTGATCGACGATTGCGAACGTAATGCTCAACAATCTTTCCGACAATCAGAAACGCACCTTGGCGCTTGCCGCGATTGCGCTGTTGGCCCTGGCGTGCCTGTGTGGCACGCTGGCTTTTACAGTTGATATGGTTCCGGCGAACAACGTCCTATCGTTTGGCAGCGTGAAGGTACGAGTCTGCGAATACACCCTAAACGAGCGGGGCGAGGAGATTCCGTTTGAGGCCAACGAGCACGGGGACTATCCCGACACCAAGGCCGGGGGCTCTGACATCAGCCGCATCGTGCGCGTGGAGAACGTCGGCGCGCAGCCTGAGTACGTTCGCGCGCGCCTGCGTATGGTATCGGTGGCGCCCGACGGTTCGAGCGCGGATGCCTCGGGCAACGTTGCGTTTAACGTAAACGCGGGCGAGGGGTCCCCGTGGATCGATGGCGGCGACGGGTGGTACTACTACCGCGGATTGGCTGGACGTGGCGGCGTGCTTGACCCCGGCTCCATGACGGAAAGCCTCATGGACTCGCTGCGATTTGTGGGCGACTACCACGATGCCGCGCGCGGCGGCTCATACAGGCTCGATATCGACGTCCAGGCCGTGCAGGCCAAAAACCAGCAGGCAAACGATACCGTCCTCGACGTGCTCGACGTCGTGGGCTGGCCGGAGGCGAACTAGCCCATGGAGATTAAGAACATGAACCGAGGCGTGCTCGGCAGGCTGATCGCTGTGGTGGCAATCGCCCTTTGCTGCGTTGTAGCGCTGCCGGCGGCAGCGTATGCCGAGGATGTGCCCGAGGACAAGACCGAATTCCATATCACAAACAGGAACGACTTCCTGGCGTGTGTCGCGCTGTCGCGACAGCGCGACACGTCGCAGTGGCGCGTCTATCTCGATAACGATATCGTTCTTAACGATGATGATATGAACGCCATTGTTGAGGATACGGTCAAGCACCTCTCCTTTGGCAACAAAGAACATCCCTTTAAGGGCGTCTTTGACGGTCAAAACCATACCGTGAAGGGCCTGAACTACGAGAATAAGGTCTTGGATCCCGAGCGCGATACGGGCTTTTTTGCCGAGACCGATGGCGCCACCATTAAGAACTTCCTGGTCAAGGATGCCAACATTTGGGCTGACTTCCGCGGCGGCATTATCGTGGGCAGGGCGATCAACACCCACTTCGAAAACGTTATGGTCATGGAGAGCACCCTGCACGTTACGTGTGCCAACAACATGCTCAATGTGATTACCAATGCGGGTTTTGAGGGGGGCCTGATTGCTGGCGAGCTCGATGGTTGCACCCTCTACAACTGCGAGGTCCGTGGTGGCCGCGCCGTTAACAACACGACTTCGGGCGTACAGGCAATCGGTGGCGAGGGCCTGTATATGGCGGCGTTTGCCGGCTACGTTAAGAACTCGACCATCGAGTATTGCCGCGTGACGCCTACGCGCAACGAGGATGGCTCGATTGCCGAGAAGGGCATGACCGACGTTACCAATAAATACGATGTGGCCATTGGCGCCCTGGGCGGCAACAACGTGTACGCCTCGGGTTTTGTGGGCTGCATGGCAGAAGGCGCTAAAGTCATTGACTGCTTTTCAACGGCGAAATGCTATAGCTATGCTGCTTCTTACGTGGGCGTTGTCTCCGTAACGCGCGCTTGGACGGGCGGTCTTGCAGGCCGCATCTTGTCTAAGAGCGGTAATGAAATCACTCGCAGCCATTTCGCCGGCGATTTGAGCTCGCGCCAGTACAACCCCATCGCCGTGATCCCCATTATTCAAAACGACGTGAACCTGGGCGGTATTGCTGCACGCGCTAATGCGGGTGATGCGACTATCACTGATTGCTACTTCAAGCCCAGTGTCAGCCTATCCGGGTTTAGTCAGGGTACGGCAGCCAAGAAGAAGATTTACGCCCTTGCGGGTGATGGCACGGTATCCGGTGCCGGATTCGGTTCCTGGGACGACGAACGCTACGTCACACGTGAGCTGTGGGAGCAGCATGATTACGACTTCTGTGCCGGCACCATGCGCTCGACTGCTAACGATGCGTATCTGAATGACTCACACTCCAATGAGTGGGCGATGGACTACAAACTGAATATTCCCGTGCATGGCCAGAGCGTTAAGGCGACGATTGATTTTCCCGGTGCAGGCATCGCGACCATCGAGGCAACCAAACTCGGTATTGATCAGGCGACCTCGGATCCGTATACCTTTGCCGTGAGTGCCGTGCTGGCGGGAACGGCCCAGGGCTTGGCCCAGGGCGATACGTCGGTAACGTTTAAGCAGGATACCTCCGCAAAGCCTGAGGGGCTGAGCGAGGAGAACGGCGGCTACCGTTTTATGGGCTGGTTCCGCGAGCCCGATGTGCAAGTGAATCGAATTGGACAAGACAACAGCTGGTTTGACGGCAAGACCGATGCCGATGCTGTGGCTGCTGGCAAGCAGGTCCAGAAGAGCGAGTTGCACGACGAAACGTCAACCTATACTGCCGATAACGCGAAAGGGGCCAAGGCTTTTGAGGGCAATGACCTGTTTATCGCTTCGTACGAGGCACAGGTGCTGTTCTATAACGTCAAGGGCGAAACGCTCGATTGGCAGAGCGGTGCTGCGCACGACAGGTCGACGGATTGGTACCGCTACGGCGTGGGTTTGACGCCCGCTGCCCCCGCGGATCGCGGCAACTTGAAGCCTACCGCGACATTTATCGGCTGGACCACGCAGCCTAGCAGCGAGGCGGGGATGAATGGTGGCTATGCCGCCATCACCTCGACTCAGCTAGCCGAGCTTAAAAATCAGGGAGCTTTTTATCCTGCGGGTAGCGAGATCACGGTTGTCCGTCCTACCGACTTCTACCCGGTGTACAGCGACTACGTGTCGAACATCATAACGGTGTTCGAGGGCAATGAGCGGGACACAACCGACGATAAGACTCTGCGCGACGGTGTGGGCAAAACCAATGTCGACGTCCAGACTACCGAGGACGGCACCAGCGTCTACACGGTACAGGTGTGCAACACGGAAGGTACGCCCCTGTCCAATGGCGGCAAGCTGCCCGATGGCTATCGCTTCTTGGGTTGGTATGAAAACAAGGGGACCGAGGATGCTCCGCTCGAGGTGCGCGTAAGCCGCGACCCCAGCTACACACTCCCTGCCGATGTCGATCTAACTGTGCCACATACCTACATCGCCCGCTTTGAGTACCGAGTGGATTATTACGTTCGGGCTTATACCAACCATGAGTTTACGGACAGCAAGCTACTTTGTTCCGTTTGGAATCGCTATCAAACGCCCTTTGAAGAAAACGTCGGTAGTACCTTCGTGCGTGAAAACGTCGTCCACTGGGGTCCGGAGCATGTTGACCACGGCATAAAGGATAGTTATGACGGAACGTGTGAGACGCGCTACACGACGAAAACCCTTGTCGTGAGTCCCCTTAACGCGTACTCGCACAACGTTAAAAACGATACGGGAGCCGATACTCTAAAAAACCTCTATGCCGATACTGATTTTCCAGGCGCTGCAACGCTAAGCGATACTTGGACTTCGGCTTCGCTGAACGTAACGGCCAAACTGGTGAATGATCGCTATCGCCTGAATTTCTGGACGCTTGAGCGCGATGGTGAATATTGGACATATGTGAAAAATCCCATCGAGAGCATAGTGCGTACAGATAAGAAGTACTACGCTCGCGCGATGATTACCACGGACGTTAATTTCTACAACAAGGGCGATAATGTCGTGAGGACTGCCACGCGGCGCTATGAGAGTAACTTGCTGCAGACCAAGGTGAACGGGGCGGATCCGACGTTCACGTATTACTACCCGCATGTTAATAAGTCGGTTAAAGTGGCCGAAAAACCAGAAGATGGTGAGAAGGGATCGTATGAGAGCCCCCTGACCCTCGAAGCTTCCCCGACCGATGCCGACATGGCCGTGCCGGGCTATAAGTTCCTGGGCTGGATTTCGACCGCCGAGGTCAAGAAGGATTCTGCCGTCTGGAAATATATCTATGATGTCGCCAACGACCCCTATGTGACGAGCGATCCGGAAAGGGCGGCGCCATACTTGGCGACGGATGACTCCAAGGTCACCCAGTGTCAGGATGCCTATCCCGTCTACGCAAAGTTCGACGTCAACTACACCACCAACCTGCACCGCGCCGGTTTTAATGGCACTTCCGAGGTGAATGTTCCTAGGTATGACATCACCCCTAATCTCAATGCGGACACCGATCCCGCCACGGCAACGGTGACTCCTGATATCGAAACGACGGTATACAAGTCAGGCGGCGAGCGATACAAGCTGAATAAGGTCGAAATCGAACTCCCGAACGGTGAGGTTAAGGAGCTCGAATCTGACGGCAATAACTCGTATACCTATCCGGTGGAGCCGGGCAAGCCTTACACGTTTGTGGCCTACTACACGCCCATTGCGGTGGTGTATCACCTGAACGACACCGATATCGATGGCAAGCTCGCGCAGGAGGGCAATACGCTCGGCAGCCTTAAGGATGGCATGCCGCTGCCGACGTATAACGTTGGCGACATCGATGCTGCAACGAGCGCATACAATGCCTTCGTAGGCTGGACGGAAACTAAACCGGCATCCGGCAACGGTTATGTCGTTTGGTCGGACGGCCTCCCCATGGTGAATACAAACACTGTGGTTAACGCCCCCATGGAGCTGTACCCGGTCTACCGTGCCAGCGCGGTAATTGTCCAATCGAGTATCGATGCCAATCTGGATAACCCCGATTCTGTGCGTTCTCTTTCGCGCACCGACTCTGGCGATCAAATTTCGCTGGAAGTAAGAGCTACAGCTGAGGTTGTCGGCAAGGATGGCACCAAGTACGACTTTGTCGGCTGGTCGCGTGACTACGAACCCGATGGCAAATACACTCTGTTGACCGATGACGAGAAGTATCCCCTCGAGGGCAGCGAGCCCTTTGAGAGCGTGACCTACACCGCGGTGTATAAGATCGCGCCGTATAAGGTGCGCTATCACGGTGTCGACGGGTCGGTCGTCTTTACGGCGACGGTCGACTCGGACGGCGAGCGAGCGACGGGCGCCGGCTTTGTCCATAACGTCGATGTTCCCAAGGTGGATGAGAGCGGCAACCCGGTCTATGACAAAAACGGCAATCCCGAGATGGAGAAAAAGTCCGTGGCATACGACCCGGACGCCCACTCCAAGATCGTCGCGCTGCTCGATGAACAGACGGCTACTAGCGGTGGCGTGCGCGAACTCTTCCTGGAGTGGCGATATGTGCCTGCCGTTGGCGCTCCGAAGTCTTGGGATGAGTTTAAGGGCGAGCCGGTCAAGGGAGACATGGACCTGTATCCCGTGACGTATCGAGTGGCCGCCAACGATACGTCCGATACCGAGAGACCCGTAGCCATGACCGCGCAGCTTAAGTGGCTGCTCGATCCCACCGCTGGCAACACAGTCGACAACAACGCCGATGAGGCGCCGTTTAAGGCCTGCTTCGCCGAGCCGTTTATGGGGACGCAGCTGACTGTTACCGTTAAGCGGGCGAGCTACGGTCCTGGTGCGTCCATGTCGGAGGAACCCGTCAACGACCAGTATGTCTCGCTCTACAGCTTGGGCTCGGGTAACGGTTCGTTCGACTTGACCAACCGCCTGGAGTCCAAGAAGACGGGCGAAGGGGGGCAGGCTCCTGGCAATGCCGTGTTCGACTTCGCCAAGACCCATGCGCTGACGATCGTCAAAAAGACCACCGATGCCAGCGCCATGGGACAGACGTTCCGCTTTAAGGTGACGAAGACGGCGGGGGGAGCCTCTCCCGAGACGCGCGTGGCCGAGGTGAAGGTCGATAAGCGGCAGCAGGAAAACGGTGAGACCTGGTATGTCGGCAGCGTGCAGCTCGCCGCTCCGGCGGGCATCTATACCGTCGAGGAAGACACGGCTTGGGCATGGCGCTACGAGGGCGAGCTGAGTACGCCGGGCAAGGCGCTCGGCAAATCTGCCGAGCTGACGATTTCGTCTGCATCGAGCGCGAACGATGCCACGTTCACCTGCACGAACACGCGTGTGAACGACAAATGGATCGACGGCAGCGATCGTGCCCATAACGTTTGGAGCAACGGCAACGTAGCAAAGAAGGAGGATTAGCATGTCCAAGCGCAAGCGCATCATCGCCTTGCTGGTGGGGGTTATCCTCTTGGCCGGTACGGCAGGCACGCTGGCCTGGCTTTCGGTTACGGGCGTGCTGGTCAACCAGTTCGGCATCGGATCGGTGACGCCATCGGTTCAGGAAACGCTCAACGGCAAAGTGAAAAGCGATGTCAAGGCGAAGAACACGGGTACTGCGCCCGCCTATATTCGTGCTGCAGTGGATATCTACTGGCAAGATGCGACGAGCGGCGCTCGCCTGTGGGATGAGCCGCAAGCTGACTCGGACTACGAGATTGCGTGGAGCGTGGCTGATGCCTCGGGCGCGAACTCGGCTTCTAGCTGGGTTAAGTCGAGCGACGGGTTCTATTACTGGACGTCGCCCGTTGCTCCCGGCGGTGAAACCGGCATGCTCATTAATAGAGTAACCGAGCTCAAGGCAACCGAAGGTCGCGATCTTGTCGTGGATATCTCCACTCAGGCGGTCCAGGCGACGCCCGATGAGGCCGTGCACGATGCATGGGGTTGCTCGGTCAAGAATGGCGTGCTGGTGCCGCCGCATGGAGGTGCGTAAGTATGGCGTTCCCAATTCGCAAAGGTGTTGCGCGCTCCTTGCGTTGCATGGTCGCGGCCATTTTCTGCGTAGTCACGCTCGCTGTTCCCGCCCGTGCGTTTGCCGATACTCCCGCGATTGCCTATGACGGAAATGCGCGCCAGCTGACGGTCTCGGGGGCGACGGGCTCCTCGGGGGAGCCCGATCTGTTTCCCGCCTTTAAAGGTCTAATGCCCGGCGATGTGCGCGAGCAGCAGATTGAGGTTCGTGCCACGGGTGTAAAGTCCCAGGTACGCGTGTTTGTGCGGGCCGTTGTCGATCACGAGACGGCACGCCAGCTGTCGCCCATTACCTTAACGGCGTCGGCGGGCGATGCGTCTGCCGGTTGGCTCCAGACGGGAACGCCGGGCAGCGTGTTCGCCTATCCCACGCAGGTCGCAGCGTTTACGAGCGATGGCAGCACGGTGCTCAATTTGCAACTAAGTGTCCCGACGTCGGTGGGCAACGAGCTTGCCGACGCAAGCAAGACCATCCGCTGGGAAATCACCGCCGAGGACGATGGCGAGAAGATTCCCGTACAACCTGTTGGCAGTAAGAGCCCCGGTCTGTTTGGCCTGGCGGCAACCGGCGACAGCACGCTCGCATTGCTCTTGGTGTTGCTGACGCTTGCAATCATTGCTTTCATGGCCGCGCTGCTCTTATCCCGGAGGGATAAGCGCTAGGTCCATCTTCTAAATGCTTCGCCCTCCCGGGCGGCGGGCACGAAGTTCCCTGCTCTACAGTCCTGCGCAAAGGAAGCCACATTAAGTGGCCTTCTTTGCGTGCGGAACTCGCGATGAGCTTCGTGCCCGCCGCCCGGGAGGGTGTCTCTTTATTGATAGAAGGCCTAATAAGCTGATGATTTCATGCCTGGATGTATTCGGAGTGGGACGGGCTTTCCGGATGGGCGGGGTTTCGGAAAGTGTGTCCCAGAATCGACGCTCAGAGTGGTCCCCACTTTCCGGTTGATGTATTGTCCGGAAACTATGTCCCGGAATTAAGGCTTGGAATGGGATGCACTTTCCGGTTGAGAGCCTTAGCGGAAAGTGCGACCCGGAATTTACTCTTGAAGTGGGATGCGCTTTCCCAACAGGCCCTCAAGCGGAAACTGCGTCCCATTCCGAAGGCAGATTCCGGGACACACTTTCCGAATATAAAGAAGGCCACTTAATGTGGCCTTCAACTTATATATGTTGCGGATGCTTTCATGGCAAGCCGCGCTTCAACACCGAGGCGTCTGCCCGGCGACGCGGAATGTAAGGTTCATCGCGAGTTCCGCACGCAAAGAAGGCCACTTAATGTGGCCTTCGTCTTGCGCAGGACTGTCCGAGCAGGGAACCTTATATGCCTCCGCCTGGACAGACGTTTCAGTTGTGGCTCAGCAGCTAGCAGCTACTTAATCTTGGTCGTGCCCGGTGCCAGGTTGGGGTCGGTCTCGTTGGCCTCGGTCTGGAAGTGCTTGGTGTACACGTTCTTGCCGTCGCGGAACATCTCGTAGTACTGCATCTTGGCGTAATCCTCGCGCGCCTTGGTGGCGGCTGCGGCAACGGCGTCGTCGCCGGTGACGTTGGAGGAGAGCGCCCAGCGCAGGCTGGCGTCCTCGTAGCCCACCGAGTTGATGGCGGGCAGCGACTCGCGCAGCGTCATGTGCGCCTTCTGGTAGTCGGTCAGCGGTGCGCCGATCAGTTGCATCAGCTGGGTGGACAGGTAGTTGGTGGACAGGTCGTCAACCTCGCTCGTCTGGTCGCAGCCGGCAACGTCGTAGTTGGCCCAGATGATGTAGTCGGTCTGCCACAGACGCTCCTGATGGGTGGCGTCGTCCTCGTCGGTAAACCACTTATCGTTGAACTTGGACGGGAAGAACGGCTGATGGTCGCCCCAGAACACCACGACCACCTTACGGTCGAGCTTGCTCAGGGCGTTGAGGAAGTAGCGAAGCGCCTGGTCGGACTGCTCGATGCACGAGACATATTCGTCGACATCGGAGAGCGTGCCGTCCTCGACGGTCTTGGCGTCCAATTCGGTCGTGTCGATGTTGAGGTGCATCTGCTTGTCGACCGGCAGCAGGCCCGTGTCGTAGCCCGAGTGGTTCTGCATGGTCACGTCGAAGATAAACTGCGGATCGGCGTTCTGGCCGAGCAGCTCAAGAATCTTGTCGTAGGTAGCCTGGTCGGTCACCATGCCGCGCAGAGTGTCGGCCCCCTGGAAATCGTTGATGGACAGGAACTGGTCAAAGCCAAAGTCCTTGTAGACGTTCTCGCGGTTCCAGTTGGTCGCGTGGTTGGGGTGCATGGCCGTGGTGGTGTAGCCGAGCGATTTGAACTGCTCTGCCAGATTCCCGGTCGTCTCCATGTTGTAGATGGTGTAGGGGTACACGCCCGAGCCCAGGTTGGCCATGGAGTTGCCGGTCATAAACTCAAACTCGGTATTGGCGGTACCGCCGCCGTAGGCGCTCACATAGAGCTTGCCGCGGCTGAGGCAGTTGGACAGGCTCTTAAAGTACTGCGGGCCCTCGTAGCCGGCGCGCATGTTCTGGTAGATTGACAGATCCGAGAAGGTCTCGTTCATGATGGCGATGACCGTGGGCTTCTCGCTGTCGAACTGCTCCTGGGCGGCGGCGCGCTCGTCGCTCTTGGCCGCGTCGGACTTGTCGTAGGCCTTGGCGTACTTTTTGAGCGTGGCCTTGGCATCGTCGGCGGAGTAGTCGGCGGGTTTGGGCGGCTTGATGGACTGTGCCGCACTAATAAAGGCGGGCAGGTAGCCCTCGCGCCAGTAGCTCTCGAGCGGGCGCCAGGTGTAGACGGTGATGCCGAGGGTGTTGTAGTAGTCGATAAGCGTGACGTGTGCGGTCACGCCGCCCAGGCACAGCACCGCCACGAGCAGGTTGGTGAGCAGCATGCGCTTGGCGTTGGCGGCACCCTTCTGACGGTGCGGTGCCACCAGGCCGGCGTACTCGCATAGCAGCATGGCGATGGCGGTAAAGCCCATGGACAGCACGCAGAACAGCGAGATCGAGAAGGTGTAGCCGTTGCCGGCGACTTCGGCGGCGGTGGAGATGGCCGAAAGGTCGCCCGGCTGGATCGGCATGGATTTAAACGTGATGACGAAGAACTCGGCAATGCCCAGGACAAAGAGGGCAAAGGCCAGGACCGCGGGAGCTGCGCCGTGGCGCTGGAATAGGAAGAACAAGCCGGTCATGAGCACGGTGATGATGGCCCACTCGAGCAGGATGCACAGGGGGTAGACCCAGGTAAAGTCGTGGTTGGACGAGACCTCCATGCCCAGCAGCGCAAAGACGCCGGCGAGCAGCAGGCACAAGACGGCGGCGACGAGCGGTTTGCCCATAAAGGCGCCGCGCAGGCGGGCGAGCTTGCCGGTGGGGGCGGGCGCGTCGGGCTCGGCGAACGCAAAGACGCGCGGGGCGATGCGGTCGCGTGCGATGCTGGCCCAAGCGCAGCCGGTGAGGATGGCGTTGGTCAGGATGAGCATCACAAAGGCGAGCGGCTCGTTTTGGGCGACGAGGCCAATGGCGCCCCAAATGGTCAAAAAGAGCTGGAACAGGCCGAAGGCGACGCTCCACCCAAGAGCGCTTTTGGCAACGGTGCCCGACTGAGCGCGAATGGCCTTGGCCTCGCGCAAGACAAGGTAGACGGTCGCCGCAAGACCGACGAGCGAGATGGCGGCAGCGAACATGCTGAGACTCCTCACAAACTTAAAACCTACGAAAGCGGGGGTTTACCCGATTGTTACCAAGATATGCGCTGCAATTGGTGGCTGCGCACAACAACCAGCCATATTAACGCGCACGTGTGGCGGTGTGGCGCAATATAGCGGCGACCTGCGCGATAATGGACGGGAATTACACGGAAACGTAAAGGCTTCTTAAAGAAATGGCGAGGGTAGGGCGATGAGCGAGCAGGTTTGCAAGGCGGACATGGGCAGCGACGGAGCTGCGGTCGTGGATACATACGGCTATCCGGTCGAGACTACGGGCAACGCGGTGCTGGACATCTTGGAGCATCGCTCGTCTACGCGTGCCTTCGCGCGTGATGACGATGACCGTCCCGTGGCGGTGACCGACGAACAGCGGGCGGCGATTCTGCATGCGGCGAGCCGTGCGCCGTCGGCAGGCGCCATGATGATGTATTCCATCGTGAGCATTCGTGAGCAGGCCACATTGGACCGCCTGGCCGACCTGTGCGATCATCAGCCCATGATCGCCAAGGCGCCCTGGGCACTCATATTTGTAGTCGACTATGCCAAGTGGATCGATCTGTTTGAGCACGTGGGCTGCTTTGAATCCGAGTTTGTCGAGCGCACGGGCAAGGCGCCCCGCCGCGCGCCGGGTTTGGGCGACTTTGCCATCGCGGCGCAGGATGCCGTGATCGCCGCTCAAAACGCCGTGGTCGCCGCCGAATCTCTGGGGCTGGGGAGCTGCTATATCGGCGATATCGTCGAGAACGCCGAGGAAGTTGCCGCACTGCTTGACTTGCCTGCCTATACCATGCCGCTGTCGATGCTCATCATCGGCACGCCCCGTAAGGAGCACCCGGCGATCGCGCATCCCGTGGTGAACCTGGTGCACGAGGAGCGTTATTGCCGTGCCGACGCTGCGACCATGGATGCGCAGGTGGCCGAGATGGACGCGATGTTTCGCCCGCACGCCCGCGAGGTGGGCGAGCGCGTCGTCGACATCTACACCCGCAAACACACGAGTCCCTTTATGGCCGAGATGAGCCGCTCCATGGAGTGGTGGTTCAAAAACTGGCTCGGCAAATGACGGATGTGACAAGGGAGCAGTCCCTTTGTCACATTCCATATCGCCGTGGTGGCCTAAAGGCCGTATAAATGTTTATCTAGCTGGGAAAACGGCGCCATTCAAACATGGGTCGATTACCTATAATCCCCTCGAACGTTAAAAATGGGAGGAAACTGGCTTATGGAACAAAAGGCCAAGGAGGCAGCTTCGCACGCTGCGATTCCTGTGAGCATCTCGGCGATGCTCGTCACGCTGGGCGTGGTGTACGGCGATATCGGCACCAGCCCCATGTATGTAACCAAGGCGCTCGTTGCCGGCAACGGCGGCATCGGAAGCGTCACGCAGGAGTTCGTGCTCGGCGCGCTCTCCCTTGTCGTGTGGACGGTCACGCTGCTGACGACCGTCAAGTACGTGCTGATCTCGCTGCGCGCCGACAACCACGGCGAGGGCGGCATCTTTGCCCTGTACAGCCTGGTCAAGCGCTGCGGCAAATGGCTCATCATCCCCGCCATGCTGGGCGGCGCGGCGCTCCTCGCCGACGGCATCCTGACGCCTGCCGTTACCGTCACCACGGCCATCGAGGGCCTGCGCACCATCCCGGCGGTCCATGCCGTGCTCGGTGACGACCAGGGTCGTGTCGTCGCCATCACGCTTGCCATCATCATCGCGCTCTTCTTGGTGCAGCGCATCGGCACGGCCAAGATCGGTCACGCCTTCGGCCCCATCATGACGCTGTGGTTTTTGTTCCTGGGCGGCACGGGCCTGTTCTTTGTCTGCCAGTATCCCGCGGTGCTGCTGTGCCTCAACCCGTTGCGTGGCATCGCTTTTCTGCTGAGCCCCAACAACCATGCGGGCATCATGATTTTGGGCAGCTGCTTCCTCGCTACCACCGGTGCCGAGGCGCTCTATTCCGACATGGGCCATGTGGGCCGCGGCAATATCTATGCCACCTGGCCGTTCGTTAAGTGCTGCCTGCTGCTGTCCTACATGGGCCAGGGCGCGTGGCTTATCAACAACGCCGGCAACCCGGAGCTCATGGGTATCGCCGACCTCAACCCCTTCTACCAGATGCTCGCCCCGGGTCTGCGCCCCTTTGCCGTCGGCCTTTCCACCGTCGCGGCCATCATCGCCTCGCAGGCGCTCATCACCGGCGCATTCTCGCTGGTGTCCGAGGCCAGCCGCCTGGACCTCATGCCGCATATGCAGGTCTTCTATCCTGCCGAGACCAAGGGCCAGCTCTACATCCCCATGGTCAACAACGTCATGCTCGTGGGCTGCGTCGTCGTGGTGCTGCTGTTCCAGAACTCGGCGCACATGGAGGCCGCGTACGGCCTGGCCATTACCCTGACCATGATGTGCACGACAATGCTGCTCTTCTTCTATCTGCACGTGGAGCGCAATCTCAAGGTCGCGCCGTGGATCTTTGCTGCCTTCTTCCTTTTGCTCGAGGGTTTCTTCTTTGTGAGCTCGCTCACCAAGTTCTTCCACGGCGGCTACTTCACCATCCTTATGGCTGCACTCATCATGGGCATTATGGTGTGCTGGTACAACGGTACGGCGGTCGAGCAACGTCAGTTTACGCTGCTGCCGCTGCGCAGCTATCTGCCGCAGCTCAAACGCCTGCGCGACGACGATCGCTACGAGCTCATGAGCGACAACATCGTGTACCTGACCAAGGACACCAACACCGACTATATCGACCGCGATATCGTCTACTCGATTTTGGACAAGCACCCCAAGCGCGCTCGCGCCTGGTGGTTCGTGAATGTCGAGACCATGGAGGAGCCGCATACCTTTGCCTACTCGGTCGAGACGTTCGGCACCGACTACGTATTCCGCGTGCATCTGTATCTGGGCTACAAGATCAACCAGCGCGTCAATGCCTATCTGCGCCAGGTTGTTCAGGACCTGGCTGCCAGCGGCGAGCTGCCGGCGCAGACGCATGACTACTCGGTCTACAAGGACCCGGGCAACATCGGTACGTTTAAGTTCGTCATGATCCGCAAGCTGCTGGCGCCCGAAAGCGACGTGGAGCCCAGCGAGCGTACGGCCATCACGCTCAAGTACATCATCCGCCGCGCCGCCGGCACGCCTGCGCGCTGGTACGGCCTGGAGAACTCCAACGTGAGCTTTGAGTACGTGCCGCTGTTCACCAAGTTTAAGGCCGTGAGCAAGATGCAGCGCCTGGCTCCCGACGAGCGTCCGTAGGCGCCGACGGGCTGCATGGAGTTGGTTTTCGATGGACAAGATTGAGGCCGGGGAGGCAAACATGGATACAAAGGCGCTCGATGGCCGCGAGGCGGTGGTCGAAATGGTGCGTGAGGCGCGCGTCGACGCCGCCGAAGATCGGTTCTTTACGAATCGGGCCAACATGGACATGGCCGATCGCGTGATTTCGGTCGTGGCGCTGGTGTTTGTCGCGGCGTGCGTGTGCGCACTGCTCGCGCACGCGCTGTTTGTCTAGCGACCGCAGGCTGCAAAGGCTATACACTTGAAACCACCACAAGGAGGCCATCACCGCAAAGGTGCCAGTCCCCTTTGTGGTGGTTTTTGTTTTTGAGAGAGGGGCGGGGCGCTGATGGACGTCCGTGCGGACGGCGATATTGCCGAGAACTTTTGGTGGCGGCGTACAACGCTGACGCGTCGCAGCCCTCTGTATGACGCCTGCGTATCGGCGGGGCTGCTAGCCGCGGCGACGATTGTGGGCGCGCTGCTCGACCATCCGGGGCTCGCGCCGAGCATCATGATCGTCTATGTGTTCGCCGTGCAGCTGTGCGCTTTCTTTACCTGGAGCCGCCTGTACTGCCTGCTGAGCTCGGCTGCCGCCGTGGCGCTCTACAACTTCTTGTTTGTCGACCCGCGCTACGCGCTGTCGTTTATCGACCGCGCCTATCCCGGCATGTTCTTCATTATGTTTGCGGTCTCGCTCGTATCGAGCTCGATCGCGCTGGCCCTGCGCCGCGCCTTGGCGCAGGCTGCCGCCAGCGACCGTCGCACGCAGATGGTGCTCGAGACTAACCGCATGCTGCAGCGGTGTGGCGATCAGCAACAGATTGTGCACGCTATGGCAACGCAGCTAGCGCGTCTTTCGGACTGTCCGGTCGTGTGGTATAGCGCCGATGCCGATAACGATGACCTGCTGCCGCGCACGACGTACACGGCTGTGGGCGATGCCGCGCCGGTACACCAGCTGGCGCCGCAGATGCCGCCGCGGCTCTCGGCGTCCGCCTATGTGGGAACGCCGCTCGATGCCACCTATGGCGCCTCGGCGTTCTACGGCATATACCTGACCGTGCGCTCGGGCGACACCATGGTGCGCGCGGGCGATCCCGCCTCGGTGGTGGGGGTGTTCGCCATTGTCGCCGAGCCCGATGCGCTGACGCCTGAGGAGCGGACGCTTGCCGATGCCATCGTGAGCGAAGGCGAGCTGGCGCTCGATCGCGCCCGCGCCATGGAGGCTCGCGAGGAAGCGGCGGTGCTCGCCAAAAACGAACAGCTGCGTGCCAACTTGCTGCGCTCCATCTCGCACGACCTGCGCACGCCGCTCACCAGTATTTCGGGTAATGCCGACGTGTTGCTCGACCAGGGCTCGACCGGCACGGCCGTGCTCGACGACCAGACACGCCGCGGCATGCTCCTATCCATTCGCTCGGACGCGCAATGGCTCAACGCCACTGTCGAGAATCTGCTCGCCATCACCAAGCTCGAGGGTGGCGGTATGCGCCTGTCGACCACGCTCGAGCTCATGGACGATATCGTCGAGGAGGCGCTGCGCCACGTGAACCCGGCCGTGCGCGAGCACGACCTTAAGGTGGTGGCGTGCGATGAGCCGGCGCTCGTCAACGTCGACGCGCGCCTGATGGTGCAGCTGGTGGTCAATCTGGTGAACAACGCCATCACCTATACGCCTGCGGGCTCGCATATCGTGATCTCGATTGGCGTCCATGATGGATGCGTGGCGTGCTCGGTTGCTGATGATGGCCCGGGCATTGCGCCCGAGGACCGCGAGCGAATCTTTGAGTCGTTCTACACCGCCAACCATGGCCTGGCCGACAGCTGCCGCAGTGTAGGCTTGGGGCTGTCGCTCTGCCGCTCCATTGCGCTGGCACATGGCGGTAGCATAGAGGTTACCGCGGCGGACCCGCACGGTTCGGTCTTTACGATTGAGCTTCCCGCCGCCGACGTTTCGTTTGATAAGGAGTAGCGCTGTGCCGAACTCTGCCGTGAAACCGCTCATCTTGGTCGTTGAGGACGACCCCGCCGTCCGCAACCTTATCGTCGCCGCGCTCGAGGCGCACGGTTTGCGCCATATGGCTGTGGAGACCGCCCACGCCGCCATCGCCGCCGCTTCGTCGCAGGCGCCGAGCATTGTGCTGCTCGATCTGGGCCTGCCCGATATGGACGGCGTCAAGGTGGTGGAGTCGGTGCGCGCGTGGTCGGGCATGCCGATCATCGTGGTTTCGGCGCGCAGCGAGGACGCGGACAAGATCCGAGCGCTCGATGCCGGCGCCGATGACTACCTGACTAAGCCGTTTTCGGTCGAGGAGCTGCTCGCGCGCATTCGCACCACGCTCAGGCGCCTTTCGTATGCGCAGGCGGGCGGTGTTGTCTCCGAGGGCTCGTTCGATACCGGCGAGTTGCATATCGATTTTGATGCCGGCATCGCCACGATGGATGGCGAGGAACTGCATCTGACGCCGATTGAGTACAAGCTCTTGTGCCTGCTGGCACACAACGCCGACAAGGTGCTGACGCACCAATTTATCCTGCACGAGATTTGGGGTACGGCGACCAAGAGCGACCTGGCGAGCCTGCGTGTCTTTATGGGCACGTTGCGCAAGAAGATCGAGTCCGACCCCGCGCACCCGCGCTATATCCAGACGCACGTGGGTATCGGTTACCGATTGGTCACTCAAGGGTAGGGCAGAGCGCGGCCCCCAGACGCGGCCCCTCTATGAGTTGCGGTGGGATAGTTCCCGTATTTGGCTTTTGATGAGGCCATTTGGGAACTATCCCACCGCATTTTTGTTACTTGCCCTTGGGCTTGCTCGCGTAGAACTTCTTCTTTTTGGGCTTGCCGGCAGGGGAGGGTTTGGCGGCAAAGTTCGACTTGCCGTTGCCGGACTGCGCGTGCGCGGGCGATGCTGCGCGAGGCTTGCGGGCTCCGGGGTTGCGCAGTTCCTCGACGCGCTCAGCAATTTCCTCGGCGCTAAAGCCGACCTCGGCCATGGCGTCCTCGATGGGCAGGCGGCGCACGATGTAGCAGTGGTGCACCTTCTGGTTGCGCGCGAAATCCTCGGGGATGGTCTGCTCCGTAATGTCCTCCAGCACCACGCCTGCGCGCGCAAGCTTGCGCGTCTCGGGGCGGAAACCGCGCAGGTTGCAGCTAAAGATGGCATGGCCGCCCTGCGCGAGCAGGCGCGATACGCCGGCCAAAAGCTCAACATGGTCGCGCTGAACATCCCAGGTGCGACGGCCCATCTTGGACGAGTTCGAGAACGTGGGCGGGTCGACAAAGATCAGGTCCCAGCGGTTGCGCGTCTGGCGCTGGTCGCGAATCCAGGCGAGCACGTCGTCGCGCACAAAATGATGCTGAGGCCCCACAAAGCCGTTCTGGCGCATGTTGCGCTCGGCCCAGTCCAGATAGGTGTTGGAGAGGTCGACCGTCACGGTCTCCTCGACGCCGCCGTCTGCCGCATAGCAGGTGGCAGTGCCGGTGTAGGCAAACAGGTTGAGGAAGCGGCGCGCCTGCTTGGCGTGCTCGCGCACTAGGTTGCGGGTGACGCGGTGGTCCAGGAAGATGCCCACATCCAGATAGTCGTCAAAGTTGACGGCAAAGGTAAGGCCGCCCTCCTCGATGAGCGGCAGGCGACGGCGCGCGATGTTGGCGCGCTCGCCCGGGCCGCCCTTGCCGGCGCCCTGCTTGCCGTACTGCGAGCCGCCGCGCGAACGCATGCGGGCCTTGGCATGCACATGCTCGGCTGGGACATCCAGGATGCGCGGCGCGATGGCCAAGATGTCGAGCATACGGGCCTGGGCCAGCGCCGGGTCGATGGTCTTGGGCGCCGCGTATTCGGCGATGACGAGCCAGCGGCCTGGAGTCTGTGGGCAACCCTCGTACAGGTCGATGGCGGCGGAGTAGTCGGGCAGGTCGGCATCGTAGACGCGGTAGCAGCTCACGCCCTCGCGCTTGGCCCACTTGCGGCGCAGGCGAGCGTTCTTGCGCAGGCGGTTGGCGAACTGCTCGGATTCGGGGATGAGCACGGGCAGCGGCTTGCCGTCGCCCAGGTCGAGCGTGGCAGCGGGCTCGGGCATGGCAGAAGCTGCGGCCTCATCGTTGACTTCGTTGGCATCCGCAACCTCGGCCTCGGCATCCGCGCTGGTCGCAGCCTCAAACGCTGCGGCGGCGTGGTCGAGCGAGGGCCAGACTTCGACGGTCGCCTCTTCGTTGTTGGGCATGACGGCGATCGAGCGCTCGGGCTCGGTGTGGAGCGCGCGGGCCAGCAATCCGTCGCGGGTGAGCGCGGCGACCGGCGCCGCGGCAAGCTCGGGCGCGCGGCGCAACTCGCCGATGAGCGTCATGGTGTCATGCATGAGCGAAAGCGGTGTCTCGGTCGTATCCGCGACCACGGCGGCGCCGGCGACAGCGCCCGCGTGGTCCAGTACGGTGGCGGACTTGGCGGCGCAAAAATCGACAAAGCGCTTGTAGCCGGCACATTTAACCATGCGCTCAGCGGTCTTGCGGGCGGCGGGGTCAACATCCACGGCCACGATGCGCGCCTGGCGCTCGCGCGCTGCCGCCTCGCGCTCGCGCGCCTCGGCAAGCAGCTGCTCCCACAGGGCGGCATCGTGCAGCTGCCAGCCCTCAAAGCCCCAGCGCTCGCGTGTGGCGCCCGGGGCGCGGTCGGTCAGAATGTTCACGGCCTCCAGCAGCAGACCGCCGCCGGCGCACGAGGCATCGATCAGCGTGGGAAGGGCTTCGTTCTCGTAATCGTCGGCCGTCAGCTCGCGCTCGCATAGTGCGGTCCAGCCGACCTGCGCCAGCACCAGGGCGGCGTAGTCGGGGCGCAACACGTGTGCGCCCTCGCCGGCACGAGTCGCAGCGGGCGGCAGGCGTTTGAACAGCGGGTCGCCCGAAAGGTCCAGGCTGATGCTCGCGCGGCGCTGACGCAGCGAAAGCAGTAGGTGAACATCGGGGTCGGCGGCATCGACGTCGGCGCGACGGCCCGTGGTCTCGGCAAGACGGTCGCACAGCGCGTCCTTGGCGCGCAGGGCCGAGAAGCGCGTGTTGCGCAGCTGCTCGGTCACGCCGCGGGCGGTGATGGCGATGGTAGCGCCCGGGTGAACGATGCTTTCCCAGGCGATGTCGTAAACGCCGTCGTACAACTCATCGGCATCCTGCGCCTCAAAGCGCCCAAGCACTACAAACACGCGGCTGGCCAGGCGCGACCACAGACAGGCGCGGTAACCTTCTTCGAGCTCGCCCTCAAATGTAGCGCGGCCCTTCAGGCGGCGGACATGCGAAAGCCCGAGGCGTTTAAGCTCATCGGCGAGTGCGGACTCAAAGCCCTCGGGGCAGCTTGCGTAAAATTCCATGGGTGACCTCTCTGGTTGCGTCGCTCCATTATATGATGGATGCTTCGTTTGCCCTTATCCTCGAAAGGAACCCATATGATTGATGCGTGTCCCGAACCCGCTGTGCTCTTTTTTGACGTGGACGGCACGCTGACGTCGTTCGATCCCGACGATATGACCGATAAGGACTTCAATGCAATCCATCCGTCGAAGGCCGTTGTCGATGCATTTGGTCGCCTGCGCAATGCGGGTCACCAGGCATTTATCTGCACGGGTCGCCCCTTGTGGCTGATTGCCGATGGCCTGCGCGCGCTGAATCCGGCGGGTATCGTTGCCATGGCGGGGGCCACGCTCGAGGTCGAGGGCCGCGTGGCACACGAGGACTGCATTGACGAGGACATTGTTGAGGAGCTCGCGCGTCGCATTACTGTGGCGGGCGGCGAGGCGTTGTTCGAGACGAACGGTGCCACCTATTCACTTGAGCCAGTTGGTGTCGAACAGTCATTTCTGCTAGGCGCCGGCGTGGTGCATGGCACCGACCAGATGCGCGTCGATGGCCGCTTGCGCGTAGGCAAGGTGTGCATTAACGCGTACGACCTGGCTCGCGTAGCCAACGATGACGGCTTTATCGAGCGCGAGTTTGAGCTGTGCAACACCGGTGGTCAGAATCGCGAGCTGAGCCCCAAGGGCATCGACAAGGGCGTGGGCGTGGCACGAGCGCTGGAATACCTGGGTCGCACCGGCAACGCGCGCACCTTTGGCTTTGGCGATTCCGGCAACGATCTGGGTATGCTCGCCGCCGTCGAGACGGCTGTAGCCATGGGCAACGCCATGCCCGAGGTCAAGGCAGTCGCCGACTACGTGACCGACGATGTCGCACACGATGGCACCGTCACAGCGATGCAACATTTCGGCCTCATCTAATGAATCTCGCCTTCTGACGTTTGCTTAAACTGCGACTCTTTGCGTTTGCATGCTCAATCGATTTATCAATCCAAACACTGAGGTGTTTATACCGTTCGCCGAGAAGATGAAAACCCGCAGCTCACGCCTTGATAAACGTAGGTAAAGTGTTTAGCAGTTTATCGCCCATGTGCAAGCGAAAGGAATCAGGCAGATGGCAATCAAGGTGTTCGCTGACGGTGCAAACCTCGAGGGCATGCTCGACATGTACGAGAACGGCAACGTTCAGGGTTTCACGACCAACCCGTCCCTTATGAAGAAGGGCGGCGTGACGGATTACCGCGCGTTTGCCAAGGAGGTCCTGGCCCACATCACCGATGTGTCCGTCTCGTTTGAGGTCTTTGCCGACGACGTCGAGACCATGGAGGTCGAGGCCCGCGAGATCGCTACCTGGGCCGAGAACGTCTACGTCAAGATTCCGTGCGTGACTACCAAGGGCGAGTCCACCGCCGAGCTGGTGCGCAAGCTTTCGGCCGATGGCATCAAGGTCAACGTCACCACCATCTTTACGCCTACGCAGGTCGACGAGATGGTCGAGGCCGTTGATGCCGAGACGCCGTCCATCATCTCGCTCTTTGCCGGCCGTATCGCTGACACCGGCGTCGATCCCATTCCGTTTATGACGGAGTCGGTGAAGAAGGCCGCCGCCAAGCCCAACTGCGAGGTCCTGTGGGCGTCCACGCGTGAGCTTATCAATATTTACCAGGCGGAAGGATGCGGTTGCCAGATCATCACGGTGCCCAACAGCATCCTGGCCAAGCGTAAGAACATCGGCCGTGACCCGTACGAGGTCTCGCTCGATACCGTGCGCGGTTTTGCCAAGGATATCGCCTCGCTCGGTTTCCATATCCTGCCGTAACGCGAACGCTGGCTACATCGCGGGTTGTTCGCCCCGGCCTTTCCTTTCCCTATCGCTCACGCGCTTCGCGAGGGTCGCGCTAGGCAAAGGAAAGGCCGGGGCTGCCGACACGAACTTGCCGGTAGGTTGGTGATAGGCTTCCATATCCTGCCGTGGACAAAGGTACCCCCGCCTGCGCCGTGCAAAATTGAGAGTATTCAGCAAGGTAAAGGCTTTTACCAGCTGGGTGAAGCATGGAACAGCCCCCGTTTTGGCTCTGATGACGCTAAAACGGGGGCTGTTTCTTGCTTTTTCGTCTCTGAGGGGCATCCGGAACGGTGGAATTTGCAGAATACTCGCGATTTTGCACGTCGCGAGAGGGGGGACCCTTGCTTGGCGGTTTACTTCCCCTGCACCATGGTGAGGGAGATCTTCTTGCGGTCGCGATCGACCTTTTCAACCCACACCTTGACCGTGTCACCGACGCGTACCACGTCGCTGGGGTGCTTGACGAAGCGGTTGGCCAGCTTGGAGATGTGCACGAGGCCGTCCTGGTGCACGCCCACGTCGACGAAGGCGCCAAAGTCGACGACGTTGCGCACCGTGCCCTTGAGTTCCATGCCGGGCTCCAGGTCGTCGATCGAAAGCGCCGAGCGGCTAAAGACTACCTCGGGCGCGTCGTCGCGCGGGTCGCGACCGGGCTTTTTGAGCTCGTTGACGATGTCGATGAGTGTGAGGGTGCCGCAGTCCAGGTCGCTTGCCAGCGCCGAGATGCTGCCCAGGCGGCGCTCGATGTCGGGCACGCCGCCGCAGCTGAGCTCGCTTGCCGCAACGCCGCCACGCTCCAGGACGGCCGTGGCCACCTCGTAGCTTTCGGGGTGGACGCTTGTCGCGTCGAGCGGGTTTTTGCCGCCGCTGATGCGCAGGAAGCCCGCGGCGTTGAGATATGCCTTGGGTCCCAGCTTGGGGACCTTCTTAAGCTGACGGCGATCGGTAAAGGCGCCGTTTTCCTCGCGGTATGCCACGATGTTCTTGGCCACGCTCGGCGTAATGCCCGATACGTATCCCAGCAGGCTTGCGCTTGCGGTGTTGACGTCGACGCCCACGCGGTTAACGACGTCCTCCACCACGTGGCCCAGGGTGCGTGAAAGCTCGGCCTGGTCAAGGTCGTGCTGGTACTGGCCAACGCCGATGGACTGGGGCGGAATCTTGACGAGCTCTGCCAGCGGGTCTTGCAGGCGGCGGCCCAGGCTCATGGCGCCACGTACGGTGACGTCCAGGTCGGGATATTCCTGGCTGGCGAGCTCGGAGGCGGAGTACACCGACGCGCCCGCCTCGTTGACGATGGTGTAGCGAAGGCTGGGCGCCTGCTCGGCAATAAACTCCGAGACGACTTCCTCGGTCTCGCGGCTGGCGGTGCCGTTGCCGATGACGATGGTGTTGACGCTGTCCTTCTTGACGAGGCGGGCGAGCTCGCGCTTGGTGCCGGCGACGTCGTGGCGCGGCTTGGTGGGGTAGACCACGCCGTGGTCGAGTAGCTTGCCGGTCTCGTCCATGACGGCGACCTTGCAGCCGGTACGGTAGCCCGGATCGAGCGCGAGCACGCGGGCGCCGCGTACGGGGCGTGCCGAGAGCAGGCCTTCGAGATTCTTGGCAAAGACGTTGATGGCCTCGGTCTGGGCGCGAACGGTGAGTTTGGCGCGGGCCTCGCGCTCCAGCGAGGGGGCCATGAGGCGCTTGTAACCGTCAGCGATGGCGGCATTAAAGACGGGAGCAAACACGCCCTGGCGACGGGGCCAGCGGCTGCCGAGGCGTGCCGTAGCGGCAGCGCCGTCGACGTTCACGCGCACGCGGAGCTTGCCCTCACGCTCACCGCGGTCGATAGCCAGCACACGGTGGTTGGGGATGCGACGCAGCGGCTCATCATAGCTGTAGTACGGCTCGTAGGGGGTCTTCTCGGCGGGGTCGGTGGCCTCGACGACGATGTCGGCGGTGTTTTGCGTAAAGGCGCGCAGGTCGGCGACGTTCTCGGGGTCCTCGGCCACCGTCTCGGCCACGATGTCCGCCGCGCCGGCAAGCGCCTTTTCGGGCGTGTCGAAGCCGGCCTCCTCGTTGACGTATGCCGCGGCGGCGTCGAGCGCGCTGCCCTTGGCCGAGGCCTGCATGATGATCATGTTGGCGAGCGGCTCCAGGCCGGCCTCGCGGGCCTTCTGCGCGCGGGTCATGCGCTTTTTGCGGTAGGGCTTGTAGAGGTCCTCGACACGCTGGAGCTGTGTGGCCTCGCGAATCTGTTGCTCGAGTTCGGGCGTGAGTTTGCCCTGGGCGCCGATGAGCAGAATGACGTCCTCTTTGCGCTGCTCAAGATTACGCAGGTAGGACAGGCGCTCGTCGAGCGCGCGCAGGGCGACATCGTCCATGCCGCCCGTGGCTTCCTTGCGGTAGCGCGAGATAAAGGGAATGGTGTTTCCCTCGTCGATGAGCTTGACGGCCGCCTCGACGTTGGCGGCCTTAAGGTTGAGCTCGCGCGCGAGCTGGGCGATAAGATCCATGGGACTCCTTGCGTTTGAGGTGCGTTTGCAGCACAGAGCTACCAAGGATACCACCTGCCACTTCGCTCAAAAAAGACTGTTTTGGCGCGGGACCACGAAAGCGGCCTATCTACTACGTTTGAACCGTGTGGGTCGACCATCCCCCGGTTTTCCGAAAATGCGCAAGCCATTTACCTGCGGTTTTTATTTCGCGAAATTCGGTATGGATGAGGGTGATTGGTTAAACGTAGTAGATAGGCACATTTCGTGGCGAACGAATCAAGCTAAGGTGCAAAAAGTCCCCCGTCCCAGAAAAATCATTGGCAAGGTAGCAAAATGCCCCGCGGGCAGGAGGCTGCTCGCGGGGCAAAGAAGAGGGACTTGTTGATGGCAGACCGAGGGACTCGGCATGGGGTTTCTGCCGCGGCCGCTCTCAAGGCATTACAGCTCGACGAGCTGGCCGGTCTCGGCTGCCTCCTTGATAGCGTTGAGAAGCGTGAGCGTCTTGACGTTGTCGGCGGGGGTCACGACGGGCTCGACCTCGCGGCGGACGACCTTCACAAAGTGCTTGAGCTGCATCTTGTGCGGCAGTGCCGGGTCGACAGCCGGAATCTCCATCTGCAGCGGCTTGTGCCAGTTGGAGGCGCCGTCGTAGGAGAACTGGTGCAGGCGGGGCAGCGACAGGGCGCCCTTGGTGCCGCCGATAAAGTAGGCGTCGGCGTCGAAGGGGCGGTACTGCGGGTCCTCGCGAGCAGTCGCCTCCCAGTTCCAGGGGCTGGCGGTGGCATCGGAGATGGTCATGCTTGCGAGCGCGCCATCGGCAAAACGGACGTTGACCACGGCGGAGTCCTCGGTCTCAAAACCGCGGGCGGCGCTGGACTGCATACCCTGGACGGCAACGGGCTCGCCCAGCAGATAGCGGAGCAGGTCGACGTCGTGAACCAGGTTAACCAGGATCGGGCCGGCACCCTTCTTGCGGCGCCACTCGACATCGAAATACTCGTCATTCTTATAGATCATGTAGTGGAAGCTCGACACGGTGAGCTTGCCCAGCTCGCCAGACTCGATGATCTCCTTGGCCTTGTTCACAAACGGGTTGTGGCGACGGTGCTGACCCACGAGCACGGGCACGCCGGCGGTCTCGGCCTCGGCGGCAAAGGCCTGGGCATCCTCGAGATCGTTGGAGATCGGCTTTTCGACCAGCGGCACGATGTTGCGCTTGATGGCCTCGCGAGCAACGCCCAGGTGCAGGTCGTTGGGGGTGGCGATAATGACGGCCTCGGGTTTGACCTCGTCCATCATCTGGGCGGGATCGGTGTAAAACGGCACGCCAGCGGCCTCGGCCGTGGCGCGTGCGCCCTCAAAGGCGTCGGCGATGGCGACGAGCTCGGCCTCGGGCTCCTCGGTGACAAAGCGGATGTGGTTGCGGCCCATGGCACCGGCGCCGATAACGGCAATGCGGACGGGGTTGAGCTCAGACATTTCGACTCCTTAATACTGGTGACCGGTGGAATGCGACAAAAGGGCTGCCCCTTTGTCGCATCGGTAAAACTAGGCGGACTTCTTCTTGCTGTCGGAGACCATCATGTAGACGGTGAGTACGACGGCGATGGCGGCAATCACGATGGCGCCGTAGAAGGACTGCTGGTAGGCGGCGCTGCCGGCCTCGGCGTGATACAGCACGGCAGTGATGGGCTGGCTGATCCAGGTGGAGGCGGCGTAGCCCAAAAACATGATGCCGTAGTTGACGCCGATGTTGCTGGTGCCAAAGGCGCCACCGGTGAGCGGCGGGTAGATGACGAGCAGGGCGCCAAAGCTAAAGCCGAGCAGGGCGAGCGCCACAAAGAACATGCTCTGCGTAAAGCTCATCGACATGATGACGAGGGCGACGATGGTCACGACAAGGCTGATGAGCAGCGACTTGTAGGCACCGATCTTGTCGATGATCTGGCCAAAGGACAGACGGCCGACCAGGTTGGCGCAGGTGTTGACGGAGACGACCACGCCGCCGAGGGCGACGGCTGCGGCACTCGTGGGGTCGGCGAAGAGCTGGACGGCGGCGATGGAGGCAACCTTGCCCACGAGCAGGGTGCCCGCGGTGGCGGCGAAGGCGAAGGTGGCGATGAGGACCCAGAAGCGCGGGGTTTTGACCATCTCGCCCGGGGTGAGGTCGCCGAAGGTGCCGGCGTGCGCGCCGCCCTTGGGGGCCTCGAAGCCCTCGGGCAGCCAACCGGCCTCGGGGGCCTTCAGGAACAGGGCGGAGGCGGCGATCGTCACAAAGAAGATGACGCCGAGTGCCTTAAGGGCGCCAAAGATGCCAAGGCTCGGGATGAGCAGCGAGGCGAGCACCGGGGACAGCACGGCGGGGCCGGCGGTCGAAGCGGCCAGGGTGATGCCGGAGGCGAGGCCCTTTTTGTCGATGAACCACTTTTGGCCGGTGGTGAGCGCGGGGTTGTAGTCCAGGCCGTTGCCGATGGCGGCGACGAGCGAGAACCACAGGTAGAACTGCCACGGCTCGGTGACGGTGCCGGACATGAACCAGCCCACGCCGTAGCACACGGCGGCGGCGATCACGACGTTGCGCGGGCCGATCTTATCGGAGATGCGGCCGGCGAAGATGCCCGTCACGGCCATGATGGTCTGGAAGACCGGGAAAGCCCAGGTAAGAGCGCTGGACCACTCGGGATAGACGGCGAGCAGGTTCTTGCTCACAACGGAATACAGCGCGATGGAGCTGATGAAGAACATGGTGACGCACGCGGCGGAAAGCACGACGGCGCGACCCTTGTTGGAGTTGGTGGAAGCCATTGGACTCTTTCTAATCGATACGGGGGAGGGGCGGGGCAAACGCCGCTGAGGTGCTTGCCCCGCGCCCCTTTCTACCGGGCTGGTTTACTGGTCAGTCGGCTTTGCGACGTCGGACTCATCGGACCAGAGCTCGACGCCCTTGTTCTTGAGGTAGTTGTCGGCGTATGCGCGACGGCCGCCGGGCTTGGCGGTGAGGTCGCCCATCATATTGGAGAAGCCGCCGTCGACCTTGATGGCGTCGCCGGTGGTAAAGTCCGAGCGCTTGGACGCCAGGAACATGACGGCGTTGGCGATATCGCTGACCTCGCCGATGCGGCGCGTGGCGATAAGGCGGCTGCGGCTCTTCTCGACCTCGGGGTCGGCGTAAAAGCTCGCCGACATGGGGGTCTTGACAAAGCAGGGCTCGACGCAGTTGGAGCGGACGCCGTAGGGGCCCCACTCGGCGGCCAGCATCTTGGACATCATGTTGACGCCCGCCTTGGTGGAGCTGTACACGCCCGAGAACGTCTCGGGGGAGTGGCTGGCGACGGTCGAGATGTGCACCAGGCGACCCTGGCCGGCCTTGATCATCTCGCGACCAAAGCGCTGCGAGGTGATGAAGTAGCCGGTGAGGTTGACGTTGAGTACCTGCTCCCAGTCGCTCAGCGGCAGGTCCTCCATAGCGGCGAAGCGCAGGATGCCGGCGGTGTTGACGAGAACGTCGACGCGGCCGAAGTTGGCGATGGTGGCGTCGACGGCGGCCTGAACCTCGGCCTCGTCGGTGGCGTTCATCTTGTAACCCTCGGCGTGGATGCCAAACTCGGCAGCAAGGTCGGCGGCAGCGGCCTTGACCTTCTCCTCGTCCAGGTCGAGCATGACGACGTTGGCGCCGTTGCGGGCGAACTCGCGGCAAATCTCGACGCCCATGCCGCCGAGTGCGCCGGTCACGGCGCAGACATCGCCCTCGAGCTTAAGCCAATTGCTCATAGGAACTTCCCTTCTTGTGCCTCCCGGTGGGTCGCTCCCATTAATCGACCCACGTGGTTTTCGCTGGTTATCGTATGCTTTGCATTTGCGCAGGTAAATTGCATATTTGTTAGAATGGCGTAAACCTATGGTTTATAGTTTGCAAGATGACTGGCCCTTATTGAGTGTGTGACCTGCCAAAACAACCCCCTTTGGTAGCGCGCGGGCATACGTCTGGAAACAGGAGATTGACGTGTACGATCGACGACTTGAGGCCATATCGGCCGCCGCGGAGCTGGGAAGCTTTTCGCGTGCGGCGGCAAAATTGCGCGTGTCGACTCCGGCGCTCGTCAAGCAGGTGTCGGGCTTCGAGGCCGAGTTCGGCATCACGCTGTTCGAACGCTCGCACTCGGGCGTCAAAGTGACGCCGGCGGGCGCGCTGCTGGTAGACGATGCGCGCTCGATCATGCGCCAGTCCGAGGACGCGTTGCGCCGCGCCCGGCGAGCGGCGGGCGATGGCGGTGCGGTGCGCCTGGGCGTATCGATGATGTGCCCGGGGCGCCACACGCTCGCGCTGTGGCCGCAGGTGCACGACATGGAGCCGCGCTTGCGTTTTGAGATTGTGCCGGTGGGGGACCTTTACGACGAGCGCGAGACCGTCATGCGCAGCTTGGGCCGCGAGGTCGATGTGGTGCAATCGAGTTTTTCAACCCCACGTTGGGGTGATGCCTGCCAAAAGCTCCGCATTGTCAACGTGCCGTTTTATATCGATCTGCCGCGCACGAGCCCGCTGGCGCGCAAGAATCGCATTACGGTTGCCGACTTGGAGGGTATGCGTCTGCGCGTACTGCGCCACGGCAACGACGCCATGGACAGCCTGCGCATCGATCTTTTGGCCGATGGCGGCGTGGACGTGATCGACGTGGACAGTTTTGACTTTGCGCTCTTTAACGAGGCGGAGGAAAAGGGCGACGCGGTGCTCACTTGCGGGGCGTGGTCGGGCGTGCACCCGGCTTTTGTAGGCGTGCCGTTCCTATGTGGCCGCGAGGTGCCGGTCTTCTTGCACTACCCGCTCGAGCCCACCCTCCAAGTACAAAAATTCGTCAACGCCATGGCCCAACTCCTCAAGTAGCTTACACAAAACGAGGCCCTGGCCAAACGGCCAGGGCCTCACTAACCTTTATTCCGTTTTAAACAACGGGCTGATTGCGCGCAGGAGGGTGCCCCGGGGCGGCGGGGTATTTCCTCCGCGCGCAGTTTCGCAGCGAAGCGAGAATGTTTGAGCACGGAGGAATTACCCCGACGCCCCGGGGCACCCTCCGTCAGTAACCGTTCCTACTCCAGCTCAAACGCTCCCGTGTACAGCTGGTAGTAATACCCGCGCTTGGCGATCAGCTCGTCGTGGTTGCCGCGCTCGATGATGCGGCCGTGATCCAGACAGATGATCGCGTCAGAGTTGCGCACGGTGGACAGGCGGTGTGCGATGACAAACGTCGTGCGGCCTTCCATGAGCTTGTCCATGCCCGCCTGCACGATAGCCTCGGTGCGGGTGTCGATGGAGCTCGTTGCCTCGTCCAGAATCATTGCCGGCGGATCGGCGACGGCGGCGCGTGCGATCGAAATCAGCTGGCGCTGGCCCTGCGACAGCTGGGCGCCGTTGCCGGTGAGCATGGTGTCATAGCCGTCGGGCAGGCGGGTGATAAAGTCGTCCGCGCCCGCGAGCTTGGCCGCCGCGATGCACTCCTCGTCGGTCGCATCCAGGTTGCCGTAGCGGATGTTATCCATCACGGTGCCGGTGAACAGGTTCACGTCCTGCAGCACGACGCCCAGGCTTCGGCGCAGGTCGGCCTTGCGGATCTTGTTGACGTTGATGCCGTCGTAGCGGATCTTGCCGTCGGCGATGTCGTAGAAGCGGTTGATGAGGTTGGTGATGGTCGTCTTGCCGGCTCCGGTGGCGCCGACAAACGCGACCTTCTGGCCCGGCTTGGCAAACACGGACACGCCGTGCAGCACCTCGTGGTCGGGCGTGTAGCCAAAGTCGACGTTGTCCATGACCAGGTCGCCGCGCAGCGGTACGTACTCGATCTCGCCGGTTGCGCGGTGCGGATGCTTCCATGCCCACATGCCGGTGTGGTGGTCGGCCTCCTCGAGCTGCCAGGTATCGGGGTTGACCTGCGCGTTGACGAGCGTCACATAGCCTTCGTCGGCTTCGGGCTTCTCGTCGATGAGCTCAAAGATACGGTCGGCGCCGGCGAGGCCCATGACCACGGCGTTGATCTGCTGCGAGATCTGGCCGATCTGTCCGCAGAACTGCTTGGTCATGTTGAGGAACGGCACCACGACGGCGATCGACAGCGCCATGCCCGAGATGCTCAGGTTGGGCACGCCCAGCGCCAGGAAAATGCCGCCGGCAAGGGCCACCAGCACGTAGAGCAGGTTGCCCAGGTTCATAAGGATGGGCATGAGGATGTTGGCGTACATGTTGGCCTTCTGTGAGACCTCGAAGAGCTTTTCGTTGCGCTCGTCAAAATCGGCCTCGGCGGCAGACTCGTGGCAGAACGCCTTGACGACCTTCTGACCGTTCATGACTTCCTCGATATGGCCCTCGACCACGCCGAGCTCGGTTTGCTGCGCAATGAAGAAACGCGCGGAATTGGAGCCGAGCAGCTTGGTCATAAAGGTCATAAAGGCGACGCCGGCGATGATGACCAGGCACATCCACACGCTGTAGTACAGCATGATAAAGAACACCGTGACGATGATGATGATCGTCATGAGCAGGTTGGGCAGCGACTGACTGATCATCTGGCGCAGCGTATCGATGTCGTTGGTGTAGTGGCTCATAATATCGCCGCGCTGGTGCGTGTCGAAGTAGCGGATCGGCAGGTCCTGCATGCGGTTGAACATCATCTCGCGCAGCTTCTCGAGCGAGCCCTGCGTGACGATAGCCATGGCGCGGTTCCAGAAGAGCGAGGACAGGACACCGACGCCGTAGATGCAGGCGAGGGTGGTCACGAGCTGCAGAATCTTGGGCTGTGCGGCTTCCCAATCGCCCGACTGCCACGATTCGCTAATAATCTGCAGGGCGCTCTGCAGGAAGGTCGCGCCGATGGAGTTGATGATGGCGCAGAGCACCACGCCGGCGACGACGAGGGGCAAAAGCACGGGATAGAAGCCAAAGAGCGTCTTGATGAGGCGCGACATGGTGCCGCCCTTGCGGTTGAGCGCGCGCTCGGCGGTCGTTGCCTTACTCATGTGCCTCGCCTCCTTCCTGGGTCTGAGCTTGCGTTGCGGATGCCTCGGTGTCGGCCTCGACGGCCCCTTCGTCCTCGGCAGACATCTTGTTTTGCGAGGTAAAGGTCTCGCGGTAGATCTCGCTCGTCTTGAGTAGCTCGTCATGGTTGCCGATCTGTGCGATGCGGCCGCCCTCCATGACAATGATGCGGTCTGCGTCCTGCACGGAGCTGATGCGCTGGGCGATGATGATCTTGGTCGTGTTGGGCAGATAGCTTGCCAGCCCTGCGCGGATCTTAGCGTCGGTCTTGGTGTCGACGGCGCTGGTGGAGTCGTCCAGGATCAAGATCTTGGGGCGACGCAGCAGGGCGCGTGCAATGCACAGGCGCTGCTTCTGACCGCCCGAAACATTAGAGCCGCCCTGTTCGATCCAGGTGTCGTAGCCCTTGGGGAAGCCGTCGACAAACTCATCGGCGCAGGCCAGATGTGCCGCCTCGCGGACTTCCTCGTCGGTGGCGTTCGGGTCGCCCCAGCGCAGATTCTCGGCGATGGTGCCGCTAAACAGCACGTTTTTCTGCAGCACCATGGCGACCTGGTGGCGCAGTGCGTCCAGGTCGTAGTCGCGCACGTCCACGCCGCCCACGCGCACAGCGCCTTCGGTGGTGTCGTACAGGCGGGCGATGAGGTTAACGAGCGTGGACTTGGCCGAGCCGGTGCCGCCGATGATGCCGATGGTCTCGCCGCTCGTAATGTGCAGGTCGATATCGTCGAGCGCCTGGCGCTTCGCATGCTTGGAATACTTAAAGCTCACGTGGTCAAAGTCGATGGAACCGTCGGCAACCTCGAGCACGGGCTCGGCGGGATCGGCGATCGTGGGCTCGGCGGCCAGCACCTCGGCAATGCGGTGTGCCGATTCGTCGGCCATGGTCACCATGACAAAGATCATCGACAGCTGCATCAGGCTCATGAGAATCTGGAAACCATAGGTAAAGGTCGAGGAGAGCTGGCCCACGTCGAACAGCGTGCCCTGGCTCGTGATGATGAGCTTGGAGCCCAGGTAGATGATGACGACAAACGCGCCGTTGACGCAGATGTTCATCATGGGGTTGTTAAAGGCGAGCAGTTTCTCGGCGCGGGTGAAGTCCATCTGGACGTCGCGTGCGGCGGTCGCGAACTTCTCCTTCTCAAAGTCTTCGCGCACATAGCTCTTGACCACGCGCATGCCGGTGACGTTTTCCTCAACGGACTCGTTAAGGGCGTCGTACTTGTGGAACACACGCGAGAAGATGGGGCGCACCTTAAAGATGATAAAGAACAGTCCAAAGCCCAGCAGCGGAATGATGACCAGGTAGACCATGGCGACGCTGCCGCCCATGATAAATGCCATGGTAAAGGCGAAGATCAAGACCAGCGGCGCGCGCACGGCGATACGGATGATCATCATAAAGGCCTGCTGAACGTTGTTGATGTCGGTGGTCAGACGCGTGACGAGCGAGGAGCTCGAGAACTCATCGATGTTGGCAAAGCTGAACGTCTGGATCTTGTAGAACAGGTCGTGACGCAGGTTCTTGGCGAACCCGCAGCTCGCATGGCTGCAGGTGACGCCGGCCGCGGCGCCAAAAGCAAGGGATGTTAGCGCGATGAGCACCAAAAAGCCTGCGGTGGGAAGCATCTCGGCTACGGTGGCGCCGTCTTTGATGGCGTCGATCAGGTTGGCGGTGATAAATGGAATCAGCATCTCGCAGAGCACCTCGCCAAGCACGAGCAGCGGCGTGGCAACAGTGACTTTCATATAGTCGCGGATGCTTCCCATGAGGGTTTTAATCATCCAGTTCCTCCCAGGTTACGCGGATTTTATCGAGCATTTCGGCGAGGTCCTCGCGCTCGTCGTGGGTGAGCGCGCTAAAGGCCCGTTCTCTAAAGCGGATGCGGGCCGCCTGGTCGATGCGGGCGTTTTCCCGGCCGGTTTCGGTCAGGCGAATGGTGAGTTGCCGTCGATCCTTGGGGTTACGGCTGCGCTCGATGAGGCCGTTGAGCTCGAGCTTGGACAGGATCTCGGAAAGCGATCCCGGCTTGAGGTCAAAGTGCATGCCGAGCTCCTGCTGCGACATCTCGCCGCCGGGTTGCTTGGCCAGCAGGCAGATGATGGGCGCCTTGCCGGATACGCCTCCGCCATGAAAGTGCATGTAATGGCCGCAAAAGCCCAGGCCACTCAGGATGCGCTTGGCGAGTTTGTCTTCGGCGCTGACCGCTTCGGGTACATCCGCCGGCTGTGATGGGTCGCCGCCGGGCTCGTGCGAACAAAGGCTAAGAGGTTCATCGCACATGAATTAGTGCCGCTCCTTTCTTTAGTTAGGTAGAGGAATTGTTTTGTGCCTAACTAATTTAGGAGCGTGAGAAATCAATGTCAAGGTACCAAACTTATTAAGTTACGGCGTTTTACCAAACGCCGTAACCGCTCGACGCTGCAAGCGTTCCTAAGCGGCAATCTGACGTTCAATCGTCGGGCATGGCCACAAGGCCTATGCCCTCTTCTTTCACGTCACCTTGCTCGCTTAGGAACGCTTTCGCTGTCCGTCCTTCCTTAACCCGTGATTCCGCTACGGTCCGCTTCGGTGCATGTGATCCCTTGGGGACGGAGGAAAAAAAGATCATTTTCCGAAACCTTTCCGCAACAATTTGACCTCCACGGCGCCACCGCCCGCTCGCAATGCCCCCTGCGCTACACTTAGTCGCACTGTGGCGCTGCCGCGCCGCGCCCGAAACAAGGGAGACCCTCATGAAGAACACTCAGCTGCTGCTGATCAACGATATGTGCGGCTACGGCAAGGTCGCGCTTTCCGCCATGCTGCCGGTACTGTCGCACATGGGCTACCGTATCCATAACTTGCCGACGGCGCTCGTTTCCGACACGCTCAACTACCCCAAGTTCTACATCTACGACACCACCGAGTACGTGCGCCAAAGCCTCGCTATCTGGGAGGAGCTCGGCTTTGAGTTTGACGCCATCTCGACCGGCTTTATCGTGACTGAGGAAGAGACGCGTATCATCTCGGACTTTTGCCACCGCCGCGCGCAAAAGGGCACCAAGGTGTTCGTCGATCCCATCATGGGCGACAACGGCAAGCTCTATGCCGGTGTGCCCGAGTCGACCATCGGCCTTATGCGCAGCCTGGTCGAATGCGCCGACTATGCGGTGCCCAACTATACCGAGGCATGCCTACTCACCGATACGCCTATCGTCGAAGAGATTACGGCTGATGAGGCTCATGCACTCGTAGACGCCATGCTCGCGCTGGGCACCAGGTCGGTGGTCATTACGAGCGCCAAGGTGGACGGCAAGAACGCCGTGGTGGGCTATGACCATGTGGCGGGCGAGTATTTCACGATCCCCTTCGAGCTGATCCCGGTGTATTTCCCGGGTACGGGCGATACGTTCTCGGCCGTATTGATGGGTCGCGTGATGAGCGGCTGGACGCTTCAGCGCGCGACGGCCGACGCCATGCGCGTGGTGGCCGAGCTCATCGAGCGCAATGCCGACCAGGAGGACAAGTCGGCCGGCCTTCCCATCGAGGCCTGCCTGGACGTGATCGACCATGAGTAACGCTGGCGAGAACGGTGCCAAGCCTGCGGGCGGGGACAAGCCGCTCGGCGCGCCGCGTGGCAAGCGGCCGCGTATCCGCGTGAGCTGCGTGGACCAGCTGGGGACGTGCCGCTGCCACCATGGTCACAAGCCGGGCGACGTCTTTGACTTTGACCGAGATCGCGGCAAGATGTGCGCCATGGCCTGCCATGTGGGCTTTCCCTATATCGATATCCTGCGCTATGGCGGAACCGTGCCCGGCAACGAGCCCGGTACGGCAAAGTTCTGCTGCCCCGAGGTCGATACGTTAAACGTCTGGCTCGCCGAAATCGTCGACGAGTAGGCGAGCGAGGATTTTCTCCCACCGAGATAATGAGCGTGGATTTTCTCCCGTTTAGAGCGCACTTGAACGCTCAAAGTGGGAGAAAATCCACGCTCGATTTATATGCGGGAATCCCGACCTCGCTTACGCCTAGGTTTTATCGTCTATATTCTATATGCGAGTAAGGTCAAATTTCTGCATTTCATCCGATTTAGGCGCTAAAAATCTCTGCATTTCATCGATAATAGTCGATATAAATATCTGCATTTCATTTATCGAGGCGATGGGAGAGCTTATGTTGCGCAGGAAAATCGCTGATGAGCTTGATTGTTGGCAGAGATCCATTGAACGAAAGGCGTTGTTCGTCACGGGTTCTCGCCAAATCGGTAAGAGCTACTCGATTCGCGAGTTCGGTAAGTCAAACTACGCAACCTATATCGAGCTCAATCTCGCGGAAAACCGCCAGGCAAAAGACGCCCTTCTCGGGGCGAGGGATGCTGATGACTTCATCAGCAGGGTGACGCTTCTCACGGGCAAGTCGATAGCGCCGGGCAAAACTCTCGTATTTATCGATGAGGTGCAGGAGGCGCCGGACATCATGACGATGGCCAAGTTCCTTGTCGAGGACGGCCGTTGTCGCTGGGCATTCTCGGGGTCCATGCTTGGGACCCAATTCAAGGGCGTCAGGTCTTATCCCGTGGGGTACGTCCATGAGCTCAGGATGTTCCCGCTGGATTTTGAGGAGTTCAGCTGGGCGATTGGGGTGAGCGAAGAGGCGAGGCGCTCGATTCGCGATGCGTGCCGCAACGAGACGCCGGTTCCTGGTTATATTCACGACGCAATGATGGCAAACTTTAGGACCTATATCGTCGTTGGCGGTATGCCGGAGGTCGTGCAGCGATTCCTCGACACGCAGGGTGATCTGGCGTCCGTCCACCAGCTTCAGTCCGAGCTGAACGGGCAATACCGTCGGGATATCTCAAAATACGCGAACGGGCGCGCACTTCAGGTGCAGAGCATCTTCGACCAACTGCCTGTCATGTTGGAGGGCGAGAACAAGCGTTTCGTGCTCAACTCCATAGATCCCAAGGCGCATTACGAGAAATACCAGCGAGATTTTGTCTGGCTTGTCGATGCCGGCGTCGCTCTCAAGACCGACATTGTGACCGAGCCCAAGTCCCCCCTGCTTAAGACGGCGCGGCCGTCCCAGTTCAAGCTGTACCAGTCCGATACCGGGATGCTGATGGCCCGCTATCCCGTCGGGGTCGCTCAGGCGGCGTACCTCGACAGCAAGGAGCCCAACCTCGGCGGCGTGTACGAAAACGTAGTGGCCCAGCAGCTGGCTGCTCAAAATCGCCAGCTTTACTACTATCAGACAAAAAAGCGCGGCGAAGTGGATTTTGTGGTCGACGGCCCGGATGGAACGGCTGTTCCGATCGAGGTTAAATCGGGCTCCTATTACCATGCGCACGCTGCGTTGAACCATGTGCTTGAAACGGCCGAGTATGGCGTAAAGCGCGGGATTGTTTTCTCGAGAGGCAACGTTGAGCGCGACGGCGCCGTTCTCTATCTGCCTCTGTATGCGACTTGGGCCCTTTCGGATGTTTTGGGCGACTCCCGTGCCGAGGGGATAAAGTTGGAGGTCAAACCTGTCTAGGGCCAGTTTCGAATGCCCGGCAACGAGCCCGGTACGGCCAAGTTCTGCTGCCCCGAGGTTGATACGTTAAACGTCTGGCTCGCCGAGATCGTCGACGAGTAGTTGAGCGTGGATTTTCTCCCGTTTAGAGTGCACTTGAACGCTCAAAGTGGGAGAAAATCCACGCTCGATTTGTATGCGGGAGAAAATCCTCGCTCGCTGCATGTCGATGGCGCGGTTCGTGTGCTCGCGAGCCTACAGTTGTTCGAGCATAGCGGTGCAGCCGGTGAGCACGTCGCGGTAGGTGGCATCGAAGTTGCCGGTGTACCAGGGATCGGCCACATCGCCGGGGCGATCGGTCCAATCGAGCAGACGTGAGATCTTGCTATCGGGGTCCTTGCCAAAGATACAGTACAGGCCGCGGGCGTTTTCGTCGTCCATATAGACAATGTGGTCCCAGTCGCCATACTCCGCGCGGCGCACCTGACGCGCGCGATGTGCTACGACGGGAATCCCGACCTCGCGCAGCTTGGCAACAGTGCCACGATGCGGCGGGTTGCCAAGCTCCTCGGTCGACGTTGCAGCGGAATCGATGACAAACTCCGCCTCGCGCCCAGCGCGGCGCACGAGCTCGGTAAGCACCGACTCAGCCATCGTCGAGCGACAAATGTTCCCATGACAGATAAACAGAATACGCTGCGTGGATTGGTGGTTTCGCATGACGGTTCCTATTCCGAGCGAAGTCGTTTTTACAATAGCTTAGCGAATAGTATCATCGGGTTTCAACTTACCCAGCGAACGCGATAGGTTCATGCTGGGAACCTCGACCGCGCGCCAAAACGCGATCGCAACAACCGTGCTTACGAGCAATGAGGCTGCGGCAATCGCAAGCGGCGTGGCAATTCCGAGTTTGGGTAAAAAGGCAGCGAGGCCTCCTATGACAATGGCATGAGTGAGATACAAGCTATACGATATCTTTCCCAAAAAAGTCATCGGGCTCGTGCTAAGCGCCCGGCGTGTAAAACCATCGATAATCGAAACTACTACGACCGTCATGCACGCGGCGTTCATGGTGGTAGATAGCAGTGCTTCGGCAATGCCACCGGGATGCCATACGAGCGACAGCTCGATAACGCCAACGGGAACAATGAACAGTGCCAGCTCGACAGGGGCAGCCAACTTAATGGCTTTGATTTTATCGAATTGCTTGGCGATTATGACGCCAAGCCAGAACATGAGGCCTAGGCGCAGCGGAAAATAGCCCGACCAATACGAGACAAACACCGCCGCGAATATCGTTATGACCGCAAAACCAGGGCGTCGAATACGCGATATGCACCAAATAGCCAATGGAAGCGTGAGACTGAACCAAAGCTCCCAGCTCATAGACCATATAGGGGAGTCGACTCGTGCGAGGGGCGCACCATAAAGGGTGTTGACGCCATTGGACACATTGAACAGCACATCGAATTGCATAAGAATGTCGTGAATTATTGTGGGCAGGTCGGCGTCGTAGGCAACGGCAAGTGCGGAACGCGACGTGGATCCCATGTGCCACGCCACATAACCCGCTGGGATAGCCAGCGCGATCGCCGCGAACAACGGAGCGCAAAGGCGAATGATTCTTCTTGGATAGTAGCCGGGCCAGTTGTAGCTACCGCCGTCCTTTTGCTTAAACGGAACAAGGGACAGCACTATGCCAGACAAGATGAAAAAAATCAGAACCGATGCGCTACCGGGGAAGAGACTTGTCCCCCCCCCGAGTGGTTTGACCATAATATCGATGTGGTACAGGAATACCGTCAGCGCCCCGAGCCCTCGAAGACCGTCAAGCGACAAAACGCGTTCCTCGTGTTTTGGCATTGCTGCCCCTTTCCTTATGCTCGTCAATATAAGCGTCCAGTATACCCCCAGGGTATTCCACACGAGGTAACGACTGTCCGTGCTCCGTAAGCGAAAATTCCCACTGTTCCAGACATTAATCTAAGGATGCGACAGGTAACGTCATGGCGGATAAACAAGATGCGCCACATGTGTCGAAACCTCTCTGGTGAGCAAAATAGGGAGGGGCTTTTTTACTCGTTTCCGTTTATGCGTGTAGCAAGGCTGCGCGCCTCAAAAGTCTCAAAATGATATGCGTCCTTCTCGTCGCATTTCTAAAACCCTGGTCAATGAAATGCCACTAGAAGGACGCGTATCATTTTTAAGTACACCATTGTGAGCGCATGGGCTCGTCAGGGGATTGCTACAGCTGCTCCAACAGCGCGTTGCAGCCGGTGAGGACGTCGCGGTAGGTGGCATCGAAGTTGCCGGTGTACCAGGGATCGGCCACGTCGCCGGGGCAATCGGCCCAGTCGAGCAGGCGGCTGGTCTTGCCTATGCGTTAACCTACGTCCTGCAGTTTAACGTCGCCGGCTCCGCGTCCTTCGGCGGTCCTCTCCTGTCGCTCATCTTTAATGGCATCATGGGTGCAGCCAAGGACCCCAACTGGCAGGTTATCCTGTTCCTTGGCCCCATCTACTTCGTGGTGTACTACTTCGTCTTCAAGTTCATCATTCTTAAGAAGGACCTTAAGACCCCCGGCCGCGAGGAGGAGTCCGATGGTGAGGCCGAAAAGGCTTCCAAGACCGTGATCAGCGACCTCATTCCCGCCATCGTTGAGGCAGTGGGCGGCGACAACAATATTAAGTCTGTCGAGGCCTGTTTCACCCGTCTGCGCATCCAGCTCAATGACTGTGACAAGGTGGTTGATGACGCCGAGTTTACCGAAAAGCTCGAAGCGCGTGGCATCGTGCATGTCAACGGCGGCGTGCAGATTGTCTACGGCAACATGGCATCTAACTACGCGACTCAGATGCGCGAGCTGCTGGGCATGGAGTAAACGCCCCACATATCTATAAAATCCGGTATAAAAGGCGGCGACAGACAATGCGTCTTCCGCCGCCTTTGAGTTGCCCCGCGCATTTCGTGTACTTCATATACACGAAAACTGGAAAATCGTGCATTCGAAGTACATGAGATCGAACCACAGCTAAAGGAGCTGGCCTAGCCTATCGTCAGGTAAGCGTCGCGACCGGAACGATAGGCGTTTTAGAGGGAACCTCGCTCTACGCCCTCGCCCGCCTGCGCTCCCAGCGAGCCAACTTAATCGTCGCCAGCGTGAGCGCCCAGGCCACAAGTGAGAATGCGGCGCCCACGGCACCCACGTACGCAATGCCAATTCCGTTTACCACGGCGCCGCCCACTGCGGTGCCAAACGAGATGCCGACGTTAAACGCCATGGGCTCAACCGAACTTGCGAGTACCATCGACTTGGGATGGCGGCTGCGAGCCACGTCCATAAAGTGCGTGATGCATGACACCGAGAACAGGTACATGAGCAGCGCCAAGCTAAAGACAAAGACCAGTGCGAGCGGCATGGTGCCGCCCACGGCAAACAGCCCGAGTAACGCCGCGGCCTGCAGCACAAACGTCACAAGCAGTGCCTTCATGCCAAAACGCGCGTCGATCCATCCGCCCAGGATGTTCGAGATCAGGCAGAACACGCCGTAGGCCATAAGCGTGGTACTGGCTTCGACCGTGCCCATGCCCAGCACCTGCTCAAGATAAGGCGTCACGTAGCCGTAGAATACGTAGACCGAGCCCACGCCAAACAAAAAGATGAGCATGCCGGTGATGATGCTCGGCTCGCGTAGCAGACCCGCCTGCTCGCGGAAGGTGGCGGGCTCATCGGTCTGCCCAGCGCGCGGCATAAACGCCACGAGCGCTCCGCAGATTAGAACGGCAAAGGTCAGCGTGCCGTACATGGCCATGTGCCAATCGAGCGTGTCGGCCACAAACTTGCCGATCGAAGTGACAAAGACCATCGCCACGGAAAACGCACCGTACACCACCGAGATGGCAAGCGAAGTTTGCTGCGGGGACAGCAGCTCGGGGATGTACGTCACGCCCACGGCGAGCAGTGCGCCCGAGACAGAGCCCAGGACAATGCGCGAGATAAACAGTACCTGGAAGTTGGGCGCCAACGCCATGACCAGGTTGCCGAGCACAAAGACGATGCTGTAGCACACGAGCAGCCGGTAGCGGCGGAAGCGTCCCGTGCTGAGCGCAAGCACCGGCGTAGCGATGGCGTAGACGAGTGCGAACACGCTGATGAGCTGGCCCGCTGTGGCAAGCGAGATGCCGAGCTCCGTCGCCAGGTCGCTTTCGATGCCGATGACCACGAACTCGGAGCAGCCGAGCGAGAATCCCAACAGCACGAGCAGCGCCAGGCAGAGCTTGGTGCGCGCGGGGGAGAGCGCGGCGGCGGTTGACTTACTTTTAGGCGTGGTTGCGGCGGTCAAGGTTGTAACTCCAATGTCGCATGAATAAGCGGGATTCAATCCCTGCAACTCTAACAGAATGTGACAAAGGTACAGTTCCTTCGTCACATTCGTGGTGTGGCTGCTGCCCAAACCGTCACAACATTCGATGAAAATCTCGAAAACGAGGAAAAGCGTCGAATGTTGTGACGCTTTTCCTGTCTGTGCCGGCGAGCCCCCGTGTCATCTGGGGGTATAAGGCTAGCAAGTGTTTATTTGCGAGGCCAAGGGGGCGCCCCGTATGGATATCGATAACTTTGAATGGTGGTATAGCGAGGGCGAGGCTCCGGACGAGGAGTGGGACGAGCCCGCGCCGCGTGACGTGTCGAGCGACGAGGACGAGACCGGCAGCGATGCTGCTGTCGAGCCTGACGCCGCCTCCGATGCCGCCGAGCCTCTGACCTTTGAGCAGGCTTGGGCCCAGGCTGAGGCCGACGAGGCAAAGGCCGATGCCACGGCCACACTGGGTGAGCCAGCCGACATGTCCATCTCGCCGGCAAAGACCCCGCAGCCGCGTCACACTATCGATCCCGACAGCACGGCATCCTTCAGCATTCTCGACGTGCCCTCGCAGGGTGCCCAGGCGCCTGCGCCCACGCATCGCCCCGATCTGGCTCGCGAGGAAGATGCGGGACGTCGCTCTCCGCTTGGCCCCATCCTTATCGCCTTTATGGCCGGCGTTATCGCATGCTCGGTAATTGGAAACGTCTGGAGCCATGTTGAACAGCAGCGCCAAGACGCCGCCAAGGTCGAGATGTCCGTCGAACAATCGCTCAGCCGCACGCGCTCGGTGCATGTGTCGGTCGAGGTTAAGGACGGCGCGACGTGGGATACCGCGCGCGGCGATAGCCAAATGCTCATCCATATCGTGGGCCGCACGCTCAAGGGACAAGCAATCGACGAGTATCAATACGTTAATTCCGAAGGTGACGGCATCGAGCTCAAGCCCGGCGACTACGAGCTCACGGTCGATGAGCCGCCCGTCGCCACCGACGGCACGCGTTACCGTGCCTCAAAGCGCATGGTTCCGGTGAGTTTTAATTCACAGGCGCCCGATACGGTCGACAGCACGCCGCAGGGCGGGTTCGACCTTTACGCAATCGTTCAATAACTGTGCCTGTCGCTTCTCCTTGCCGCCAAGAGTGGGACAATAGCCCTCGACACTATTGTTTACTTTTGGAGGAAGTAACATGTCCACCGTCACTACCATCAAGCGCGGCGGCCTCACCGCGGCCATCGATTCCATGGGCGCCCAGCTCACGAGCCTTGCCCTCAACGGCAACGAGTATCTGTGGCAGGGCGACCCGGCCTTTTGGGGCAAGCATGCGCCTATCCTGTTCCCCATTGTGGGCTCGCTGCGCAACAACACGGCAACGTCTGCGGCCGGCACCTGCGAGATGCCGCGCCACGGACTCGCGCGCATCGTCGAGCACAAGCTGGTCGAGGTTTCGGAGGACGGCTCCTCGGTAACGTACGAGATCACCGATACGCCCGAGTCGCTCAAGGCCTTTCCGTTTCACTTTAAGCTCAACATGACCTATGCCCTGACTGGCGACGCCACGCTTACCCAGACCTTTGCCGTTACGAACACCGGCGACGTGGACCTGCCGTTCTCGGTGGGCGGCCACCCCGCATTTAACGTGCCCGCCCCCGGTGCCGAGGACGAGGTATTCGAGGATTACGAGCTGGCGTTTACCGAGGCCTGGACGAACGAGGCTCCCATCATCACGCCCGACGGTCTCATGACGTTCGAGGGTAGCTACAAGGCTCCCGATAACTCGGACGTGCTGCCCATCACGCACCGCAGCTTCGATAACGATGCCATCATGTTCACCGATACTCCGGGCTCCACGCTCACGCTGCGCGGCCGCAAGTCGGGCCACGGCGTCAAGATCGACTTTGAGGGCTTTAAGTACATCGGCGTGTGGTCTGCCGCCAACGACGCTCCGTTTATGGCGCTCGAGCCCTGGACCGGCCACACCACCATGGACACCGAGGACGATGTCTTTGAGCACAAGGTCAACACCATCACGTTGGCACCGGGCGCTACCGACATCCGTTCCTTTAGCGTCACCCTGCTCTAGAGGTTCCGCCGTTCTAACGAACGACGGACCGGTCGACGCTGCGCGCCACCCAGAGCGACAATTTGTCATTCAAAAGGCAAGGCATGACCAGAAGGTCTATGCCTTGCCTTTTTCATGCCAAGTGGTACATGGGGCAGGCTGCTTTGCGCCAATCGTCCTCGTGTGTCTATTAATTTTTCGCGCACATGCCGCGCTGCTGGTTGCGGGCGTATATCCTGTCTTATTGTCAGCAAAACGAAATTGGGAAGGCACCAGATGCAATCTCGACAACAGCGCGACGCGCATCCACAGCCGGTATGCAGCCGTCGCATCTTTTTGGGTAGCGCTCTCGCTGCGAGCGCTTCTGTCGTCGCCGGCGCACTTGCCGGCTGCCAGCGTCCCTCCACGCTGGAAGTAGTTCAGCCCACGACGGGCGGCGGTCGCGATGACCTGTCCGATTCCGTTATCGGCAAGGATAAGATCCGCATCGGCATGGAGGCGGCCTACGCCCCGTACAACTGGCAGGTTTCCGAGGCCAGCGAGTTCACGATCCCCATCGACAACGTGCAGGGCGCCTATGCCGATGGCTACGACGTGCAGATCGCCAAGATCGTCTGCAAGGCTCTCGGCGGCGAGCCCGTTGCCGTCAAGCAGAGCTTCTCGGGCCTTATCGACTCGCTCAACAACGGCCAGATTGACCTCATCATCGCCGGCATGAGCGCCACGCCCGAGCGCGAGGAGTCCGTCGGTTTTTCCGACCCGTACTTTATCGGCTACTTTGGCCTGTTCGTAAAAGAGGGCTCGCCCTACCAAAACGCGACCAAGCTCAGCGACTTCAGCGGTGCCACGGTGCTCGGCCAAAAGGACACCATGCTCGATACCGTCATCGACGAGATCCCGGGCGTCGTTCACAAAAATCCGGTCGATTCGGTCCCCACGGTGTTCTCGAATCTGCTGCAGGGCACGTGCGACGCCGTGACCTACAACACGGAGAACGAAAAGGGCTATATGGCCCAAAATCCCGGTATCGTCCCCATCCACTTTGCCGAGGGCGAGGGCTTTAAGCAGGAGGTCACGGCAAATGTCGGTTGCCGCAAGGGCTCGGACAAACTGCTTAAGCTCATCGACAAGACACTCAAGGGCATTAGCCAAGAGGAGCGCGACCAAATGTGGGACGCGTGCCTCGACCGTCAGCCGGCATAGGGAGGCAGCATGAAAGGCATCAATCGTCTGGCCTCCTTTATCAAGGCCGACCACCGTTATGTGTACCTGGGCACGAGCGTTATCGCGGCGCTCGGCTTGGCATTTAGCCAGCGCAACCCCACGCCGCTGAGCTTTTTGGCGCCCACCGGCATCTTCCAGGATTGCCTTTGGGCGATTCTTTGGGCCTGGATCGTCGTGTCGGCGGCAGCGCTCGTCACCAAGGTTATGCACTGGAACGACTATCGCGAAACGTCGCCGTTTGCATCTGAGCGTTGCCGTCGCGGCGCGCGCCTGGGCAGCTATGTCGTGGTTGCCATCGCGGCGATCTTCTTTATCGACCGCTGCGTCATGTCGTTTATCGATCTGGTGCAGGTGAGCATTGTCTCGGATTCCAACCCCAGCGACTTTTTGTCGAGCTTGGTCTACATGACCTACAAGAGCGGCGACTTCTTCATCCGTGGCATCGAGATCACCATCGCGCTTGCCACCTTCGGCACCGTCATCGCATTCTTCCTGGCGCTGCTCTTTGTGTTCCTGCGTATTCAGACCTTCGACCGCGTAGACAACGACCTGGTGCGCTTCTTTAAGAGCATCGGCCGCGGCTTTGCGACCGTCTACTCCACCATCGTGCGCGGCACGCCCATGATGGTCCAGGGCCTGCTCATCTATTACGCGGGCTTCACCGTTTTGCGCGGCATGGGCTTCGAGACCGCCCAGGCCAACCAGATTTGGAGTACCTTCACCGCCGGCCTCGTCACCATCTCGCTCAACTCCACCGCCTACATGATGGAGGTCCTGCGCGGCGGCATCGAGTCCATCGATCCCGGCCAGGCCGAGGCAGCGCGCTCGCTGGGGCTTTCGCAGTGGCAGGCTATGCGCAAGGTCGTGTTCCCCCAGGGCATTAAAAACGCGATTCCGGCGCTCACCAACGAGCTCATCATTAACATCAAGGATTCGTCGGTGCTCTCGGTCATCGGCGTGTTCGACCTCATGTATGCCACCACCACCGTCGCCGGCGTGTACTACCGCCAGATGGAGGTCTACTGCGTGGCGCTCGTGGTCTACCTGATCCTGACGCTCGTGGCGAGCCGCCTGCTCGAGGCCTTTGGCAAAAAGCTCGGCGCCGAGGCTCCTGCCACGCTGCCCAGCTCTAACTAGGCTTAAGACGAGGAGAATCATCATGGCAGATACCGCCACTACCGGCACCGCGGCCGCCGCACAAACTAAAGAGTCACTCATCCGCGTCGAGGGCCTGCGCAAGAGCTTCGGCTCGCTCGAGGTGCTCAAGGGTATCGACTTGTCCGTCAATCCCGGCGAGGTCGTCACCATCATCGGTGCTTCGGGTTCGGGCAAATCGACCTTTCTGCGCTGCCTCAACCTGCTCGAGACCCCGGACGCGGGCCACATCTGGTTCCACGGCCAGGACCTTACGGCCGAGCGCTGCAATATCAATAAACTCCGCGAGGACATCGGCATGGTGTTCCAGGGCTTTAACCTGTTCAACAACATGGATGTGCTCGACAACTGCACGCTCGCGCCCGTCACGCTCAAAAAGATGAGCAAGGCCGAGGCCGAGAAGGTCGCGATGGAGCATCTGGCGAGTGTGGGACTCGAAAAGTTCGCGCACGCCGCCGTGGGTCGCCTGTCCGGTGGCCAAAAGCAGCGCGTGGCCATCGCTCGTGCCCTGTGCATGAATCCGCAGATCATGCTGTTTGACGAGCCGACCTCAGCGCTCGACCCCGAGATCGTGGGCGAGGTGCTCGAGGTCATGCGCAAGCTCGCGGCCGACGGCATGACCATGGTCGTCGTCACGCACGAGATGGCCTTTGCCCGCACGGTGTCCGACCGCGTGGTCTTTATGGACAAGGGCGTGGTGCTCGAGGATGCCGCGCCGGCCGAGCTCTTCGGCAACCCCAAACACCAGCGCACTCGTGAGTTCCTCTCTCGCTATCTCGAGGACAAATAACCGACCGCAAACGCTTACGTTGCAGGGCCGCTCCCGTGGGGCGGCCTTTGTCGTCACAATCGAAAGGATGTCATGGCCGAGGTTTGGCGCTTCTTTGCGCATGAGGACGATTTTGCCGATATAGACGAGGCCGGCGCGTGCGAGCGCTTGGGCCGCGTGCTGTCGTTTCCGACCATTTCGAGCATGGATGCCGAGGCGGTGGATTGGCAGCCCTTCGGCGACCTGCGCGCGTATATGCAGCAGGCCTGGCCGCACGTATTTGCGGCGGGCGAGGTCGAGCTTATCGACCACTCGCTGTTGGTGACGCTTGTCGGCTCCGACCCTGCTCTCAATCCCGTTATGCTCATGGGCCACATGGACGTGGTCCCCGTGGTGCCGGGTACCGAGGCCGACTGGACGCACGCCCCCTTTAGCGGGCACGTGGACGACACCTACATTTGGGGCCGCGGCGCTATCGACATGAAGGATCAGGTCGCAGGCATTCTCGAGGCGGTTGAGTATGCATTGGCGCACGGTTGGGAGCACAAGCGTTCGCTGTTGCTCGCCTTTGGCCAGGACGAGGAAACCACGCAGTACGGCGCTGGAGCTATCGGCCGCGTGCTCGAGGAGCGCGGTGTTGAGCTCGAGTTCCTGATCGACGAGGGCGACTACCGCATCGTTCCGGCTGCCGAGTACGGCGCGGGCGAGGGCTGGCTTATGCATGCCGACCTGGCCGAAAAGGGCTATGCCGATATCGTGCTCAAGACGAAGAGCGCGGGCGGGCATTCGTCTAACCCCTACGGCGGCACGTCGCTCGAGGTGCTCAGCCGTGCCATCGCCGCAATCTGCGATATCGAGTGGCCGACGCGCGTGACCGATCTGCTTGCCGCGCAGCTTGTCGAGCTGGGGCTCTACACGGCGGATGAGATTGCCGCCAACGGGGGCGCCATTGTCCGCGATTGCCTCGCCAGCAAGAAGCTCTATCCGCTGGTGACGACCACCTGCGCGCCCACGCAGATCGAGGGAGGCAGCGCCGGCGCCAACGTGATGCCGCAGGATATGTGGGCCAACATTAACTTCCGCATGCTCGAGGGCACGAGCGTGGCCGACGTTGTGGCGCGCTGCCGTGAGGCGGTTGCCGGGGCGGACCTTGCCGGTCGTGTCGAAGTGGAGCTGGGCCCCGGCAGCTCCGAGCCCTCGCCGTCCCCGCGCATCGGTGGTCCCGGCCTCGAGGCGGTTCGCTCCATCGCCGCCCGCTATTTCTGCGATCCAAAGGGGACGGAGGAAAACGGATCATCCGAGCCGTTGGCGATTGTCCCCTCGACCGTGATCGGCGCGACCGACGCTGCCAACTACCAGCACATTTGCTCCGAATGCATTCGTTTTTCGGCGTTTGTGGTCGACGATGACGAGTGCGACCGCGGCGTCCACGGCACCAACGAGCGCATCACCCGCCGCGCCTACCTCCAGGGTGTTCGCTTCCTCATCGCCCTGCTCCATACGCTCTAGAATCCGACAAAGGGACTCTCCCTTTGTCGGATTCCGTGCGGGTTGTATGCAGGTTTGCCTGCGCACGCTATCATGTATGGGTTAGACCGCAACTATGTACCCCCATACGCGAAGGGATGCGCATGTATCTGAAGATCGACATGTTCTAGCCGGGCTTTACCCCCGCAGCGGCGCCCCGCGCCCCATCAATTCTGCCGATTTTCACCTTCACGCATATAAAAGGAGTCCGTCATGCGCGACAAGCTCGAAAAGATCATCAAGGCCTACGAGGAGCTCGAGAAGAAGCTTTCCGACCCAGCCGTCGCCTCCGATATCAAGGAGTTCACGCGTCTCAACAAGGAGTACGCGCACCAGTCCGACCTCATCGCTGCCTCGCGCGAGTACATCGGCGCGCTCGATGACATCGAGGCTGCCAAGGAAATGCTCCACGATACTACCGATGCCGATGAGAAGGAGATGCTCCAGATGGACATCTCCGAAAACGAGGCCAAGCTTCCCCAGCTCGAGGAAGACATCAAGTACATGCTCATCCCGAGCGACCCCAACGACGACAAGAACACCATCGTCGAGATTCGCTCCGCCGCCGGTGGCGACGAGGCGGCCATCTTCGCCGGCGACCTGTACAAGATGTATCAGCGCTTCTGCGAGTCGCGCGGCTGGAAGACCACCGTGCTCGACTCCAGCCCCAGCGAGGCCGGCGGCTTTAAGTCCATCGAGTTCAAGGTCGAGGGCGACCGCGTCTACTCCGTCATGAAGTTCGAGTCCGGCGTGCACCGCGTCCAGCGCGTTCCCAAGACCGAGTCCCAGGGTCGCATCCAGACCTCCACGGCAACCGTCGCCGTGCTTCCCGAGGCCGAGGAGATCGACGTTCAGATCAACCAGTCCGACCTGCGCATCGATACCTACTGTGCCTCCGGCCCTGGCGGTCAGTGCGTTAACACCACCTACTCCGCCGTGCGCATCACCCACCTGCCCACCAACACCGTGGTGCAGTCGCAGGAACAGCGCTCCCAGATCCAGAACCGCGAAGTCTGCATGCAGATGCTGCGCGCCCGTCTGTACGAGATGGAGCTCGAGAAGCAGCAGGCAGAGCTCGGTGCCGAGCGCCAGAGCCAGATCGGCCACGGCAACCGTTCCGAGAAGATCCGTACCTACAACCAGCCCCAGGACCGCGTGACCGATCACCGCATCGGTTTCAACTCCACCTACAACGGCGTCCTTCTGGGCGATCAGCTCGGCACCGTCATCGAGGCGCTCGCCGCCGCCGAGCGAGCCGAGAAGCTGGCACAGGCAGTCTAAGTTCCGCCGTTCTACCGAACGGCGGACCAGCCGACGCTGCGCGCCGCCCAGAGCGACAATTTGTCATTCAAAAGGCAAGGCATGACCAGAAGGTCTATGCCCTGCCTTTTTCATGCCAACTTGTTCGCTCTGGACGTCGCTCGCTGACATTGCCAAAACATCGGCGTTTCCTTGGTTGTCAAATGATCCGTAGGGAGTCATTGGTGACATTGCCTTGATATTTTATTCAGTCGGCTGTGATGTCATTTGAGCTGCTTACCTGCTTAAGGTAATTGACGGCATAAGTCCGCTATCGAAAATATTGCTCAAAATATCGTTCAAGAAGTCGCGGAGCGATTTTTGATGGGTCGTGCGTCAAGCGATGTGGCAAGTTCTTGGTTAGATATTGGTCAGTTTTGGGGCAACCTTGCCAAAAACTTGACGGATGCAGATTTAGACGTCGACGAATGAACACTTCAGGTGGGCTCCAAGCAAAATTCTGGGCTGATTCTCGATAATCGCCTTCAATCGTCCCTTGCCAAGCGCTGGCCTCGCTTACAATCTGCTCCGACATTCGCGCGCCGCCCGGCGCTTAAGAGGGGAGGGCCCCATGGCAAACGAGATTTGGACCATCAAGCGTTGTCTCGAGTGGACCAAGGAGTACCTGGCCGAGCGCGGCGAGGAACACCCCCGTCTTTCTGCCGAATGGCTACTGTGCGCAGCCACGGGTTTGGCACGCATCGACTTATATATGCGTATGGACGAGACGCTTAACGCGGCCCAGCTCGAGACCATGCACGCGGCCGTCGTTCGTCGCGCCAAGGGCGAGCCGCTGCAGTACATCACCGGCAGCACGCAGTTCCGCATGATCGACGTCGCGTGCGCCCCCGGTGTGCTCATTCCGCGCCCCGAGACCGAGATGCTCGTCGAGGAAGTCCTCAATTATCTGGATGCCGAGGTGCTGAGCCCCGAGGCTGCTGCCCGTCAGCGTGTTGAGCTGCCTTGGAACGATGAGGTCGAGCAGGCCCGCAAAGCCGAGGCGGCGCTGGCCGACGAACGCGCGACCGCCGAGCGCCGTGCTGCCAACCTGACGGCCGCCGATGAGGCTGCGCTGGGTAGCGACGTGCTCGGTAGCCGCGCCTATGCCGAGGAGCTTGCCGATCGCGAGGCCGAGGAAGCCGCCGCGCAAGCAGCAGAAGCCGAAGCCGCCGAGCCCGAGCTCGACGAATACGGCATCGCCATCGAGGGTGCCGACCAGGAGACGGTTTCAGCTCAGGATGCCGCTGCGCCTGCCCCAGCCGAGCCCCGCACTGCCCGCGTTCTCGAGGTCGGCTGCGGCACGGGCTGCATTTCGCTCTCCCTTGCCTGGGAGCGCCGCGGCCACGTTACCTGCACCGCCACCGATATCGAGTCGCGCGCCATCGATCTGGCCACCAAAAACCGCGACACCCTCGGCCTCACGGCAGATGAGGTTGCCTTTAGCCTCACCAACCTGGTGAGCTCCATTCCCCGCGAAGAGTGGGGCACCTTTGACGTACTCGTCTCCAACCCGCCCTACATCCCCACCGATGTCATGCGCTCGCTGCCGCATGAGGTCAAGGACTTTGAGCCCGATCTGGCGCTCGAGGGCGGTGCCGACGGTCTCGATATCTTCCGCCGCCTGCTCAACGCGGCGCCCTACATGCTGCGTGCCGGCGGCCTGTTTGCCTGCGAGCTCTACGAGGGCGCGCTCGACGCCGCGGCCGAGCTCTGTCGTCAAGCAGGCCTTTCGGACGTGCGTATCGTCCACGACCTCACCGATCGCCCCCGCATTGTCCGAGCCATCGTCACCGAGCCCAAGCAACGCCAGTAATATTTATTAACTGGTTAGCAAAAATTATAAAGTAGTTTATAATTAGGACGGCTGAAAGAGGTCGGCCCATGCAACCCCCTACCTTTCGGGAAATCATTGCCCTACTCAAGCACGATGGATTCGTGAAGGTCGCGCAAGTCGGTAGTCATGCTAAGTATGTTTCTGGTGACCGTGTTGTCACCGTGAACGGCTCTGGTGGTGATCGACCAAAGAAGGGCACGTGGGCAAGTATTCGTCGCCAAGCTGGATGGTAGTTGGAGGCAAAATGAGGCAGCGATTTACCTATGACTGCGTTCTCATAAAAGAAGACGACGGTTACTGCGCCAGCTTCCCGCAGATTCCCGGCGCCTTTGCCGATGGCGATACGCGCGAAGAAGCGATTGCCCATGCCACCGAGGCACTGATGGCGTTTTTGGCCGACGACCTCAACAACGGTTTGACTCCGGCAGGGTACGAACGCTCGGCCGAGGTCGTGGCCCTTTCAGTCGAAATCGACCACGAGGACGCTCGGGAAGCGGCGTGCCGAACATTTAAAGACGCAGCGCTGGACCTCAAAGTCTCCGCTCCGCGGATTACCGCGCTGGTCAAAGCCGGCAAACTCGATGTTGAACTCGTCGACGGCCGTCGGATGATAACGATAGACAGTATCGAGCGTTACGCCGCCCAAGAACGTCACGCCGGAAGACCAAAGAAGTTCGTAGCCGTCCAATAACCCCCTCACTTTCACCGACTACTAGAGCCGCTCACCAAACCAACATGCGCTCTGGGCAAATAGATTGAACGTTTCGTGCGAGAATGCCCCACAGTAAACAAACTTGCACCAGAGCGTAAGGGGCTGGCATACACATGCAGACGGTCTATCGGGTATACGAGGGAGCGCGCGAGCCGCATCGGCTTGCCGTCGAGCACACGGCCGAGGTGCTCGGCTGTGGCGGTCTGGCCCTGATCCCGACCGAGACCGTCTATGGTGTCGCTGTGGCAGTTAACGCCTTTTCGGACGCCGTGCCTCAAGATACAAGCGAATTCCCATCGTGGCCGCGAGATCCGCAGGCCACCGTCAACGGCGCCGCGGTCCCCGCACTCGGTACCGGCTATCGTCGTATCTTTACCCTCAAGCAGCGCGAGCTCACCCAAACGGTTGCCTGGCTGGTCGATGATGCCGAGGCACTCGACCGCTATGGCGTGGATATCCCTAACGAGGCCCGCGTGCTCGCCCGACGATGCTGGCCGGGCGCCCTGACTATCGTGGTCAAGGCGGCCCCCTGCGTGCCGACCTTCATGCGCGCCGCCGACGACACGGTGGCGCTTCGCGCTTCGGCCTCGCCCGTGGTGCAGGCGCTCATCCGCGCCTGTGGCAGCCCCCTTGCCTGCACCAGCGCCAACACGCATGGCGCGCCCGCGCCGGCAAGCTTTGTCACGGTGGAGGAGCGCATCCTGGAGGGGGTCGATGTGGCCGTCGACGCCGGTGAGACCCCGTGTCGCGACGCTTCGACCATCGTGTCGTTTCAGCACGGTGAGCTCCAGATCCTGCGCCAAGGCGCACTTCCCGCATCAGAGATCGAACGGGTCCTGTCCGACCCGATGCAATAGAAAGGTTTAAGCGATGTCGTTGAATCTGGGCAGCTTGGGCATGGAAGATGCCTCGTTTGACTTTGGCGGTTCCTACATCATGGCGCTCGACTGCGGCACCACCTCGGTACTTGCGACCATCGTCGACGAGTACGGCTGCATCGTCGCGCAGGCACGTCGCAGCGTCAAAACCAGCTTTCCGCGTCCCGGCTGGGTGGAGCAAGACCCCATGGCGGTCCTTGCTAGCCAGATCGCCGTCATGATGGAAGTCCAGTTTAAGAGCGGTATCCACTCCGACCGCATTGCCGCCATCGGCATCTCCAACCAGCGCGAGACCACGGTGGTCTGGGATCGCGTGAGCGGTCAGCCGATCTATAACGCTATCGTATGGCAGTGCCGCCGTACCGCACCTCTGATCGACGAGCTTGTCGAGCAGGGCGCAGAAGGGCTGGTGCGCTCCCGCACGGGACTCACGCTCGACCCGTATTTCTCGGCCTCCAAGGTGCAGTGGATTCTCGACAACGTCGACGGCGCACGCGAAAGCGCGGCGGCGGGCGACCTCATGTTTGGCACCATCGACACCTGGCTCATCTACAACCTCACCGGCGGCCAGGTCTTTGCCACCGACTACACCAATGCCAGCCGCACGGCACTCTTTAATATCCATACGCTCGATTGGGACGACGACCTGCTGGCACTCTTTGACGTTCCACGTTCCATGATGCCCGAGGTTCGCTGGAGCTCGGGCGACTACGGCCGCGTCGCGAGCGACATCATGACCAACATGCCACCCATCATGGGCGTGGCGGGTGACCAACAGGCGTCGCTGTTCGGCCACTGCTGTTTCCGTCCCGGCCAGACCAAAAACACCTATGGCACGGGTTGCTTTATGCTCATGAACACCGGCGACGAGATCGTCGAATCCAAGAATGGCCTGGTCTCCACCATCGGTATCGCTGCGGACGGCAAAGTCAGCTATGCGCTCGAGGGCTCTATTTTTGCCGCCGGCTCAACGATGAACTGGCTTCGCAACAACATGGGCATCATCTCGAGCGTGAGCGAGTCGGCACAACTCGCCGCTTCGATTAGCGACAACGAGGGCTGCTACTTCGTTCCGGCCTTTGCGGGTTTGGGTGCTCCCTGGTGGGACCCGCATGCTCGCGGTATCGTGTGCGGTCTGACCGGCGCCTCGAGCCGTGCGACCATCGTACGTGCCGCCTGCGAATCCATGGCATATCAGAGCTACGACGTGCTGCGCGCCATGGAGCAGGACGTGGGGCTTTCGATTGAGCGCCTGTCTGTCGATGGCGGTGCCTCGCGCAACGAGTTCATCATGCAATTCCAGGCCGACCTGCTGGATATCCCCGTGCTGCAATGCGAGACGGTGGAGACCACGGCAATCGGTGCCGCGTACTTGGCGGGTCTTGCCGTCGGCTATTGGGAAGACCTGGAAGAGCTGGAGCAAAATGCCCAGATCGTTAGGACCTTCCTTCCCCACATGTCCGCCGAGCGCCGCGAGCAAAACCTTGCGGGCTGGCGTGATGCAGTCAGGCGCTCGCTCAACACCTCACAGTAGGGCTGCGATGGGCTGCTCGATACAACAAACCGCTAAACTAATGCATGGCGTGCGGCGGCAACATTGCTGCACACCTTGTCAGCAAGGCCGTTTTGCGGCCGCAACGAAAGGGGCAATCAATCCATGACCGTCACCTACGATGCGTCCCGTGTGACGCTTGTCGATCACCCGCTCGTCCAGCACAAGCTGTCGATCCTGCGCGACAAAAACACCGGCACCAACCAGTTCCGTCAGCTCGTGCGCGAACTCGCGCTTTTTGACGGCTACGAGGCCATGCGCGACCTGCCTATGGAAGACGTCGAGGTCGAGACCCCCATCACTACCGCCACGTTCAAACAGCTTGCCGGCAAGAAACTCGCCATCGTGCCCATCCTGCGTGCGGGCCTTGGCATGGTCGACGGCATCCTTGACCTGGTGCCCTCCGCTCGCGTGGGCCACATCGGCATGGAACGCGACGAGGTCACCCACGAGCCGCACGAGTATTACTGCAAGATGCCCAAGGATATCGACCAGCGCATCTGCCTGGTCGTCGACCCCATGCTTGCCACGGGCGGTTCGGCCGAGATGGCCATCAGCTACCTGCGCGAGCGCGGTGTCAAGGACATCCGCATGCTGTGCATCGTCGCGGCCCCCGAGGGCCTCAAGTCGCTGACCGAGAAGGATCCCGATGTGCATATCTATACCTGCGCCATCGACGACCATCTCAACGAGGCTGCCTACATCGTTCCCGGCCTGGGCGACGCCGGCGACCGCATCTACGGCACGCTCTAGTCGTCGGGCTAAGACGGCCGCGGCTGCAAATACGAAGAAACGGTGCGCGCGGACGAACAAAAGGCGACCGCGCGCACTCCCGTTAACGGACGTTTTGCCCTGCAGGGTTCGAGAAAAACGTATTACCTACCTGCGGCATAAAGAAGGTCTTAAGAAAACGAACAGGTGCGTATTAACCGATGCTTTTTCGGTTGTACTTTAGCGATTGGCTCGTACAATAGTCACCAATGTTTGGCGGGAACTGTTCTGGGAAGCGTTAAAGAGGGAAAGTGAGGACGCCAGTGTTTCAGATAGCCGATCTGCTCGCTATCGTTGCAGGCGTCATCGCGGGCGCGGTCGCCTTTCTTCCCTTTGTTTTTACGCTCAAGCCGGTTCTTGACGATAAGCAGAATGCGGACATGCTCAAGGGCATGGTGAGTCTGGCGGTCTCGGCAATCGCCCTACTCGTCTTTACCTTGGTTGTGTTCGTGTTGTTCGGAGAGGCATTTCGCATGTTCCTCCTGGGCGAGGCGATCGGCTTCGTGGCCTTTATGGCTGCCTGCACGGTTCGTGTCGTCAAGGCGCTGCGAGATCCTCATGAGGTCGAAAGGTAAGTCGTGGAAATTTTTGAAAAGCTGCCTGATGAGATTAATCATCTGGTCAGCGAGTTCAGCTCCACCCCTGTCGTGGGCGATCTGAGCTGCGGCATCACGCAGTACTCGTTTTGGCTGATCGTCTCCACGATCGTGCTCCTGATCGTCCTGGCCGTGTTCAAGAAGAAGCAGACCCTGGTTCCCAAGGGCTTCTTCGTCAACGGTTTCGAGTACATCATCGAGTACGTCGAGAACGATATCGGCAAGGGTGTCGTGGGTGAGAACTGGAAGAAGCACTTCCCGTTCCTGTGCTCGCTTTTCCTGTTCATCCTGATCAATAACATGATCGGCCTGATCCCGGGAATGAAGCCCGGCACCGGCGCAATCGGCTCCACCGCCGCACTCGCCATTTTCGCCTTCGTGTACTTCATCTACTACGGATGCAAGGCTCACGGCGTGATCGGCTACATCAAGAGCCTCGCCCCGCAGGGCGTGAGCTTCCCGATGAACGTGCTCGTGTGGGTCGTCGAGCTTTTCTCAACCTTCCTGCGCCTCATCACGCTCGCCGTCCGTCTGTTCTGCAACATGTTCGCAGGACACGTGGTCATGGGCTCGTTCGCCATCATGGCGAGCATGTTCATGCAGCCGCTGCTTCAGCAGGTTTCCGCGGCCCACGCCGTCGGCGCCCTGCCTTCGCTGGCCTGGCTTGCCATCCTCATCCTGATCTATGCGATCGAGCTTGTGGTCGGCGCCATCCAGGCTTACGTCTTCACGGTCCTTACCGCCGTGTATGTCTCCGAGGCAGAGGAGGTCGCGGAGGAGGAGTAGCCTTCCGTTCGCGCCTTAAAGGTAAGGCAATTCGTTAAACCGCCGGTGCCCGTACCCATGGAGCCCGGCAGTTATAAAAAGGTTATCCTGCGTGAAATAAGACACGCACGACAAAGGAGGAATCGTGGGAGTTATCGGTTACGGTCTCGGTGTTATCGGCGCTGGTCTTGCTATCGGCCTGTCTGCTCTGGGTGCTACGGGTGCTATGGCCCGTCAGCCTGAGGTCCAGGGCCGCGTGTTCACCGTCTTCATCATGGGCTCCGCCTTCGGCGAGGCTCTGGCTCTGATCGGCTTCGTTGTCGCGCTGATCGTTAAATAGCACGGAGCGTCAAGTATGAATCTTTCATCCCAGAAGAGCGCGATCGCACTCTCCGCGTCCGCGGCCGCGCTGCTCATGCCGGTTTCCGCGTTCGCCGAGGACGGCGCTGCCGGTGCGGACATCCTCATCCCTAAGATGGCGGAGTTCATCCCGGCGCTTATCGCCTTCCTGATTATCTGGATCGTGCTGGCCAAGGTCGCCCTGCCGGGCATCATGAAAACCATGGAGGAGCGCGGCAAGAAGATCGAGGAGAGCCTCGACGAGGCCGAAAAGACCAAGCAGGAGGCTATCGCCAAGCGCGCTGAGTCCGACTCGATCGTCACCGACGCCCGTCGTCAGGCTGCCGACATCGTTCTCGAGGCCCGTAAGGACGCCGAGTCCGAGCGCGCCCGTATCATCGAGGCTGCTCACAAGGAGGCCGAGGAGATCATCGCCAAGGCCCATACGACCGTCGAGGACGAGCGCAAGTCCATTTACGCCGGTGCCGCGAGCTCCATCGCCGACCTGTCCGTTGCCGTCGCCACCAAGATCGTGGGCGAGGCACTCGAGGACGATGCCGAGCAGAAGAAGCTCATCGAGCGCTACATCCAGGAAGCAGGTAGCCTGAATGCCGACTAGCCGCTATCAGGACAAGGTGCTCGAGACCTACGCGCGCTCCCTTCTGGAAGCCGCTAAGGCCGAGAACCATGTGTTCGAGGACCTCGAGATGATCGAGCGCTTGGCTTCTGCCAGCCCCGAGATCATCGCCGTGCTCGACACCATGTCCAAGCGCGACCAGCTCGACCTTCTTCCCAAGGTGGCAGCTGCCTTTAAGTATGTTGCCGAGGAAGACGAGGATGTAGTGGGCGTGACCGTCACCACGGCGATCCCGCTCGACGACGAGCTGCGTCAAACCATCACTAAGAAATGCGAGCAGGACTTCGGCCGCAAGGTATTCCTTATCGAGCAGGTCGACCCGTCTATCGTGGGCGGCCTGGTGCTCGAGGCCCGCGGCGAGCGTCGTGACATTTCCGTCAAGACGCAGCTGCGCATCGCGCAGGAGACCCTCGCAAACTCTGCTAATTCGTACGGAGGTGAAGCCTAATGTCCGAAACCCTCAATGCCCAGGATATCGCCAAGAAACTGCAGGAGCAGCTCACGAGCCTCTCCGCGACGGTCGATACGCATGAGGTTTCAACGGTCGACGAGGTAGGCGACGGCATCGCGCGCGTTTCCGGCCTCAAGAGCGCCATGGCAGGCGAGCTTCTGGAGTTCAAGAGCTCCGATACCGGTGAGACCGTCTTCGGCCTTGCCCAGAACCTTGACCGTGACGAGGTCGGCGCCGTTCTGTTCGGCGCCGTCGACTCCATCAAGGAAGGCGACGAGTGCCGCACCACTGGCCGCATTATGGATATCCCCGTGAGCCGTGCCATGCTCGGCCGCGTCGTCAATCCGCTCGGCCAGCCCATCGACGGCCTGGGCGACATCGTCGCCACGCACCGTCGCCCCATCGAGTTCAAGGCTCCCGGCGTCATCGATCGTACCCCGGTGTGCGAGCCGGTTCAGACCGGTCTGCTCGCTATCGACTCCATGGTGCCTATTGGCCGCGGTCAGCGTGAGCTCATTATCGGCGACCGTAAGACCGGTAAGACCGCCATCGCCATCGACGCTATCCTCAACCAGCGCGGCAAGGGCATGGTCTGCATCTATGTCGCCATCGGCCAGAAGGCCTCCACGGTTGCCAACATCCGCGAGACCCTCGCTCAGCACGGTGCGCTCGACTACACCATCATCGTTTCGGCCACCGCTGCCGATTCCGCCCCTATGCAGTACATCGCGCCTATGGCCGGTGCCGCTATCGGCGAGTTCTTCATGTACAACGGCGAGGACGGCAAGCCCGCCAGCGAGACCAACCCCGGCGGCCACGTGCTCGTCATCTACGACGACCTGTCCAAGCAGGCTGTGGCCTACCGTCAGATGTCGCTGACGCTGCATCGTCCGCCCGGACGCGAGGCCTATCCTGGCGACATCTTCTACCTGCACTCTCGTCTGCTCGAGCGTGCCGTCAAGATGTCCAAGAAGAACGGTTACGGCTCCATGACGGCACTGCCGATCATCGAGACCCAGGACGGCGACGTCTCGGCCTACATTCCGACCAACGTCATTTCCATTACCGATGGTCAGATCTACCTGCAGTCCGAGCTCTTCTTCCAGGGTCAGCGCCCGGCAGTCGACGTGGGCATCTCCGTGTCCCGCGTCGGTGGCGACGCTCAGACCAAGGCTATGAAGCAGGTTGCCGGCAACCTTCGCCTGGACCTCGCTTCGTACCAGGAGCTCGCTGGCTTTACGCAGTTCGGCTCCGACCTCGACGAGGCTACTCAGAAGCAGCTGACCCATGGTGCTCGCATGACCGAGCTCCTGAAGCAGCCGCGTTACAAGCCGTTTGAGGTTGGCGAGCAGATCGTTACGCTGTTCGCTGGCAACGAGGGCTTCCTGGATGACCTGGAGATCGCCGACGTGCTGCCCTTCCGTGCCGAGCTCATCGAGTACATGGACAATGGCTTTGGTTCGCTGCTCGACAAGGTTCGCGCCAAGAAGATCGATGATGACACCAAGGCTGAGCTCTTGCGCGTCATCGGCGACTTCAAGCAGCAGTTCATGGCCAAGCACCATTCGGATGTTTCTGGATCAGAGGAGAACTAAGCCCCATGGCCAACCTTCGCGACATTAAGAAGCGAATCTCCTCGGTTACCACGACCAAGCAGATCACGCGCACGATGGAGATGGTCTCTACGGCCAAGATCCGTCGTGCCCTCGATCGCTCCAAGCAGGCCGAGCCCTATAAGGAGGCGCTGACCGACGTCATGTTGACGGTCGCCGGCGACGCCTCCTGTTCGGGCACCGATCCCATGCTGCAGAAGCATGAGAGCGTCAAGCATGGCCTGATTGTCGTTATTGCCTCGGACCGCGGCCTTGCCGGCGGTTTCAATACGACGGTGGAGCGCACGGCCGAAAAGCTCGCCGCTTCTTGGGCGAACGACGGCATCGAGTGCGAGATCATCGCGTGCGGGCGTAAGCCGGCCACGTATTTCCGTGACCGCGCAAACGTTGTCATGCACTTTGAGGGCAACTCCTCTGAGCCCGATTTCAATCAGGCCCGCATGATCTCCTCTCATATCTGCGATGCGTATCGTGCCGGTGAGCTTGACCGTGTCGAGCTTGTCTACCACCACGCCAAGAACCGCGTGGATCAGGAGCTTCGCGTCGAGCATCTGTTGCCGCTCGACCCCGAGATGATCGCTATGGCCCACGGTCCGCGTAAGAACGAGACCGACGCCCCTAAGCGCATCTCGTCCACGTTCGAGTTCGTGCCCTCTCCCGAGCATGTTCTCGGCAAGCTTGTGCCGTCTTATATCCTGACGGTCATCTACCAGGCCCTGATCGATTCGGCGGCTGCCGAGCAGGGTGCACGCCGCAAGGCCATGCACTCCGCGACGGAAAACGCCACCGCGATCATCTCGACCCTTACCCGCACGTATAGTCGCGTGCGCCAGGCTTCGATTACGACCGAGATTAACGAGATCGTCGGCGGAGCCTCAGCATTGGAGGAACAGTAATGGCTAATAACACCGTAAAGCTTGCGGTCGAGGAAGCCACCAAGAAGACGACTGCCGGTGATGGTCGCATCGTGCGTATCATCGGCCCTGTCGTCGACGTCAAGTTTGACGGCGCGGTGCCCCCGATCTACAACGCGCTCACGGTCGAGGCCGAGACCCCGATCGGTCATCTGAGCACGATCCTCGAGGTCGAGAGCCAGCTTCCGGGCGGCGTCGTCCGCACGGTCGCCATGTCCTCGACCGACGGCCTGCAGCGCGGCCTCATCGCCACCGATACCGGTGAGCCCATGAAGATGCCCGTTGGCCCCAAGACGCTCGGCCGCATTTGGAACGTCATGGGCAAGCCTGTCGACGGCAAGCCCATGCCTGAGGTGGAGGAGTTCTACCCCATCCACCATGCAGCGCCCCGCTTTGACGAGCTCACCACCAAGACCGAGATCTTCGAGACCGGCATCAAGGCCGTCGACCTGCTCGAGCCCTACATCCGTGGCGGCAAGACCGGCCTGTTCGGCGGCGCCGGCGTTGGCAAGACCGTTCTGATTCAGGAGCTCATCAACAACCTCGCCCAGGAGCACGGCGGCACCTCGGTGTTCACCGGCGTCGGCGAGCGTACCCGCGAGGGCACCGACCTTTATCTCGAGATGAGCGAGTCTGGCGTTATCGACAAGACCTGCTTGGTCTATGGTCAGATGAACGAGCCGCCCGGAGCGCGTCTGCGCATCGGTCTGGCCGGCCTTACCACCGCTGAGTACTTCCGCGATCGCGGCCAGGACGTTCTGCTGTTCATCGACAACATCTTCCGCTTCTCCCAGGCGGGTTCCGAGGTTTCCGCACTGCTGGGCCGTATGCCGTCCGCCGTTGGTTACCAGCCCACGCTGGCAACCGAGATGGGCGACCTCCAGGAGCGCATTACCTCGACCAAGACGGGCTCCATTACCTCCGTCCAGGCTGTCTACGTCCCCGCAGACGACCTGACCGACCCGGCGCCTGCCACGACGTTTACTCACCTCGATGCCACCACGGTTCTTTCGCGTAGCATTTCGTCGCTCGGCCTGTTCCCGGCTATCGACCCGCTTGCGTCTTCCTCCGACGCTCTCGATCCCTCGATCGTTGGCGAGGAGCACTACCGTGTCGCCGTCAAGGTCCAGGAGCTCCTGCAGGAGTACTCCGACCTTCAGGACATCATCGCCATTCTGGGTATGGACGAGCTGTCCGAGGAGCAGCGCCTTACGGTCAACCGTGCCCGTAAGATTCAGCAGTTCCTCTCGCAGTCCTTCCACGTCGCCGAGAAGTTCACCGGCAACCCCGGTGTCTACGTCCGCGTCGAGGATACCGTCCGCTCTTTTGCCGAGATTGTCGACGGCAAGGCCGATGACCTGCCCGAGCAGGCTTTCCGCTATGCTTCCACGATTGAGGACGTGCGCGAGCGCGCCCGCAAGATGGGGGAGAAGTAGGTTATGCGTATCCGCATCGTGTGCCCCGTGAGCTGCGCCTATGAGGGCGACGCTGCGTTTGTGTCGATTCCGTCCACGGATGGCGAGTTTGGCGTCCTGCCTGCTCACTCCAGCGAGATCTGCACGATCGACCGCGGTTACGTTCGCGTTTCCGATAAGGCCATGGGCACTGTCGACCACACGTTTGCCGTGGCCGGCGGCTATGCCCAGGTTGCGGACGATGTCGTGACCGTTCTCGCCGAGCGCGCTTGCGATTTGGCGACCGTCGATGCCGACAAGCTTAAAGCTGATATTCAAGGTTTTGAAGAGAAGCTGGGTAATTTGTCGGAGGATGATGCACGCCGCGCCTACCTCTATAATGAAATCGCATGGTGTAAGCTCAAGCTTGCCCAATAGTCAAACGATTTAGCGTTCGACCATTTGCGAACACATCATGCCCGGGATGGCCCAGCCACCCCGGGCATGCTTTTTGAAAGGGTAGACCTTGGATATTATCCGCGTTGAGGGTGGCCACGCCATCGGAGGCTCCGTGCCCGTCTCGGGCGCCAAGAACTCCGCGCTCAAACTCATGGCGGCAACGCTTCTGGCGCCGGGCAAGACGACGCTGCAGAACGTGCCCGATATTTCCGATGTCCACGTGATGGGCAAGGTGCTCAAGGGCATGGGCGCTACGATCGATGTTCTCGACGAGCACACGCTCGAGATTGATACCTCTCAGGTCGATTCATGGGAGGCCCCCTACGAGCTCGTTGCCAAGATGCGCGCTTCCACCGCCGTCATGGGGCCCCTGCTGGGCCGCTTCCATCGCGCCAAAATTGCCATGCCGGGCGGCTGCAACCTGGGTGCTCGTAAGATCGATATGCACATTCTTGGTCTTGAGGCCCTGGGCGTTGAGTTCGATACCGCCCACGGTTACATCAACGCTAATGCGCCCCAAGGTCTGCGCGGTACCACCGTCACGCTCGAGTTCGCCAGCGTCGGTGCGACCGAGAATCTCATCATGGCCTCTGTGCGCGCACAGGGCACCACGGTTATCGACAATGCCGCCCGCGAGCCCGAGATCGTCGATCTCGCTAACATGCTCAACGAGATGGGCGCCAAGATTGTTGGCGCCGGTACGCCCGTCGTGACTATCGAAGGCGTGGAAGAGCTCCATCCCGTTATCCATCGCGTGGTGGGCGACCGCATCGAGGCCGGTACCTTTATCGTCGCCGGTGCGTTGATGGCGGACGATCGCGGTGTCGATGTCACGGGCTTTTGCCCCATTCATTTGGGCATGGTGCTCAAGAAGATGGAGCTCATGGGTATCGACTGCGAGCGCGTCGAGGATGGCGTCCATGTGAACCGTGCCGAGCGTATCAAGCCGGTCGACATCCAGACGCTTCCGTTCCCCGGTTTCCCGACCGACATGCAGGCGCAGATTATGGTGCTCTCCGCCCTTGCCGACGGCAGTTCCGTTATTACCGAGAACATCTTCGAGAATCGCTTTATGTTTGCCTCTGAGCTGGTGCGCATGGGTGCCGACATTCGTATCGAGAGCCATCATGCCATGATTCATGGCGTCAAGGGCTTCTCGGGTGCACAGGTTACCTCGCCCGATCTGCGCGGCGGAGCGGCCCTCGTCGTAGCGGGCTTGATCGCCGACGGGACGACCGAGGTTTCGGCTATCCATCACATCAAGCGCGGCTACGAGCAGTTTGTCGAAAAGCTGCAGGCGCTCGGCGCGCATGTCGAGCATGCTACCGTCCCCGATCCCGTCATCTACTAATACAGGTTGCCTATGTTTAATAAAAAGCCCCTCGCAGATACCACCACCCGAAGACCCTCAACTGGTGCGCAGGCCAAGATCTACAGTCGCGATAACGTGGCTCGCTATTCCGAGCGCGCTCGCCAACGTCGTCGTAGCCACACGATTCGTCACGTCGCGCTCATTGTCGTGCTTGGCGTGCTGTTGAGTGCCACTACCGCTGCCGGCCTGTGGTTTGCCACCATTATGGGCAAGCTCGGCGATTCTAATGTCATTACCGACAATCTGCGTCGGGTTCTGGTTGACACCGATGAGGCAAAGGATCCGTTCTACGTGCTGCTTCTTGGTACCGACGGCCGTCCGGGCGAGGATACGTATCGTGCCGACTCGATTATCCTGGCACGCATCGACCCCACGCAAAAGCAGGCGACGCTCATTTCCGTTCCGCGCGACACCAAGGTCGAGTACAAGGGCGAGACCATGAAGATCAACGCCTGCCATACCGTTGGCGGCGCCGAGGCCATGGTCGAGGCGGTCAACGAGCTGTGCGGTGTTCAGATTTCCCACTATGCCGAGGTCAGCTTCGACGGTATGCAGGCGCTGATTGATTCGGTTGGCGGTATCGACATTAACGCAACCGATGATGTTGACGACCCCGAGCACCTGGATATTAAGATTACCGCTGGCCAGCAGCATATGGACGGTGCCACCGCCCTTACCTATGCCCGCTGCCGCTACACCTATGCCGACGGCGATTACACGCGCATGCGCCACCAGCGTCAGGTGCTTGGCGCCCTTGCCAACCAGATTCTCAATAACTTCGATGCCACGAAGATCTTTGGCCTGGTTAATTCGCTGTCCGATATGCTCGTAACCGATATGAGCGTTCAGGATATCGTGGCTACGGTCAACGCCATGCGCGGTATGGATGTCGGCGGTATCTACTCGGCCAACCTGCCCTCGTACGCCGACGACAGCACCATGATCGACGGTGTGAGCTACGTCTTTGTCTACGAGGACGAGCTCAAGGAAATGATGGAGCGCGTCGATGCTGGCAAGGATCCCAAGGGTCCCAACACCATGGGTCTTTCCGACGGTTCCAGCTCTACGATCGGCGACCTGAACAACAACACGTCTGACGATTACGCAAACGGTACCGCAACCTCATCGGTCAGCTCTGACGATTCCGATGACTCAAGCGATTCGAGCGATTCGGACTACTACGAAGAGCCCACCGGCGACGGCAACGGCTACGAAGCCAATTATTAGGGTTACGCGGGCTTACCAGCCCGCGTAACCAGTTGACGCTGCAAACCCGCCAGAGCGGCAATCTGCCTTTCAACTTCGGCGGCATGATCAAAAGATCAATGCCGCCTCGTTTCAAGGCACCTTGCTCGCTCTGGCGGGTTTTCGCTGTCGTTGCCAAAACATCGGCGTTGCCTTGGTCCGGACTAGTCGTTGGGTAGTCATTGGGGACGTTCTTAAACGACTAGTCAAACAAGAACGTCCCCAATGACTACCCACAAAGCGAGAGTGGATCTCGTCATTTTGCGGCACTTGGGGACGTTCCTTTTCTGCCGGCAGTTAGGGACACTCCCTGTACAAAAACCGCCCCGTCCTCTGTAGAGGACGGGGCGGTTTGTCTTTTAGGCTTGAGCGGCCAGGCTTATGCAAAGCGGGCGACGAGCTCCTGGAGCACGTCGGTCATCTTGACGAGCGAACTGACCGGGACGAACTCGTTGACGCCGTGGTAGCAATAGCCGCCGGTGGAAAGGTTGGGGCAGGGCAGACCGCGGAACGACAGCTGAGCGCCGTCGGTGCCGCCACGAATCGGCAGCACTTGGGGCTCAACGCCGCAGGCAAGGTAGGCTTCCTTGGCAACATCAATAAGCTCGGGATAGTCACGAACGATCTCGGCCATATTTCGATACTGCTGCTTAATCTCGACCGTCACGCGCTCCTCACCCAGACGCTGGTTGAGCATCGAGGCGGCGGCATCAATAAGGTCGAGTTTCTGCTGGAACTTGGCGGCATCGTGATCACGGACGATATAGCGCGCCGTGGCGTGATCGACGGTCGCAGATACACCCTCAAGGTGATAAAAGCCCTCGTAGCCTTCCGTATACTCCGGGCGCTGCACGTAGGGGAGCAACGCGTTGAAGTCGCAGAACAGATTGCCTGCGTTGACCATACGGCCCTTGGCGTCGCCCGGGTGGATGGACTGGCCCTCAAAGCGGATGGTCGCCTCGGCGGCGTTAAAGCACTCCCACTCCAGTTCGCCGATGGGGCCGCCGTCGACCGTGTAGGCGTACTTGCAGCCAAAGGTATCGATATCCAACAGCTCGGCTCCGTGACCGATCTCCTCGTCAGGGCAGAAGCAAATGCCGAGTGCGGGATGGGGCAGAGAGGGGTCCTGAGCGATACGCGCGACAAGCGACATGATCTCGGCGACGCCTGCCTTGTCGTCCGCGCCCAGCAGCGTGGTGCCATCGCTGCAGACCAGGTCCTCACCCGCGAGGTCGTTCAGGGCGGGAAGCTTGGCGGTGCTCATGGCAACGGGCTTACCGTCAACCGTGCCGCAGACCAGGTCGCCGCCTTCGTAGTGTACGATGTGCGGCTTCACGCCGGCGCCCGGTGCAACTTCGGTGGTGTCGAGATGGGCGATCAGGCCAAGGGCGGGCTTGTCCTCAGCGCCCGCACTTGCGGGGATATGCGCGCAGACATAGGCATGCTCGGTCACGTGGGCATCTTCCGCACCAAGCTCGCGCAGCTCTTCAGCCAGCACGTTGGCAAGGTCAAACTGAACGACGCTCGAGGGTACCTGGTCGCAGTTTGCATCCTCGGACTGCGTGTTGATCTGGACGTAGCGCAAAAAGCGCTCGAGGACATCGGGGTTCGTGGTGGTGTTTTCCATAAAGACCGCTCCAATCTTGGTCGTCGTGTGCAACAAGAACTCTAGCACGGTATGCCACGGCATACCGCGACGCTTGGATGGGGTAGAATCAGCCATTGAATGCAGAAGGGACGGAAGATCATGGATACGACAAATAGCTCGCGCGAACTACATCTGACGGTGGCGAACGAAGACTACTTGGAGTGCATGGTTCGCATTGAAAGCGAAGAGGGGGAAACCAACGGCGTGCGATCGGTCGACATCGCGCAGCGCCTTGGCGTCTCCAAGGCATCGGTCAATAAAGCGGTTTCGGCGCTCAAGGCATCCGAGCTTGTCGAGCAATCGCACTACGGCAAGGTAGTCCTGACCGATCGCGGCCGCGAGGTTGGCACGGCTATCTGGTACCGTCATCGCCTCGTCCGCACGTTTTTGGTTCAGGAGCTCGGTGTCGAATTTGAGCGAGCCGATTCCGAGGCCTGCATGATGGAGCATGCGCTATCCGAGGACACGATGAACCGCTGGCTCGCCTATCTCGAAAAGCAGGGAATCAGCGTCGAGGAATAGCGGGATATATATGGATACGAGTTATTACAATCGCTTTGGTGCCGAGGAACTTACGCGCCGCTTGTCGAGCGAGACCTTGTTGGCGCAGGGCCCCATGGGCAGTGTTCTGTTGAGTGGGTACGACGCCGCCGATATTCCACCGGCGTTTTGGAATCTGGCAGAGCCGCAGACCGTTTCTCGTATCCATCGCTTGTATGTCGCCGCCGGCGCGCAGGTACTCATTACCAATACCTTTCAGGCATCAAGCTATGCCCTCAAGCACGACCAGATTGCGCCGTCCGTGGCGGAGGTCAATCGCGGGGCCGTCGACGATGCCCGCCAGGCGCACCCTCAGCTGCTGCTGGGCTCGATGGGTCCGATCGGTATTGAGTGGTTTGCCGAGGACTCGGCCGAGTTTCGTGAGATCCGAGGCATTGCGCGCGAACAGGCGCACGCCTTGCTCAATGCTGGTGTTGACGGTCTGCTGATCGAGACGGTGACGTCTATCCGTAATTTGCAGCCCATGCTTGCCGGCGCCCGAGATGCCGCCGACGGCATGCCTGTTCTGGTGAGTTTTGTCGTTGACGATAAGGGCGACCTGTTGGGCGATGGCCTCAACATCGAGGCAGCCGTTTTGTACGCCGAAAAACACGGCGCAAACTCGGTTGGTGTTAATTGCTGTTCGCTTGCGGCCGCGAACGCGGCGGTGCCCAGGATGGTTGCATCGGCGACTACTCCCGTCACGGTGCGTCCCAACGTGGGCGATCCGGTCCAGACTCAGGATGGCCCCGTATGGCACGAGAATCCCGAAGCTTTCGCGCGCGCATGCATCGAATGGAGACATGCCGGTGCCGCAATGGTGGGCAGTTGCTGTGGAACCACGGCAATCACTACGGCAGCGATGGCCGAGGCGCTCGATATATAAAGGGCAAAACCGCTCCATACGGGGCGGTTTTTTTATTGCCTGCATGTCCTCGGCAGCATTTGCCCAAATGGTGAATGCTGGTGCCGGCAGGTTGCCGAGCGTGTATCGCGGGTATACCTCATGCGTACCATGATCCAAACACTGTGAGGTGTCTGCGCGTGTGCGCGATAATTCATTTTGGAACTGACGGTTGGCGCGCTCGCGTCGATGAGGACTTCACTGCCGATAACGTTGCCCGTATCGCCGATGCCGTCGGCGAGTTGTGGCAAAAGACCAATCCGGGCAAAACGGTATATATAGGGTTCGACACTCGGCCCCTGGCGCGCGAGTTCGCTGAGCTTGCGGCGGGTGTGCTAGCAGCGCACGGGCTAGACGCCGTGCTCGCTTCGCGACCTGTTCCGACCCCTGCCCTTACGTGGGCGGCGGCTTATGACGGTGAGGCGTGCGGCGCGCTCATGGTGACGGGGTCCCATCATCCGCAGGGTTATCTGTGTCTCAAGATTCGCATGGGTGACGGCTCGACCGCCAACCAGGATGTCATCGAAGAGCTCGAAGAGACCATGGCTCCCGAGCCAATGGGGATCGAGGGGCAATATCGCACCGCGGATATCATTCCTGACTATATGCAAGCGGTGGCATCGTTTGTCGATGCCGAAGCCATCCGCGCCGCGCACCTGCGCGTGGTTGTTGACCCCATGGGCGGCGCAGCCCAGGGCTATCTAGCCGACTTGCTGCGCGAGCTTGGCGTTGAGGTGCACGAGATTCACGCCGGGCAGGCGCCTGACCAAGAAGATATCTGCCCCGACCCCGTTGAGCCGTGGGTGGACGCTTGCGAGCATACGGTTATCGAGGACGGAGCTTGCGCTGGCCTGGTGACCGACGGCGACGCCGACCGTATCGGCGCGGTTGACGAGCGCGGCAGATATATACATCCGCATCAGATCATGGCGCTCGTTTTGGGCGACTTGGTTCAATTTCGTAATTTGGAGGGACGCGTCGTCGTCAATCTTTCGTGCTCGACGCTCGTGCGTCGCATTGCCGAGGCGCTTGGCTGCCGCGTGACCGTCAAACCAGTCGGTTTCAAATATATAGCGGCAGAGATGAAGAAGGGTGGCGTCCTCATAGGCGGCGAGGAAGCCGGTGGTATCGGCATCGCCGCGCATATGCCCGAGCGCGATGGAATCCTCGCCTGTCTGATTCTGTGTGAGCTTATGGCAAAGACGGACGCGCCTTTGGGCGTTCTGGTCGACCAACTCGAGGACAGATTTGGTAAGACGAGTTACGGTCGACGCGATTTACGCCTTGAGGCCGAAGATGCCGAAACGTTACGAACCCTGCTACCGGGCGTAAACCCCAAGTCGATTTGTGGCAAGGTGCCGCAAAACGTTAGTCATATGGACGGCTTGCGTCTGTCATTCGAGGATGACACGTGGCTGCTGGTCCGTCCTAGCGGGACCGAACCAGTGGTGCGCGTCTACGCCGAGGGGTTCTCGGTGGAAGAACGTGATGAGTTGCTCGATGCTGGCTGTGCTTTAGCTAGGGGAACGTATCCGCTTTAACCATGAGACTGCCTTATATAAAGAGATGCTCGGCGAGCGGTAGTTAACGGCTGGCAAACGTTAGTCGGATCCCAAATTGTGTAGGAAATGTGTACGCCCAGATTCCCGCCCCCGGCGCCCCTCCGGTCTGGCAATATATCTCCTTGC
>NZ_QSCW01000013.1:0-55309 GCF_003463445.1 Collinsella sp. OF02-10
GAAAATACGTTGGTGAAAATGGTGAAAAATATATTGACGCTAACACCAGATGATATCCGGGCACCGGCGCATGGCCGCGTACCGGCTCCTCTCCGCGCACGACGAGGGCTACGCGAGGATGCCGTGCCGGATCGTCGAGGGCGTCACCGACGAGCAGGCCATCGCGCTCCTCCATGCCGCCAACTACTTCACGAGGGAGCTCACCGTCACGGAGCGCGCCGCCGCGACGCGGGCGCTCGGGGCCGAGGTCGAGCGCATGAGAGGAAGCGACCCGCGCCTTTCCGGCATGAGAACCGAAGACATCAAGGCGGAGATCATCAGCAGCCAGACGGGGCGGAAGGTCTCGGGCAAGTCGATCCGGAGGCAGGAGGCGCTCGCCTCGACGATCGAGAACGACCTCTCCCTCGGATGGAGGAAGCTGGCGGACGAGGGGGCCCTTTCGAGCCAGGCGATCAAGATGCTCGCCAAAGTGCCCCAAAAGGAGCAGATGAGACTCCACGTCCAATGGGCCGAGGAAGGCGGATACGGCAAGCGCGACACCACCGACTTCATCCGGAGGAACACCTCGAAGGGAGCCGACGCGGACGACCGGCTGCGCCGGGCGGACAGGGAGATCCAGAAGTTCCTCTCCAGGCACCGAACGCCCCTCCCGCAGGCGGACCGAGGCATGATCGAGGCCATCTCCAGGCATGCCGAGGAGCTGGGAAGGCTCCTCTAGGCGTTCGGCAGGGGCTCGCGGCGGATAAGGACGCCTCCTCCATCGGCCGTGAGCCCCGGGTTTAGCAAGTAGCCCATGGAAGGGATACAAATCCCTTCCGATGGTTTCCCGTGGATACAGAGCCACGGGAAGCGCCGGCCTCCTCCCTTCGCATCGCGAACGGGTCGGAGAACCAGCTCGGTCGCCCAGCCTGCCGGGGCAAGCCCGACAGTCCCGGCTCCCTCGTCGCGGGGGAGCCCCCGCTGGCCCCTAAGCGAAAGGTTTCGCCCATGAGCAAGAAGAACCCCAAGACCGCGGACTTCCACATCCGCATGACCCCGGAAGAGCGGGCCCACATCGACGAGATCGCCGAGAAATGCGGCCTCACGAGGTCCGACCTCATCCGCCTTTTGGCGCAGCTTCCCGCCAGCGAGATCCACTGGCCCAACGTCCGCCTGGTCGTCGTCGACGCCAAGGAGATATCGCGCATCCACAAGGAAATGCGCCGGTTCGGCACGAACCTGAACCAGGCGACGCATGCGCTCAACTCCATCTCTTACTACTTGCGGCACGGAAAGCTCCGGTACGAGTACCTGGACATCGCCCTCCCGGAGATCCGCGAGAAGCTGGATGCCGTGAACGCCCGGCAGGAAAAGCTGTGCGAGGAGATGTCACGGCTCGAGACCGCGATGTTCGCGAGGTGGTGAGGATGCCAGTGCTGAAGCCCATATCGGGACACGGAAGCTGCGTCCCGGTCCAAAGGTACCTCGAGAAGAACGGGCGCGCGCTCGCGCGCGACTTCTTCAATTTCTCCGAGACGCCGGACGCGGACCTCATGCGCGAGCCCGAATTCGGGAAGCCCTTCGATTGGGCGGCGGAAATGGACGCCTTCAGAGCCGAATGCGGCAACGACGATCCATGGAACGGGAAGAGGGCCCGCACCTTCAAGCATTTCGTGCTGTCTCCCTCCCCGGAAGACGAAGTGAGCCTCGATGAGCTCAGGGAGCTGGCGCACGCATGGGCACTCCGGTTCTTCCCCGAGCACCACATCGCAATCGTCTACCACGACGACAACGAAAACCGCATCCCCCATGCGCACATCGTCGTGAACAACACGAACGTGGTCACGGGCAGGAGGATGCATACCGACAACCCCCTCGATCTCAACCGGGCGCTCCAGGAGATGGCGGCCGAGCGGGGGCTCAGGGCGCTCAGCAACGAAAGGCCCGAGCCCAGCACGGGCTTCCAGCGACTCGCGGCGAACAGAGGCGAGCTCGGAGCGAAAGCGCGCACCCTGCAGGAGACCTACCGCAGCCGAGCCGAGCGAAGGGCCGAGGCGGCGGGCGGCTACTCGTGGGTGGCGGACATCAGGAACAGGGTGGGCATCGCGAAGGGCCTTGCCAGAAACGAGCAGGAGTTCCGGAGCATCCTCGGAATGATGGGCGTCGGGATCGAGGACAACTCCCCCCGCGCGCGCAGGCAAGACTGGATCTTCTCGCTCGCCGACGCGCCCGCCCGCCGCGTCTCGGGGGAGCGCCTGGGCGCATCCTTCGGCAAGGCCGCGCTGGAAAGACGGCTCCTCGGAGCGAGGGCAGAGCACCTGCCGGACGCATCCTCGCGGGAACTCCTGCGCCTCGCCAGGAAGGCAGTCGAACTCAAGGACCTCGACGAGCTGGATTCGCTCTCCAATGCGTTAGAGGTCTGCGGCAAATGGCGCATCATGTCCCTCGACGCTGCCGACAGCGCGATCGCGGCGCAGCGAGCCAGGCTGCGAAACGGAGTTCCCGCCAACCGGGAAACCCGCATCCGGAAGGAGATCGAGGCCCTGGAGCATGCGAGGGACTTCCTGAAGGAGAGAAAAGCGCTTCCGCTCCACGACGTCAGCCGAAGGGACGGTCGCGCCAGCGGCAAAGGAGGCTGGGCGGGCGAGCCATCGGGCTCCGAGCGAAACACCCCGCAGCGCGAGCAGCCGCGCGAAAGGAGGGAGGAGCGCCAGCGATGAAGGTAGTCATCACATACGACAACGGGAGGGTCGACGTCTTCGACGACGGGCGGTTCACCGCCGCGCAGCCCTTCGGAAGCAACGCGATGCTCGCGAACTACGAGCTGAGGTTCGACCGTCTGGGGCAGACGGGCTTGTGGCTTTGCATCCATCATTACGACATCTCCCCGGGAGCGGCGCAGCTCGATTCCCAGGAGGGGACGCCCAGAGCCTCAAGGAGCCGAGGATGGCAGTTCCTGCTCGCGGAGAAGGAAGAGGTTTCGCATGTGGTCCAAATAAAGGCCGATGAAAGAGAGCTCGCGTTCCGCGTGGGAGGAGAGCTCGTGGACGCGGCGAAGTTCAAGCAGATGGTCGACCTGTGCATCAGCGACGCCTCTCAGAAGAGCAAGGCGCAGTGCGCCGTCGAGCTCTTCGGCATCCTGTCCCGCATGCCCGGCGCTTCGGTGGCGGCACCCGAAGAGATCTGCTCGAGGTTCGGCTTCGGACTCGGAGCGTACGACGAGGCGCTGGCCATAAGCGCCTCGCCCCCCGGCTCCTTTGGAGAGCGGCATCCCGGTAAGGAAGACGGAACTCAGGACGTAGGGTGCGAGTGGATGAAAGGATTAGACGATGAGGTTCCTGATTAAAGCGACGGTAGGGTTCTTCGGCTGGTTGATCCGAGCCGTGTTCAGATTCATGTAGAGGAGTGCGGGATGAATGACAAGCCCAAGAAAATCAGGGGGAAGATACTTGCTGTCTTCAAGAACAAAAAGAAGACGACCATCATAGCAGGCTGCGCCGCGGTGGTCTTCATAGCCGCGGCATGCTTCCCCGCGATTGCCGCGCACCAGATCAACCTGTCCTCTGAAAGCAGCAAGACGGAAGAGCAAATGACCGCCGAAGATGCGAGCGTATCGGGCGACAACCCGGCCGATCAAGGAAACACCGGGATGACACTCAGCGATACCGAACCATGCGCGCCTGATGTCCGTCCATCGGAAAGCCAAAGTACGAAAGAATCCATAGCAGCCGATCAAGCAGCAGCGGGTGGCAACGCCACCGTCGTCGATGAGGTCAATGCGAGTACCTCAAGCTCGGATGAAGACTCTGCTAATTTGCAATCGAGTAGCACTAGCGATTCCCAGAAGACCTGGGTCGAGGAGATCGAGAGAATATGGGTCGTCGACAAAGCTGCATGGGTTGAGACGATCCCCATCTACGAGAGCCTCGAGAGATCGATCTGCAACATCTGCGGCGCCGACATCACGGGAAGCACGTCTGATCACAACAAGCAACACATGCTCGCCGGAGAAGGCTCCGGCTACCACAGCGAAGTCCGGCAGGTGAAGGTCGGGGAAGAGACCATCAAGCACCGCGAGGAAGGACATTGGGAGACCGTTGCTGTTGGAGGGCATTGGGAATAGAGATCAAACCGGAAAAGGTCGCAATACCTCGATCATTCTCGCTCATAAACTTTCAACGAGCGAAGCGAGCCAAAATCGAGTTGCGTTTTTCAGAATACGAATGTTGTCAAAGGCGTCGACGTTTATCTCCTTTAGCGCCCTCTCCGTCACATCGTCCGGCAATGAAGGGAAGGGGCGTTCATCCAGCCCTTGATACTTATCCGAAAAGCTCGATACATATCTTTCAACGAACTTTTCCTTTTCAGCATGGCTCAAGGGAAAGAAATGAGCCATCAAGCTGAAGCGGGAAAGCAACTCTGCCGGAAAAGTCGTTTCCAATCGCGCCCTCGGGCAATTCGTCGTGAATACGATGACATAGCCGCCCAGCTCGTGTTCTCTGCTCTGCGAGTCGGTATAGGTTCCCGTCTCAAGAAGATCGAGGAAAAAGTTCCAAACGGAAGGCTCGGCCTTCTCGAACTCGTCAATAAGTAGGACACCCGCTTTGGAGGAATCGAGTTTTCTTCCCAACTCCCCCTCTTCGCTTCCTACGTAACCCCTCGGGCTGCCTATGAGAGAATTGAGAGAATCCTTGCTGCTATAATTCCCAAGATTGATCTTCGGAAGCGGCTCATCTGGTGCAATGGCGTTACATAAAATCTTGGCCACTTCTGTCTTCCCGACACCAGAGGGACCCAGGAGCAAAAGGGAGAATACCCTTTGTTCCCCGAGGGCGTAAAACAATCTGAAGCTCTTTGAATGCTCCTTGAAGGCGTCTTTGAAGCGACCTTGGCCAATAAGATCATTATCCAGAGTATTTACAACCCCTTCATATTCCGCATCTTCAAGAGATACAAGGGTCTTTTTCTCCATTACGTCACCATCCTGATTATCCTCCATGCCCGCTTCGCAGTTCTTAAAGCTGGAGAAAGTGTTCCTTAGGAGATACTTTCCTTTCTCTGCGACCTCTTCATCCGCAATAAACAGAACATCGGAAGGCATACGCAAAAGAAGCAGCTCAAACATTGGAACGAAAGGTTGTTCGCCTATTTTTAGCTCAATGAACTGGGTAACGTCCACGACGACGCTTGACGAAGAAAGAAGAGCCTCGGCGCCATCTTCGCTTTGATACTCGAAAATAGATGTTATCTCACGGCCCTCTCTTTGGATCTCATCAACAAAGGCCGGGTATTGAGCACGCTTATAGGTTACTAGCTCGTGCACTATTTCCCACCACCATTATTCAGCGAGATTGATTGGATAAGAGCAAACACATCGATGTAGATTCCCTCTTCTCCATCTTTTCCCTCGACATTTTCCGCAGATGTCTCTTCTTCGCCGCATTCAACAACGTTCGCCGTAATCGCCGTAATATGATTAGCCGTCTCGGACTTCTGAAAGTAGTCGAGCGGGCTCTTCAGCTTATCGGGAGTTATTTCCCCTTTGCAAACCCCTACAACTCCCACTTTTCCTATGAGCAGGTCGTCAATGGTGTATTTGCTCTCGAACATATCTTTCCCGTCAAGGGGGATCTTCATATACAGTGGCTTCTTGCAAGGCCCAGATCGTCCCAAAAGCTTGAACGCCGCACCATTGTGCAGGAATGATTGCACCATATGGCCCAAATCGAGATTTCCGGATTCTGGAATAGTAAACCCATCAAGGAATCCGTTCGTCAACATCATGATGCTGCGAATCTCTTCCTCATTAATGAGCTCGAGAGACAGCCCGTTGATATAAACCAAATCCCCTTCAGCCAAATCGACCTCAAGCGATTTACCGTCAGATTTGCCTTTCCCATCTTTGGTCACACAGTGCTCTATGAGTCGAGAAAGCATTCGGCTCTTCGTGTTGACATACACAAGAGTGTCTACAACCTTTTTCTGCTTTTCGCCATGAAGATTACCTTGCACATCGAGGTCGAAGCTCGTAAGTATCGGTATTTTGGCGCCCCCCTTAGCTTCTACATCTCCTTCTCCACCAAAGGAGCTGCCGCTTTCCCTGGAGCTGCCAGTTGCGACTTCGTTATCCAGAAGCATTGTCGCCTCAAAGACCTTTTCCTCGTTCATGTAATAGACCGTGAAAAAATCAGGATGATCTTCTGCCGGCATTCCGCCCCCCTATCCATTGTTCCAACAATTATCGGAAGATCTCAACTCAAATTGCGACCGACCAGCTTCAACTGCAAAAGGAAAGCTTGCCGTTACGCTGACCTTGACATAGCCTTTGAGATAATTCGCCAGAAAGAGAATCGGTAGCGTTCGGCCAGTGCCCAAGGAAGCCCGATACAGCCAGATCGGCTTCGCAACGCCTGATTCCCCTATTTCCTGCTGAGCACGTTAAATTACCTGGTGATATTCTAATTCTATCGACATATCATCGCCACGCCTACCGAGCAAGCAACGCTGAGAAAGCAAAGAGCAGGAGCTGAGCGAGTGCGATGAAAATAGGTTTCACCGATATTGATTAGAGCCGGAACCCAAGGGGGCTTTACATGCGCAAAACAGCAGTTGGACAAGGCAACACCGAATGGATTCTCCAACAAATTACGACGGAATACCTGCGTAAAAGCGATTTGCATTACGCAATCGCGATAGAAGGCGAATGGGGATCCGGAAAGACGAGGTTCCTGAAGACTAGGCTCGAAGAAGAACTCCATAAGGAAGGCATAGATCTAAAAATTGTCTACGTTTCCTTGTTCGGAATATCTGATTCGAACGACCTCTACCGAAGAATCATGGCTGCCATGCTGCCCCTCGACGATCCAAATGGCAACAAAAGAAGCCGTGCCTTTCAATATATACTCAAGCTACTGAGCAGAGCTGCATCCGAAGGTCTTGCTTTCTTCAGAATCTTCCCGAAAGTGAACTTCAGCATCGATCCCGAATTGTTTACCTCCCTTTTCCTACCACGCAAGCACCTTTTAATCCTTGATGACACAGAAAGGAGAAGCGCGAACTGCGATGATCTGTCTCTCTTCGGAGCGGTCAACGATCTGGTCGAGAATAAAGGGGTAAAGACGATACTTGTCTCCAATTCATTCAGCCCGAAATGCGCTGAGACCGACGGGGCTCATGGCCCGAAGAAGTCACCGGACGCCAGAGGTTTCGATTCCGAAGTCAGAGAAAAACTGGTTTGGCGGTGCCTGCGCTTCAAACCGAGCCTCGAAGACATCGCAAAAAGCGTATTCGCAGATCCTGCCGACGGACAAGACAGGATTGACATCATCGTGCAAGCTGCCCGAATGGCAAACTGCGGCAACGTCAGAGCATTTCTAAAATCGAAGAGTTTCATAGAGGATCTTCTGGCAGCCGATAAGAACTACCCTGGAGACGCAGCAAGGAAAAACAGGCAGTCCGCACTGCAAGAGCTGATCAGCTTCGCCCTTCTCATATGCCTAGGCAAAAAGCCCGCCAAACCCGAAAAGCCTGACTACGCCAGTGACGACATCCCCGGAATATTCCGGCTCCAGAACCAAAACGAACGATATGCCCGATTTTCCTCGTTCGGTTGCTTTAACGACTACTTCGGTGATTCGAATGGCCCCTCATCGACTCAGCTCCCAGAAGAATATATTAGCTACCTGGAAAGATGGTATCCGCAGAACGATGACACCATCAGCATGTCAGAACTGACCAATCAATTATCGTTCTTCGAAAGCCTCACCGACTCGCAAGCTAGTTCAATGATGGAAGAGCTTTGCAGCTTAGTCGCTAAGAAGAACTTCTCCGCAGAATACACCCCTAAAGCGTTAACAACATACTTCGCATTAGCGGAAATAGGCTTCGAAGGATCATTGGACGATAGAGCCTTCGTCGATTGCTGCTCGGAAGTGATTTCCAAGGATGGAGGCTCGGTTTATGAGGACCTCGACAGGGCTTTAAAGATCGGCCAGTCGGGACCTTGCAAAGATGCGATGGACCGACTTAGAGAGGAAGCCCTCACCGCCCGAGAAAGGAAAATGGCGGACACCAGCCAGATCAGCCCCGACGACCCTGAGTGCGGGGAAAAGCTAGGCGAATTGATTCAAAACGTCGCCAAAGCAAACCCGGCAAGGCTCACCGACATCGATCCAGAATTCCTCGCCCGAATCTTCAGCGCTTCAAAGCCGATGGGGCAATCCCGAATCCAGGAGTCATTCAAGCAATGCGGGCTTTATCTACAATGCCAAGACAACGAGCAAATTATAAAATGGCTCCGATCACTCGTCGATAATCTCCGAAGCACCAGCACAGATAAAACCGGCACGATGCGAAAGAGATGGACGATTTCGACAATCAATAACATCCTGGGCAACAAAGACTAAATGATTCTTGGGCAACCCCTCACGAATGATCGTCCTCGCCCATAGATCCCACCTTGAGGCAACACCATGCGAGGATCGCGTTGCACATGAGGAACATCCCGAGCGCAAAAAGAAACACCTTCATTCTCATCTCCTATCTTCTATCGCATAGACCACCGTCCGCGAGTTGGACGTCTGGTAGCTGCACGTCGCGAAGGCCCAGACCTTGGAATCCGACAGATCCGCCTCCTCGAGCACGAGGTCGCTACTAGATATCCGCACGTTGAGGTAGGCGGCGCGCTCCCCGTCGCTTCCGAAGGAGGCGCGGACCCTCTCTTCGTCTGCGTCCACCACATCCACGGCCATGACGCGCAGCTCGTGGACCCGGTCGTCGACGCGGGTGCTCACCCGGATGCCCCTGTGCCCTTCCGCGTAGCCCCTGTCGGAGTACCGCGCGAAATCAGCAAACACGCTGCCGTCGTCCATATGGTGCCCGTAGACAATCGAGAAGGGGGAATCGGGCGAGCACTCCCAATCCAGGTAGGGGGTGCCGTAGGCGCCCCGCCCAAGGGCGTCGGCATGAAGGTAGCGATTGGGCGCGTCCGCCGTGGCCTGGGCGATCGGCTCGTCAATGGAGGTCCCCGGCACCTCGACCCAAGCGACCACCTCCTCGGGGAGCGTCGCCCAGTCGATCGCACGATCTCCTTCGTCGGAGACGGCGACAGGAGCGTTTCCCGGAAAGTCGGACACCAGCACGGAGGGGATGCCGCCACCAGGCTGCAGCGTCTGCCGCAGCGCGAAGGCGAGCATCCCCGCAGCTAGGAGCGCTAGGGCGATGCGAACAGCGGCGCCCAGAGGGCGGGCATTGCGCCCGCCCTCTGCCACGAAGAGGATGCGGCGACACTTAGGCGTCTTCGTCCTGGCCATCGCTCGCTCCCTTGCGACGCTTCAGGAGAGCGCTCGCAGCGCCCGCCATGCCGTACGCTGCCAAGGCGATTCCGCCGGCGCCTGCCGCCACCGCGGTCGCGGCGGCTCCGGTCTTGGGATATCCCTTGCCGGGGGCCGCCTCATCCGGCTCGACGATTGCCACCGTCTGGGCCTCGTCGTCGATGTCGGCGTGCGGTGCGACCTCGATGCCGTCCTTCACGAGCGACTCGAACGCGACGGCGCTCTTGCCCGCGAGCCCGGTGGCGTCGAACTCGAAGGCCACCTCTACCTCCCCGTCGGGGGACTCGGGCGTGAACGCGGCCGAGGCGGATACGCCGTTGCCCTGCGCGTCCTTCAAAGGCTCTCCCGTGGCCTTGTCCATGAGCACGCCCGTCACGACGTACTCCTTGCCGGGGATGAGGTTCTCGTACGTCACCGTGTCGACGATGACCGCGGACTCGCCCGCGACGAGGCTCTTGTCCCCGTCGGCCCCGTCGACCGCGTTGGTGCGGATCGCCGGGAAGTAGATCGACTGGTTCGCGTCTGCCATGTCGTCATGCACCGCGATGACGTTCCCCTCGGAGTCGGAGAGCGTCTCCGTGAACACGGTCGTCCTGCCGGAGAGCCCGCTCGCGTCTATCTCGAAGGCGACCTCGACGGCTCCATCGGCCTCCTCGGGCGAGAACGCGACCTCCTGGACGTAGGCGTTTCCGTCCCCGTCCACGAGCATCTCGCCCGTCTCGGCGTCCGCGATATGGCCCGTCATCGTATAGGTGTTTCCTGGCGTGAGCCCCGTGTACTCGACCGTGTCGACGAGCTCGAGCCCCTCGTCCGCGACGCCGGTGGCGTCACCGGTCTCGGGGTTCACGGCGGTCGTGGCGATGTCGACGACGGCAACCGTCTGGCCCTCGTCTTCGATATCGGCGTGCACCATGTACTCCTCGCCCCCGCACGTCATGGTCTCGAAGGCGACGAGCCTCTTGCCCGCGAGTCCGGCGCCGCTGAAGGCGAAGGCCATCTCGACGCTTCCCGCGAAGTCCTCGGCCGTGAAGGTCGCCTGGGCGGTGATCTCGTTGCCGTCGTCGTCGAGCGCGGGCTCGCCCGTCTCGGCGTCCATCAGGACCCCTTCGAGCGTGTACTCGGTTCCGGGGATGCAGCCGGTGTACTCGACCGTGTCGATTATCGTCAGGTTCTCGCGCGCCTGGCCCTCGTGCGCTCCGCTTTCGGCATCGGTTGCCGTGGTGCCCATGGTCTTGGGCATGTTGGCTATCTCGAGCTCGAAGACCGCGCTCATGGTGCCGTCGGGAAGCTCGAACATTCCCTGGTCGTTCACGAGGAGGTCGTGGACGGCGGCGTTGCCCTCGTCGTCCACGTCGCTCACGACGTAGCCCTCGGGGGCCGAGGTCTCCTGCAGATGGTAGGAGCCGTGCTCGAGGTAAGGGACGCTGATGGCGCCGTCCTCGCCCGTGACGAGCTCCTCGTCGTAGGTTCCCTCGCCGTTCCAGAGCCTGAAGACGGCGCCTGCCACGGGCTTGTCAGAATCGAGGGCGTCGACCTTCTTGACCTTGAGCTCGGTGGGGGCATCCTCTGCTTCGAGCACCTCGTCGAACACGGCGACGTCCTGGCCTTGGTATTCGAGCGTCACGGTCTTCTCGTCGACGTCGAGCGCGTAGCCGTCCTTGGCCTTCGCCTCGTAGACGGTGTAGGTCCCGAGGTAGAGCTCGCCGGTCGTGGCGCGGCCCGCCTCGTCGGTCTCGAGCGTGGCCACGATGTCGCCGGCATGGGCGCGGACCGTGCCGGCGCCCGTGACGATGTCGGATGCCGCCTTCACGACGTAGACGGAATCGGAAACCGGCTCGCCCGTCGCGGAGTCGTGCTTGACGACGCTGATGGTGCCCTTCTGGGGCATGTCGGCGAACTCGACCTCGATGAGGTCGTCCCAGTCGTTGTAGACCGCCCCGACCGTGATGGTCTTGCCTTCGAGCGCCTTGACGTATCCCTCTGGCGCCTGCACCTCGACGAGCGTGTAGTCGCCCTGTTCGAGCAGCATCGGCAGCGTCACCTCGCCGCGCTCGTTGGTGGTCCAGGTGTCCATGATGCGGGTGTCGGGGTAGTGGCTCTCGTAGGTGACAAGCTCCCCGTCAGAGTCGAGCAGCTGGAAGGAGCAGGGAAGCGGGATCTGGCGCCCCGTCTCGGCGTCCGTCTTGACAACCTTGAGCGGCGTCTGCGGGATGTGGTTGTTCACGAGCGCCGGCGGGTCGTACTGCCCTTCCGCGGAGACGGTCGTCTTCCAGTCGGGGACCGGGATGATGTCGTGGCCGTACTCCGCCTTGAAGGCCTCGGCCACGGAGTCCGGGATGACCTCGTGCACCGTGTAGGTGCCGTATGCCAGGGCGCCCGACCAGCCTTGCGGGATGTCCCAGCCGTTGACGGCGAGGCCGCCTCGGGTCGATGCGAGGCCGTTCTCGTCGGTGGTGATGGTGCAGACCACCTCGCCGGGCTCGGCCTTCTCGCCGGTCTCGGGAGAGACGATCGGATTCTCGGATGCGTTGATCAGCTGGAACTGCACGCCGGGCAGCAGCACGCGCTCGGCCTCCTGCACTATGCCGGATTCGTCCTCGACCTCGATGGGGATTTCCTTGACCAGGCGGAAGTCGCCGCGCTCGACCGTGTCGGGCGCCTTGGGCGCGTTGTAGGTGTAGACGGCCTCGCCCATGGCGCCGCCGTCGGTTATCTGAATGCAGAACGCCTTGGGCTCGCCGCCCGCCCCGTCGTCGAGGTTGTAGCCGGCGGGCGCCTTGGTTTCCTGTATGACGGCCGTGCCCAAAGGAAGCGCGGGATCCCCGTTGCTCATATGGTAGAGGTCGGGGCCCGCCACCTTGTAGGCGTCGGCGTAGTCCGCGAAGCCGTCGGCGTCGGTTGCGAACACCCAGGTTCGCGCGGGATCTCCGGACGCCTCCGCCTCCTCGGCGCTGGCGTAGTGGCCCTCGTAGAAGCGCACGGTGAACTCCGCGCCCGCAAGCGACGCCGAGCCCTGGGGAGCGCTCTCCCCGGTCGTCGCGTCGACCTTCATGACGAGCATGCCGACCGGGTCGGACTTGGGGTAGTCGGCGACGCCCGCGGCGCCGTTGACGGCGCTCGCCATGTCGGGATGGACTTCCACCTGGTAGACGGTCTCGTCGAGGGCGTAGCCCTTGGCGGGGACGGTCTCCTTCACCCAGTAGGTGCCGGGAATGAGCTCGCCCAGCTTGCCTGACCCGCTGCCGTCGGTCTCGATGGATCCGACTTTGGAGGCGAGGCCGCTGTCCGAATAGACCCCGTAGACCGCGCCGGCGAGGCTGTAGCAGGGGTTCGACCCGCTGACCTCGGGCAGCGCCGAGCTCTTCTGGAGCACGATCTCGCCGTAGGGGGTGTACTCGAAGGACAGGATGATCTGCGTGCCTGCTCCCGTATGGAGCTGGAAAGCCTCGAAGTTCTGGGGCACCTCGCCCGCGCGCGCGGCGATCAGGCGTCCCGTCGCGTTCGGGTTGATCTCCTGGCCGGAGGTTCCGAAGCCGATGACGTTCTGTCGCACCCACTGCTTGAAGTCCTCGGTGCAGCCGTAGAGCGCGTAGCTGCCGTCGGAGGTGTAGGTGTCGGAGACGAGGATATGGGTGAGCGCGGCGTAGTGGTTGTCGTTCATGGCCGAGCCGTCGTACCACCTGCTCGGCCAGAGCGAGGCATCGAAGCCCGGAGAGCCGTATCCGAACCAGAGGTCAGCCGCGACTTCCGCCGTGCGTCCGGACGGCGCATCCAGGGAAGTCCTCGAATAGGTCCCCGGGGCGGGCGTCGACGACGCCGGGTCGGCGCAGTACGCCATCTCCCCGTCTGCCCACATCCAGGTGGTCGAGTAGCCGCCGTAGTAGATGCTCGACCCGACGGTCAGCTTCGCGGTCTGCGCCGCATGGGCCTCCCCGGCGAACGCCGGCGACAGCGTGGCGAGAAGTCCGGAAAATGCGAGCAGGACGGCGAGGATCGCCCTGAGCGGAGCGGAGCGGTCGACTGCGCCGATGGGGCTTGATTTGCTCATGACGCACCTCCTATCGTGCTGGTTTCTCAAAAGGGGCTTTGCCCTCGGAGAGGGCGGAAGCGCCCTCGCGGGCATGCTCGGCGCGCGAGCTGAGCGATTGCTCCCTGGATTCGCGCTGCGCGAGGTACTCCCTGCGGGCCTCGTCGAGGGCGGTCTTGAGCTGCGCCGGCATGACCTTGACCGTGTCCTTCGCCGCACGCCCCGTCCGCTCGTCTATGACGGGATTGCCCTCGGCGTCGAGGACGGAGCGCTGCAACCAGACCTCCCTGTTCGTCAGAAGCGGTATGTCGACGAAGTTCTCGCCTCGGTACTTCGAGGGGTTCACGAACATGGGCGAGAACTGGTAGTAGCTCACGTCGCGCCCTTCGATCACCGTCCCCTTCGGCAGCGTCACGGAGTTGAAGGTCCTCTTCTCGCCGCTCTTGGGGTCGGCGTACTCGATATCGGCCTTGACGAAGTTCCTGTGCAGGGTGATGTAGGTGTTCTTCTTCTCTTCGGCCATCGTCTCTTCTCCTTTCCTTGGTATCGGGATGGCGCCGGCCCTTCTCTTTGTTGACCGGGCCCGGGCCGGCGGCAAGGCCCGCAGGATCTCATCCCGAGGGACGAGGTGTGCCTGCGCGCTTCCATGGTCAGAACCCGCTCACGATGTCGCGGGCCCACGTGCCGCTCTTCACGAGCGAGAGGATGAGCAGGACGCACATGGCCAGGTACTGGAGCGCGTAGGTGAGGCCGTTCGCGATGCTGTCTATCGGCGTCCCCGTGCCGGGGTTGACGGCGACGAGCCCGCCCAGGATGAGGGGGAACGAGACGAGCAGGATGAGGATGATCAGCCCCGCGATGCAGACCGCGGCGAAGTTCTTGATGTAGCCGACGCCGATCTGGCGCATGTCGTCGAGCGCCATGAGGGACAGCGGTATCGGGCTGAACGCCGCCATGATGTAGAGCTGCAGGGCCCGCGCCCAGCAGACCACGAGGCTCACGATGTAGGCCACCAGCACGACGAGCCAGCTGACGAGCGAGACGAGGAGCATCGCGATGAGCGAGGGCAGGTCGTCGTCCCCCGTGACGATGGAGACCTCGCCTAGGTCGAGCGCGCCCCCCGTGCCGAACAGCGCGATCGTCCTGTCTATCGCCAGCCCCACCACCTCGTAGATCGCCTGCATGAGCTCGAAGCTGTTCTGGATCAGGAAGAGGAACACGGCGAAGAACACGAGCAGGAACACCACCTCCTTCACGCCCGGCAGCGACTGGCTGCCGTCCATGCGCTGGGAGATCTGGATGAGCTTGATGGTGAACACGAGCGAGAGCACCCCGCAGCCGATGGGCAGGATCGCGACCTGCCACACGGCGTGCACGATGTCGTACATGGAGGTCCCGCCTGCCGTCGTGAGCATGCTGCCGAAGTCGGCGCCCAGGATCCCCTCGTAGCCGATCGACTCCAGGACGTTCGCCTGCTGGGAGAAGATCCAGTTGCAGCAGTCGCGCAGCACGTCGCAGAGCCACCCGTTGATGTCGTCGGCGATGCTCGCCCAGGCGGGCCGCGCCGGCAGGAAGATCGCCGCGCAGACGATGAAGGAGAGCAGGGACGCCCTCGCGAAGCGCTCCCTGCCGCTCGGCCTTGCCTCGATGCGCGCGATCATCGGAACGTCAGCTCCCCGGACCCGTCGTCGACCACGGTGACGGGGGTGTTCGCCGCGTCGTCGAGGGTGAAGTTCGTGAGCTTGGTGCCCGCGTTGAAGTCGAGCCAGACCTCGCCGTCCCAGGTCGCCTCGGTCGCATGGGGGGATGCCCCCTTCGCGAACTCGCCGAGGACCGCCTCGAACTCGTCACGGGTGTGCCCGAACGCGTCGAACAGCGCCTCGTCCGGGTTCCCGATCGACACGTGCGCTTCCTCGGCGACATCGCGCACGAAGGCGCCGCCCAGCTCGTCGCATACGATCCTCTGGGAACCGTCTGGGCCGCTGGTGACGAAGAGCACCGCGAGCTGCTGCGGGCCGTTTACGGTTTGGGAGACGGAGAGCGTCGCGGAGAGGCTCCCGTCCGCGGAGGACTCCTCGTCGAGCGCGTAGTAGAGGACCGTCGTGCCCTCCGGGGACGTCACGACGAGGTTCGTCGGGGTGATGGACAGCGAGGACCCGCCGTCCTCGCTCGTCCAGGACGACCCGGCCAGCGCGGAGAAGCCCTTGGGCGCGCCGTCGGCGGCTCCGGCATCCTCTTCCTCGTCGCCTCGCCCGGTCTCCTGCGGGCTCGCCTGCTCCTGCGAAACGGGATCGGGTCCCGCCTCGCCGCCGTCCTGCGCGAGCGTGCAGCGCGCTACGCTCGATCCGACGAGGATCGCCAGCGCCCCTGCCGCCAAGACGGCGATGATCTTCGTTTTCCTATCCATTCTTTCCTCCTCCTATCCGATAACCTTGATCGCTGCGGTGAAGTAGCCGACGCCCGACGCTTCCCTGCAGACCTCGCCCGAGTAGGGCTCGTGGATGTACTTGTCGTCCCCGATGAAGATGGCGACGTGCCCCGGGCGCCACAGGATGTCCCCGGGCTCCGCGAGCGAGACGGGGACCTTGGTGCCGAACGCGGACTGGTCCTCGGAGTTTCGCGGGATGGAGATCCCCGCCTGGGCGTAGCAGTACTGGGTGAGCCCCGAGCAGTCGAGCCCGACGCCGGGCGTGGTCCCGCCCCAGACGTAGGGCACGCCGAGCTGGCTGCGCGCCGCCGCGACCACGGTCGACCTCACCTGGTCCAGGCTCCGGAACTCCTCCAGGCTCATGCCGTCGAAGCGGCGCAGGCCGTAGGTGTCCATGGCCGACTTGAGGCTCTCGACGTAGGACGAGCTCGTCGCCCATCCCGCGTCCTTGAGGCCTTCGGCCATCTTGTCCGAGTCGCGTTTCTCGATCGCCTCGCGGATGAGCGGGTTGTTCGCGTAGTGGCCCGCCTGCAGGAAGACGCGGCTCCTGAAGCGGATGCAGTCCACGTCCGAGGCGAACGAGGTGAAGTACGCCGTGATCGCCACCGTCTCGCCGCCGTACTCCTCGTTGGTCGCCCAGGCCGACTTGCCGGTCACCTCTGGGCAGGCGGCGAACGACGAGGACCATTTCATCCCGAAGAGGTTGTGGTCGCGCTCCGCGAGCTGGCTCATGTGGTCGCCCTGGCCCGATTCGCAGATGATCTGGGCTATCGTGCAGCCCGCCGGATGCCCGTAGTCCTCCTGGCACTCGATTGCCTCCTCCACCATCTCGTAGGTTATGTAGGGGGGAAGGCCCGCGAGGCCCTGCTTCGCCGCCTCGTTCTGCCAGAAGCCGAACAGCGCAGCGACGAGCTGGCTTGCGGCGAGCGCGACGAGGATGAACGCGAGCACTCCCGCGAAGATGCCTCCCAAGGGGGCGGCTGCGCTCGCGATGGCGCCGCCTATCGCCTTCGCCGATGTGCTCTTCGCCGCTGCCGCCGCCTTGGCGCCGCCTGCAGCCTCGGCCGCCTTCGCCTGGACGGCAGCCTGGGCGCGGACGGCCGAGGCGCTTGCGCCCTTGGCCGCTCCCTTCCCCTTGGCGGATCCCGCGGCGCGCGACGCCTTCTTGGAGGACGCGCCGGGGCGCTTGCCGGATCCCGCCTGCCGGACGGGGCCGTTCGCCTTGCCTGCTCCGCGGGCCTTTGCCGAGAGGCGCTTGGCCAGGACGGCCTTGTCGCGGACGCCGGCGGCTCCCGAGAACTCCTCGGTGTCGTCGAGCTCGTCCACCGCCGCGTTCCCGATCGCCGCCTTCGCTCCGATCGGGGCGCGATGCCCGCCGAGGCGCCCGGGTTGCGCGGCGGCTTGATCCGAAACGGCCGATCCTTCGGCGGCTCCGCAGGATCGCGCGCGCCCCCTCGATGCGCCCTTCGGGACGCGTCCCGCCTTGGCGACGGCGAGCGGGCTTGCCTCCCGTGCCGCCGTGGACCTTTCCGCGAGCGTCGAGAGCGCCTGCTCGTCGGCGGATTTGACCGTCCCCGAGTTGAGGACCGTCTCCTTCTCGGCCGCCACGAGCCCGCGCATCCCGGCATCCTGGTATGTCTGGCCCTGGCAGCTCATCGCTCAGGGCCCTCCTCGCCATCCGCATCCCGAGATTCGGAGCTCGCCCGCCTGTTCGCCTCGAAGACGGCCTTGCGCTTGAGCTCGGCTATCTCGTCGGGCTTGGTGTTGAACAGGTCGTAGAGCGCGCCCTTCGGGAAGTCGTCCATGATCGGCACGCGCACGCCGCCCGCGACGAGCAGGCCCTCGCCGGCCTTGATGGAATCGTCGATGTAGCCCGCCTCGGTGTCGGAGAGGGTAAGCAGGTCCACCCAGCTCTTGCGGTCGAGCGCGGACTGCTTGTGCAGCAGGCAGAAATCCGAGTTCAGGACCATGTTGCGGGCGGACTCGTGCGTGAGCATGTAGGTCGAGTTCTGCGTGATGCCGGTGCAGATGAGGTTGAACTTGCGCCCCTCGGCCCAGAACTTGGAGAAGTACTCGATGATGGCGGGATGCCCGAAGAGGCTCTGCACCTCGTCGATGTAGAGCCAGGTGGTGACGCCCCGCTCGAAGTTCTCGTACATGCGGTTTCGCACCGCCTCGAGCGCGGTGAGCATGCCGAAGACGCGCATGTTGCTGGAGAGGTCGTGCAGATCGACGTTGGTGACGCGGTTCTTGAACGCCACGTTGCTCTGGCGGTTGAAGAACGAGAGCGCCCCCTTCACGAAGCGCTCGTAGCGAAGCGCGATGTCGCGCGCCTCGCGCTCTGGCTGCTCGACGAGCACGCGGTAGAAGTCCTCGAGGGTCGGGATGCGGTCTCCCGCCTGGGCGTAGGCGGCCTCGACGCAGCGCGTGATGATGGACTTGTCCGCTTCGGGAAGCCCCTCTGCGCCCTCCGCCATCATGGCGGAGGAGAGAGCCAGGAACGCGTCGATTTTGAAGGCCATCTGGGCGGCGTCCGCCTTGCCTTCGACGTCCGTGAGGTCGAAGGGGTTCATGGACGTGTCCGAGTCGGGCGCGAGACGGATGTTCTGGCCATTGCAGCTTCCGACGAGGGTGGAGTACTCGCCGGCGGGGTCGAAGATGACGACCTCGTCTTCGGGGAAGGCGAGCACCGTGTTCAGGATCTCGCGCTTGACGCTGAACGACTTGCCCGAGCCGGGCTTGCCGCAGACGAAGCCCATGGGGCTCGCGAGCCGTTTGCGGTTGCAGATGACGAGGTTGCCCGACTGCTTGGACTGGCCGTAGTAGCCGCCGCCTTCCTGGTTGAGCTCCTGGGAGGCGAAGGGCATCTGCATCGCGATCTGCCCGGTGGTGAGGTGGCGCGAGACGTTCACGTGGTTGCGCCCCAAGGGGAGCATGGAGTTGAGCGCGTGCTTCTGGCGGTAGTCGAGCCCGACGATCCCGAGGGAGTTCCCCTGGGCCACGGAGACCACCTGCTCCACCTGGCGGTCGAGCTCCTCCAGGCTGTCGGCGTAGGTGTAGACGAGCCCGGTGTAGACGAAGAGGCGCTCGTTCTTGTTGCGCAGGAAGTCGAGCAGCTCCTCCGCCTCCTCCTTCGAGTAGCGCAGCTCGGGCGGGAGGATCGAGTAGTCGTAGCCCTTCTTCACCGCCGCCATCTGCTCGTCGATGATCTCCTTGTCCATCCAGTCGAGCTGGCGCTTCACCATCGCGAGCGCGTCGCTTTGCGCGATGGGCTGGATGTGCAGCGTCACGACGAGCGGGATGGGCAGGTCGATGATGTTCGCGAGGTAGTAGTCCTCGAGCATGCTCCCGAAGTCGCGGATGGCCAGCACGCTCCCGAACACCCCGTCGGACTCGAAGCAGTCCGCCCGTCCCCCGGGCGCGAAGTCCATGAGGTTCGGGGCGATGAGGTTCTTCGTGCGCAGGCCGCGGAACTGGGACAGTTTGTCCCAGCTGAACTCGAAGCGCTTCTTGGGGCGGACGATGGAGTCCATCGCGCGCAGGCGCTCCTCGCCATTGACCGGGCGCGCGTCGCACCGGATGCGCGCGAGCGTCTGGCACACGTCGGCGCGGATGCGCGCGAGCTTCGGCGTCGCCGCGTCCACGTCGTCTGCGCCGACCATGTAGGTGAGGTAGCGGTGGCGCTCCAGGTTCGACACGCCCTCGCGCAGCTTGTCGTTGAGGATCCGGTTGTACTCGTCCACGAGACCGTCGTCGACGTCGGCGACGTGGCGGAAGAAGCGCTTGGACCCGATCACGTCGGCGGGGATGGGCGTGTTGGCGATCGAGAGCTGCACCGAGGTGTCCGCGTTGAAGTAGTTGTAGAGGCTCGAGAGGACGGAGAAGATGTTCTCCTGGGCGTCCCTTCGCGCCGATTGGTAGCTGATGTCGGAGAACTCGACCGTCTGGCTGAAGAGCCCTTCCTCCACCTGGGCGATGCCGTTTTTGTACATGGCGTCGTATCCGATGTAGTCGAGCTGGCGCTTCGCGGAGTTGCGGGCCTTGGACGTGCGCCTGGCCTTCTCCTCGCGGGCCTTCGCCCCGGCGCCCGTCGCCTTCCTGCCGCCGAGAAGGAGCCCCATGAGGCTCGACCTCCTGGCGGGAGCCTTCTTCCTAGAGCTGTTCCGGGCCATTGACCTCGGCCCCCTTCCTCTTTGCCCTGCGGCGCGCCTTGCGGGAGGGCTTTCCTGCAACGGGGCCCGTGCATGCGCAGCCGGCGAGCGCGACGCCGGTGTCGTAGAGCATCGTCTGGCTGTTCATCGAGTGCTCCCAGAGAAGGGGGAGGAACTCCTCCAGCTTCATCCCGAAGGGGCGCCAGAACCCGGCGAGCCAGAACGGCAGCGCCGCGGCCATGACGGGAAGCGTCGCGTTGCCGACCTCGATTCCGAGCCCGAAGTAGACGATCGCCGCCGCCGCGATGGCGGACGCGAAGCCGAGGGACACGCACGCGAGCGTGCGCAGGCTCATCTTGCCGACGATCTTCTCCTGGTACTCGCCGATGTCCTTCTGAATCGGTATCTGCAATGACATGCCGACCACCTACGCTGGGAGCCAGGATGTGTCGAGCATGCCGAAGTAGACGGCGGCCGCGATGATGATCGCGCCGCCCGCGATGGTCGAGATGGCGCTCGCGATCTGGGAGCCTCCCTGCTGCTCGCGGATGGCGAGGCCGAGCGAGACCGCGCCCCACACGACGAGGAACCCGCCGAGGAAGGTAACGCAGCCCGATACGAGCGTGATTATCTGGGTTAGCATCATGGTTTCCTTTCTTCTTCTCGCCGCGATCGCGGCGATGTGCCCTGGTCGATCCTGAGAGGCGCATGCGGGCGGCGGCCCCATGCGCGGTCGCCCGCGCATGGGCCGGGTCTCCGGGCGCCGCCGCCCCTAGGCTCTTCTTTCCCTCATGCCTCCTCCTTTTGACGTATCCGATAGGACGCGAAGCCGAACCGTTCGGCGTGCCTTGCCCCTGGACGGCCGGGATCGATATGCCTGTAACGGGGATGCCGCTCGAGCGGGTACTTCTTGTCCTTGAACGGGAAGGCTCCCGTGATGAGCACGATCGCCTCGTCCCTGGGGAGCCTTCCGACCTCGGACGGTTGGATGAGGTCGCGCTCCTGCCTGTTGTAGTTGCGGGTCCGGCTCGAGTTGGAGCCGCGGGAGTCGTTGAAGGTGATCGTGGAGACGGTCTGCTTGCCGACCGCCTCCGAGATCTCCTTGTTGGTCTCGCCCGACTTCCCGCCGAGGAAGAGCGTCGTGTCGCAGCAGTCCTGGATGGTCTGCGCGTCGTCCTTGTAGCGGCTCTTGAGCTGGGCGAGGGACTGCAGGATGATCGAGCAGGATATGTTGCGGCTGCGCACGACCGCGATGGTCCGCTCGAAGTCCGGGACGTGGCCGATGTTGGCGAACTCGTCCAGGATGAAGTGGACGTGCGTGGGGAGATGGCCCGCATGCCGCCTCAGCGCGACGTTGCAGAGCACGTCGAGCGTCTGCCACATGAGGATCGCGAAGAGGAAGTCGAAGGTCGAGTTGGTGTCCGGCATGCTCGCGAAGACGACCGTCCTCTTGCCCTCCTCGCCGAGCTCGTCGAGGCCCATCTCGTCGCGCTCGAGGAGCTTCGAGACCTCCTTGATGGACAGGGGCTTCAGGCGCACGTTGCAGCTGATGATGATCGACTTGAGCGTCTTGCCTGCGGCGGTCTTGAACGCCTTGTAGTTCGACAGCGAGAAGTCGTCCTCGGGCGGCACCGGCTCGCCGGTCCTCACCCACGTAAACCCTCCGGCACCGCTCGAGAACGCCCTGCTCTCGAAGTCCTCCTCGGCTGCCTCGCCGGTCTTCACGAGCTTCTTTCCCGTCTCGAGCTCGGCGAAGAGGATGTCGAGCGGGCTCATGTACGATTCGTCCTCCTCCTTCGCCTCCGCAAGCCCGAGCAGGACGAGCAGCCCGGGGAGGTTGCGGTCCTCCTCGGGGCAGTGCGCGAGCAGGTAGGAGACGAGCGCGGTGTAGAGCAGGCGCTCCGCGTTCTCCCAGAACGGGTCTCCGGCATGGTCCTTGTCGCCTGTGGTGTTCTTGATGAGGCATTCGACGAAGGTGAGGACGTCGGCCTCGCTCCTCACGTAGCGAAGCGGGTTGTAGCGGTTCGATTCGGCGAAGTCGATGGTGTTGAATGAGCGGATCTCGTATCCCGCCTCCGCGAAGAGATGCCCCGTCTCGCCGATGAGGGTCCCCTTGGGGTCCGTCACGAAGTAGCTGGAGTTGAGCTGCATGAGGTTGGGCTTCACGTAGTAGCGCGTCTTGCCGGAGCCCGAGCCGCCCACGACCACGACGTTGTGGTTGCGGTCGGTCTTGAGGTCGAACCTCCCGCGGTCGAGCGCGAGCCGCGCGTTCTTCGCGAGGATGATGTTGTTGTCGGGCGCTTTCGCGTCCCCGAACGCCCTCATCTCGGCCCTGGTCGCCCAGCGGGCGCTGCCGTGCTCCTCGCCGTTCCTGGTCCCCTTGGCCATCAGGCGGTACGACCAGGCGATCCACACCGCGCAGACGAGCAGGACGCCGACGCAGATTCCCGCAGGCTCTCCGGTGAAACCGCCGCCTTTCGCGACGAAGCCCGGCAGCGTGACGGCGGCGGTCGCCAGGTTCGCGATCGGCTCTCCTGGAAGCGACGTCAGGTTCGACGCGTAGAGGTTCCCGGCCGCGAACGCGATCGGCGTCGCCATCAGGGCCGCGATGAGGGAAGGGCTCATTTGGACCTCACCGCCGCGATCTCGACCTCATGGGCCTTGCCGCGCGCCGCCTCTATCGCCTTCGCGCTCTCGCGGGCGGATGCCGCGCGCTCCTCGAGCGGCTGGGCGTCCCTTATCTGCTCGCGGGTCTTTCCGCGCTCCTCGAGCGCCCTGTCGAGGGCGATGTCCGCCTGCTTCTCCAGATCGCCGAACGTGCGGGAGACGCTAGGGGCGTCCTCCACCTTGAAGAGAAGGTACTCCTTCCCTTTGTCCTCGAAGAAGGCGTGCTCGATGCCCTCGCCCGTAAGCTTCCCGTCGATGATCTCCTTGATGCTCCGGTATTCGGGGAGGGATGCGAACTGCTCCATGCTGAGCTTCGCCCACTCGGAAGGCTGCTCCGCGGCATCCTCCGGGCCCTTTCCCCCTATCTCCCCGCGGGCGTTTCGCAATGCGTTCTTCAGCTTCTCGGCGCTCGCAAGCATCGCCTGCTCGCTTGCGTCCTGGCCGATCCTCAGCACCCAGTCGAACAGCTTCTCGCCGCTCTCGTCCCCGAAATCAGTGGCCATCGGTTCTACCTCCGTTTCTCGCTGGGACAATCTGTCCCACTTCGCAAAACGACAAAGCACGCTCCAGCGGCATCGAATGCCTTGCTAGGAACGTGCTTTGCCGTTTCTTCCCGTTGCGTTTGAAGGGGGGTTGATCGCCGACGACGATTCGCGGGCTTCCGACGAAGCGTCTCTGAGGCTCCTGAGCCTGCTTCTCGCCGCCTCCGACCTCGATCTTCCATCGCTTTCCCGCGACCCCTCGATCAGGGAGGACAATGCATCGCGGGCTCTGCCCGAAGCGGAGACGATGCTGTCGCATGCCCCGTCATGGAACACGAGGGCGCGGGAGGCGCGGTCGGATATCTCGAGCATCGCGCCGTCGAAGCTCGGGCGCTCGTACGCTTTCACCGCGTAGTCGCCGCAACGGCTCTCGAGGATCTTGCATTCAACCTGATCGCCCGCCCGGTTCTCGGAGCAGGCGGTCATGAGGCTCCAGGGCCCGTCGAGCATGGGAAGCCTGTATTCGAGCCTCTCGCATTCGCTCGCGGAAGCCGCGCTCATGCCCACGATGAGATCGTTGAAGCCGTGCCGGTCCCGGCTCAGGCCGCCGAACGAGCAGTTCTCGAACGCCAGCCAATCGCCGGGCTCGCCCTCGTCGCCGATCTTCTTGAGGGTCCACCACTCGTCGCCGCCGTCGACCTGCTGGACGAAGGCCAGATCGCGGTAGACCACGCCCTGCCGTATCGCCCAGTTTCCGCGCCGGAAAAAAGAGCGAAGCTCCTCCATCGAGGATGCTTCGCGGATGTCGTAAGGATAGTCTTCGAGGTAGGGGTCGTCTTGCCAGGCGTATCCGCCGGCTCTCAGCCAGCCGTTCTCCTGGCATTTCGCCGCCAAGGATTCCTGGACGGATGCGTCGGCCCGGTCGGCCCCGATATGCGTCGCAGCGTGCGCCAACGACCTCGCCCCCTTTCGCTGCCCCCCGGATCGGCGCCGTCGGCGTCGGCGGGAGGACGGTTCGCGCCCATTGAACCATCGGGCGGGAGCGGTCGAGGTCGGTGGACGGCGCGCTCGGTTCTATTCGGTTCCGCTGGTCGCTCGGCCTCCCGGATACCCTCCGGGAAGGCTCCTGAAGTCGACGTCGGGACGCTCGATGCGCGTGCAGGTCTCCTTCAGGCGGGACAGGATGGCGGTCGCCGGATCGCCGAACCCCTGCCGGCTCATTCGCCTCCCGAGGTTCGGGGGGTCGTATTCGCTCGTGACGATCGTCGAGCGCATCTCCCCATACCTCGCGTTCAGGATCTGGAACAGGGTGCGGACGGCCCAATCCCCCGCGCTCTCCTTACCCATGTCGTCGATGACGAGGAGGTCGCATTCGACGTACCTCCTCACGACGTCGAGGGTTGGGCTCGAGTCGTCGAACGTCCGCTGGATCTCCCCGAGCATGTCTATCGCCGTGGTAACGAGCACGCGCTTCTTCGCGTCGAAGAGCCTGCGCGCCAGCGCGCAGGCAAGGGACGTCTTCCCCGATCCGCACGTGCCTTGGATGTAGAGCCCGCTGCCGGGACGGGAGTCGAAGTCGGCGAGGAACATGGCGGCCTCGTTGCTGTCGATGACCGCATTCTGGTAGCGCGGAGGTATACCGACCGCGCGGAGCTTTTCCGTGTAGCGCCGGTCTTTCTCGGCAGCCCTCCTGGCCTCCTCCTCTTCCTTCGCCGCCCTCTCCTGGTCGCAACCGCACTCTCCGCTGATCCAGACGACCTTTCCGGCGATCAGAAGGGCGAAAGGGGCCTTCCGCCTCCCGCAATGCAGGCATCGGACCTCGGGAGGGGGAGGGTACTCCATCCCCATTTCGGCAAGCTGCGCTTCGGTGAAGCGGCTTGGCTCAGAAGCTGTATCTGTCGAAGCCATCCTCGGCTTTCCTCTCCCTGGGGTTTTTCATCTCTATACTCTCTGGCGGAACTCGATTCGGAGGGCGTCGTCGTGGCCGTTCGGGCAGGGGGCGCTGCCCTTCGGAACTTTGTTCGGCGAAGTCCGTTCCGGTGGGACAGATTGTCCCACCAGCGCCCTTGAGCGGGTTCACGGCGCGGAAGACCTTGGTCGAGCGCCCGTTTCGCAGGCGATGCGAGCCGACCTCGACGACCAGCCCCTTCTCCCTGAGGATTCTGAGGGCCTTGCCGATCGCCCTCTCGCTCACGCCGAGGCTCTCGGCCATGGACCTCTGGGATTCGTAGCAGCCCGCGCCCCCTCCGACCGTGAAGCCGTATATCCTTGCGTACAGCAGCAGGGGGACCCCTTGCAGCTTCAACTGCTTTATCATGAACCTCCGGATCACGATGAAGCCTTCCTCGCCGCCCGCCATGGCCAGCCTCGCCCTTATCTCTCGGGGCTTCCGAGCAGAGGAGCGTTGCGCTCCACCCACTCGTTCAGCTCCCGCCTCGTGACGAGGTAGCCCCTCGTCCTGAACCTGAGCTGGCGGACGGGCAGCGGGTCCTCAGGCAGCTTGATCAGCTTGTACGCCAGATGCTTGTTGATGTGGAGCATCTCGGCGACCTCTTCTATCGTGTAGATGTCCTTCTCGGTGCAGATGAGCTTGATCTCCGCGACCTGCCTTCTCCCGGCGCCTTCCTCTTTGGCCTTTATCTTCTTCACTCCAGCGTCCGACATGCACGCACTCCTTTCCGACACGCTTCTGCTGAAGCGAACGCGACCGTATGGGCATATGCACATTCAACGGCGGAAGGCGGCTGAACGGACGAGGGGCAGCAGTCGCGGATCCTGTAAAACGCTAAGACGTTCGCTTAAGCAAGCAAGCCGTCCTTGATGCACCGGTCGAGCGTCTCCCTGCAGATCAGGATTCGCCCCCTTACGCGGTGGGACGGTAGCTTGCCCTCCCTGACGAGCCTGTACATGGTCGTGCGCGAGACGTGCACGTAGTCGCACGCCGCCTGTACAGAGAGCCACTCCTCGCCCGCGGGCCCTTTGGAACCCGCATCGCGGCGCGGCTCGGCATCGGCGGGGGACGGCTCCTCGGCGGCCCGGAGTCGCGCCATGACGCCGAGCATCTCGGCAAGCAGGTCCTGCCGATCGTTGGTGCTGCCGGTCTTTCTTGTCTCCATGCCTGCTCATTTCTCTGTCTTCGTGCTTTCCGAAAAGAGACATCTCCTAATCGATGCCTGGCTAGATTATTGGGAATGGGCAGGTGAGCGGCAAACGAGAGGGGCGTTTTTCAGTTCTATTCGGTTCTATTCGCCCCATCGGAGGGGCACGGGAGAATTTCTCCGCGAAAGAAGGAGGACGTGAAACTTTGTGTTCGCAATGTGGAATCGCTGGATCGCCGATCGGCCCGTTTTTGGGCTAATGGCCCTGGCGTTTCATGGGGTTTCCCCAGGTTGCAGATTGTTTCATTGTATTTTAGCCCAAAATTAGCCCATAACCTCATCTCGAAGGGCGCTTCGACGGCGGAAAAAAGTGTCGACGTAGAGGTTCGGGCAAGGGCCAAAGGAGGGCATTTTAGCCCAAATTAGCCCAAAAACAGCCTGATTTGGGCAATAAAAAAGGCCAGAGGATTTAGCCTCTGACCTGGTGTTTTATGGTCGCGGGGGCTGGATTCGAACCAACGACCTTCGGGTTATGAGCCCGACGAGCTACCAGACTGCTCCACCCCGCAATTTCTAGAAACTAAGTTGTCAATGTTGCTGGGTTATGAGCCCGGCGAGCTACCAGACTGCTCCACCCCGCAATGTCTGGGCGCCTCATGTGCGCAAGAAAGAATATTACGTGGGAGTTCGGTAAACGGCAAGGAAAATCTCGTAGAGCATAATTCCTTCATATTTAAACCCCTCGACCCCTATCACCGTAAACGAATCGCAGCCGAGCGCCGTCGACGGCACGTATACAATGGTGCGCGTCCTTTTATGCCGACACCGGGAGTAGACATGCTGCTCGCTATCGATATGGGAAACACGCAGACGGCCATGGGTCTGTTTGACGGAGACGAGCTGGTGCAGTCGTGGCGCATGCCCACCGACCGCTCCTATACCGCCGACGAGATCCATGTGCGCCTGATGGGTTTCTTTAAGATGTACGGCCTCTCGCTCGACGCGGTCGACGCGATCGCCTTTGCGGGCGTGGTGCCGCAGCTCTCGCGCGAATGGCACGCCGTGGCCGACCGCATCGCGGCGGACGCCATCGTCATTGGGCCGCAGACGGCCGCCGTGACCAAGCTGCGCGCGGCGCGCCCCCAGGCCGTAGGTGCCGATCGCATCGCCAACGCCGTTGCGGCCGAGACCTTCTACGGCGCGCCGGCAATCGTGGTGGACTTTGGCACCGCAACCAATATCGACGTCATCGATGAGGACGGTTATTACATTGGTGGGGCGATCGCGCCGGGCATCCGCATCTCCATGGACGCGCTTGCCGCCCGAGCCGCCAAGCTCGCCAGCGTGCCGCTCGAGGCGCCCGAGCACGCCATCGGCCGCGATACCGAGGAGTGCATTAAGGTCGGCGCCGTGGTGGGCGCTGCCGCCATGGCCGAGGGCCTGGTCGCGCGCATGAAGCGCGAGCTGGGCCGCGAGGATGCCACCGTTATCGCCACGGGCGGTCTCGCCGGCATCGTCGCCGATTCGACCGATGCCTTCGACGTGGTAGACGGCCAACTCACCATCAAGGGCATCTGCGAAATCTACCGCCGCATGCAGGAGCTGGGATAGAGTAAACGCCAGGTCGCAGCAACCAGCCGCCAATCCTATTCCTCAAAATCGAAAATTTTTCAGTTTTGAGGAATAGGATTTTTGCTAAGCCTCGCCGCACAACCACCTCGCCAGGTCCACGATCTGCACCCCATCGCGATCCGTGGCCTCGTGATGCGTGCGGGCAAGAATCATCTTGGGATACGCATCGCCAATGCTCAGCAGTGGCGAAATCTCGCGTTCAAACGTCTTATCCGAGCTGATGTCGTCGCTCACCTGAATGTAGAGCTTCTCGCTTCGCTTGATTGCTACAAAGTTTATTTCCTTTTTATAGAGCACACCGACGTATACCTCGTATCCGCGGCGCAGCAGCTCGATGGCCACCATGTTCTCGTATACGCGTCCCCAATCCATATCACGTGTACCAAGCAGTGCGTATTTGAACGCGTGGTCTGCCAGGTAATACTTCTCGCCGCTCTTAAGGTATTTTTTGCCGCGAATGTCGTACCGACGAACTTTATAGAAGGCAAACGCATCGCACAGGTACCCCATGTACGTGCCGACCGTCTTGTTCGTAATCTTTAGCCCATCCGCATTCAAAACATCTGTAATGTTGCGTGCCGACGTTATGTTGGAGACGTTGTCCATCATGTAATCGGCAATGCGCAGCAGTGCCGATTCGTTTCTCACGTTATGCCGCTGCACGATATCCCTCACGATGAGCGTTTTGAAGACATTGGAGAAATATTGGTAGCGCTGCTCCTGCAGTGGATAAGGGTAAGAGCCGGACATACCGCCGGTTCTCGCGTACTCATCGAAGTCGCGATCGACCTCGCCCTCGTCACTATAGAGGCGATACTCCTCAAACGAGAATGGGAAAACCTCGATCTCGAACGTGCGCCCCGTAAAGAGCGTCGACAGATCGCTCGAGAGCAAAAAGGCGTTCGATCCGGTGATGAAGATGTCGTACTGCTCGGATGCATGGAGGCTGTTGATCGCGCGTTCAAAGCCGTCGCACATCTGAACCTCGTCGATAAGCAAGAAGTTTTGCTTGTCGGACACTCGATGCTCTTTCACATAGGCGAGCAGGGCATGATATTCGAGCAGGCCCTCGAACTCGTCGAGGTTGTAATTGATATGGATGACATTCGAATTGGACAGATTTGCCTCCACGTAATCGCGGAGGGCCTCGAGCAATTTTGACTTACCGCTACGGCGAATGCCCGTTATGACCTTGATGTCCGGTACGCCAATAAGGCTCGTCAACGTGTCCATATATGACGTTCTATTGATGAGTTTCATTGGTGCCTCCCTGCGGTCTTTTATCGCTATTCCTCAAAAGCGAAAATTATTCAGTTTTGAGGAATAGACTCTGCAACGAATATACCTCGTTAAAGGCCGAGCTGGCTTAATTCTATTCCTCAAAATCGAAAGATTTTCAGTTTTGAGGAATAGGATGCTGACAACCCATTCCCCAGACAACAAGACCCTCCCCGGCACAGCCGAGGAGGGTCTTGTTGTCATCGCTATCTTTGAGCGCGGGCGCCTCGCGTTACAGCCCGCGAATCCGTACAGCCTCTGGCGGAAACTCCTGCTCGCCGGCATCGGTCTTGATGGTCGCGCGACCCCAGATGTCCAGGCCCGCAAACACACCGACCGCAAGCGGCAAACCGTTGGGCGACACCGCCGCGACCTGACGACCCAGCAGCGGCACCATATCGAAGTACTCGCCCAGCACCGGAGCCAGCGGGCCGGCAGCGCCCTGTGGTGTGTTGGCGGCAACCGCCCAGGTGTCCACGCGGGTCAGCACGGCGGTGGCCAATGCCTCAACCAGCACCTCGTCGGCCATATCCACGCCAAGCTCGCCCAGCGCCGCACGTTCAATATCAACCGTCACCGCGGCAAACATGCCCGCAGCACCGGCACCGCCGTTCACGGCAACACGCGCGAGCGACGTCTCAAACGCAGGCGCACCGCACACGATATTGCTCGGCCACTCAATGCCCACCTTGCCGGCAAGGCCCAACCCCGGCGTCGAAGCCGTGCCCACGAGCGCGTCCATCATGCCCATCGCGGCCACAAACGGCAGGCCGTGGAAGGCATGCATGTTCACATCCGGACGCACGACCAGCGAAAACGTCAGCGAAGCATCGCCCACGCTCCACGCGCACCAGCCCGCGGACACGCCCTCGCGACCCGCGTCACGCGCCGCGTCAAGCTCAGTGGCAGCGACTACAGCGTTCATCTCGATCATCTACATACGCCCCAATTCACCCACGATATGGCCCACACGATCCTCGGGCTCCTTGACCTCGACGCCGTTGTAGCGGAAGAACCGCGCCGGGTCGTGCATCAGGTCCTCAAGCGGCACCAGCACAAAGTCGCGCTCGCCGATCAGTGGATGCGGCAGGCGCAGCTTTTTGCCGCCGTGGGTCTCGCCGTCCATCCACAGCAGGTCCAGGTCGATGGTGCGCGGACCGTTGGCCTTGGCCTTTTTGGAGCGGTCGCGGCCCAGCTCGGCCTCGATCTTCATGAGCTCGTCGAGCAGCACCAGCGGCGCCAACTCGGTCTTGATCTCGATGACGGCGTTGGCAAACGCGTCCTGGCGCGTCTCGTAGGCCGGCTCGCTCTCGTAGATCTTGGAGGAGTTGGACACGCAGGTAAGTGGAATCTCGGCGATCATGTCGCGTGCGGCGCGGATGTTGTCGCAGCGATGCCCCAAGTTGGATCCCACGGCCACAAACGCGCGGCGCGGCTGCGGCTTGGCAACCGCCCAGTAGCCGTTCAGGAACTGCGCAAAGCCCGCGGCGTCGTGCACGCGCACGATGTTGGCACCGGCCTGGATGGCGCCCAGGCACACGCCAAACGTAGCGGCATCGCGCTCGGCGGCCTCGGTCACGCCCGAGACGGCGCCCACAAAGCGCTTGCGCGATACGGCGCACATGAGCGGATAGCCCAGTGACGCCATCTTGGCAGTCTCGCGCTGGATGACGATGTCCTCGTTGGCCGTCTTGCCAAAGCCCGGACCGGGATCGATGCAGATGCGGTCGCGCGACACGCCGGCGTGGATGAGCGCGCGGGCCTGGTCGGACAGAAAGCCCATGACGCGGCGCATGATGGGCGCCGAATCGGGCAGGGTGAAGCGGCGGAGCTGCGAGGTGGGCACGTAGGCTTCCTCGCGGCGGACGCTGCGGCGCATCATGGCGGCCAGGTGGTCATTGGGCTCCGATGCGGCCTCGGGCGCGGGCGCGACGGTCTCGGCGGCAGCAGCCTGCTCGGCGGCCGGCGTCTCCTGCTCGCTTGCAGGCTCGGTCGCGGGCTCAGGTTCGCCAAACGGCAACGAGGGCTGCACCACGCCACCCGGAAGCTTGGCCTCCGGCTTAGGCTCACCCAGCAACTTGCCGCGACGGCGGCGAGCCGGCTTCTCGGCCTCACGCGCGGCCTCGGCAGCCGCCTCGCGCGCCTTCTCGGCAACAAACGCCGCCGCCGAGGTATCGAGCTGCACCGTTGCGTGCGTGCGAGTAGGCGCGGCGACCTCGCCGGCATGCATCACGATGACACCGCAGGTGCTCGTCTTAACAAACTCGACCATCTTGGGGTCAGTGAAGCCGGTCACGTCGTTGACGATCGAGGCGCCGCAGCGCACGGCCGCCTTGGCAACCGCCACGTGACGCGTGTCAATCGAGACGATGGCGCCCTCCTTGGCCAGCGCGCGCACCACGGGCAGCACGCGGCGAGCCTCCTCGTCGGGGTTGACCGGGGTAAAACCAGGGCGCGTGGACTCGCCGCCTACGTCGATGATGTCGGCGCCGGCGTCGAGCATCGCCAGACCGTACTCGATGGCGGCATCCGGGTCGAAGTGCTCCCCGCCATCGCTAAACGAATCGGGCGTCACGTTGAGGACGCCCATGATGCGCGGACGGTCAAAGCTGAGCTCATACTTTCCGCACCGCCATGTCTTGCTGTCGTTCGCCATGAACATCCTCCTAAAATGCCCACGCCGCCGAGCTTGGGGAGCTGGCGGCGGGGTCGCTTTGCACTCAGTCTTTCTATTGTATCCGCGCACACGGGCTAGAACGCAAACGCGGCCGCGATGTCGCAAGAAATCAGCAGGTCGGCATTTGCATCCTGATCGGTAGGCGCCAAATTGCAAATGGCCAGCGTATCGCCAGTAAAGTAACGCGTAAGGCCTGCCGCCGGATACACCACGAGCGAGGTCCCGCCCACAATGAGGGCATCGGCCGCGGCGATGGCGGCAACGGCACCGGTCAACACACGCTCGTCGAGCGGCTCTTCGTAGAGCACCACATCGGGCTTGATGCGACCACCGCACGCGGGGCACACGGGCACGCCCGCGGCGTCCTCGTGCTCGCGCGAGCAAATCCACTCGGCGCTATAGACCGCGCCGCACGACTGGCAAATGTTGCGATGGACCGATCCGTGCAACTCAAACACGCGCTGCGAGCCCGCCATCTGATGCAAGCCGTCGATGTTTTGCGTCACCACGGCATCGAGCTTGCCAGCTCGCTCCAGCTCGGCCAGCTTGGTGTGGCAGCGGTTGGGCTTAGCGTTAAGCGCGATCATCTTGGTTCGGTAAAAGTCGAAGAACTCCGCCGGATGTGTCTCGTAAAAGCTATGCGAGAGCATAGTCTCGGGCGGGTAGGCAAACTGCTGATGATACAGGCCGTCCACGCTGCGGAAATCGGGAATGCCGCTTGCCGTGGAAACACCAGCGCCGCCAAAGAACACCACACGCCCGTGGGTATTGAACAGCTCCGCCAGCGCGGTGGAGGCCTGCTTGGGATCTGTTATCGCTTGCGTCATGTTTGTCCTCCGTCCATGTTGGTCGGGGCGGCTGCGATTGCGCCGTCGCCCACGGAGCCCACCCCGCCCCTGTTGCGCTAATCTTAAGCCTGCCAACCCCGTCGAAAGGACACCATGCCTCAGACTTACACTTTCGCCTCGTGGAACGTCAACGGCCTGCGCGCCGTGCTCAAAAAGGACCCGAGCTTTATCCAAATCGTGCAGGAGCTCGATGTCGACATCCTGGCGCTGCAAGAGACCAAGCTGCAGGAGGGCCAGGTCGATATCGACCTGCCCGGCTATCACCAAACCTGGAGCTACGCCGAGCGCAAAGGCTATTCGGGCACCGCGGTCTTTAGCCGCCAGGAACCGCTGCGCGTGCTGCGCGCCGATGCGTTGCTGCCCTACGCCGGCGAAGGCGAGGCGGCCGAGCTCGTGGCGCAGGCCGCAACCGAGGGCCGCGTCTGCGCGCTGGAGTTCGATAAGTTTTGGTTTGTCGACGTCTATACGCCCAACGCCCAAAACGAGCTCGCGCGCATCGATGTGCGCATGGCGTGGGACGACGCCTACCGCGGCTTTTTGAACGCGCTTGAGCACGAGCGCGGCAAGCCCGTCGTAACCTGCGGCGACTTTAACGTGGCGCACGAGGAGATCGACCTTAAGAACCCCAAGTCCAACCGCGGCAACGCGGGCTTTTCGGACGAAGAGCGCGGCAAGTTTACCGAGCTGCTCGACGCCGGTTTTACCGATACCTGGCGCGCGGCAAACCCCGACGTCGAGGGCGTCTACAGCTGGTGGAGCTATCGCTTTAATGCCCGCAAGAACAACGCCGGCTGGCGCATCGACTACTTCCTGGTAAGCGACGCAATCGCCGACAACGTACGCGACACCGGCATCCGCGGCGACATCTTTGGCAGTGACCACTGCCCCGTCACCCTCACCCTAGAGCTCTAGCCCCAACTAATCCCCTGGGGACGGAGGAAAAGGGATCATTTTCACCTCGCGAGGGCATCCACGCGGCCCGCTTGTCACGAAACTGGCCCATCTACTACGTTTAAGCCACCACCCTCAACCACAGCGAACAACGCAAAAAGAAAACCGCAGGTAGAAAGCCTGCGGTTTTTCATAAAACGCGGTTGTGTTTGGGGGTGTCGGGCCAAACGTAGTAGATAGGCCGATTCCGTGGCGGGCGGGTTCAGCTGATTCCCTGGGAACGTCTGGAGGCGAAAGAAAACGGATCAATTTGGCTCTCTGAGGGCCACGATGCCCGTCGTATCAGCCGGCTATTTCAAAACTATGCCGGTTTACGGGGCCGAATCGCGAACCCCCAACCATACACAATTCCGAAATAATAAAACCGCAGGTAAACGGCTTGCTCTATTTCAAAAATAGCCGGCATGGTCTGCTTGTGCCAATCTGGCCCCGTAAACCGGCATAGTTTTAAAATGGCACTTCGGCAGTATTGATTCCCGCCCCGGCGCAACCAGCCCTACAGTCCGCACTTCACGACGACTCGGTTGATGCGGCGACACCAAGGCTTGTACAGGGCGACCAAAAACACGCAGGTCGCAAGGCCGTGCGTGATATCGAACGGCACCGCCGTGGCAAGACGCGCCATGGCACCCGCCCACGTGAGCGGTTGAACAAAACCGATAATGTCGTAGGCGTTGATCACAACGCCGTACAGCAAACCCGAAGCAAAGCCGTAGGTCAGCAGCGCCGGCATACGCACGGTGCCATCGGCGCGATCAAAAGCGCCGGCATGCGCCAGCGCACCGCCAACGTATCCCACGAGCCCCAGGCATACATCTGCCACGGCGTCCACATGCCCTGTCCAAAAAAGAAATTGCTGCTCAGCGCCGCCAGCGCGCCAACCATAAAACCATTGCGGCGGCCAAGCGTCGCCCCCGCGATAATGGCGATGGCACTCACGGGTTTAAAGTCGGGAATGGGGCCAAACAAGATGCGCCCCGCCGCGGCCAACGCCGCCAGAACCAGCGTTGGCATAATCTGGCGCAGGCCCGGTCGCGACGCCTCGTAGCCTGCAAAGAACAGCGCAAGCACCAGCGCCACCACGACAAGCATGGCGAGTGCCGCCTGCTCAACGCCCGCCAGCAACGCCGCAGCCATCACGGCTGGCACCGCCAGCAGCAGCGGGATCTCCAGTTTTGCGAGCAGGCGCGCGACGCGATAATCCGTCATCCCATCACGCCCTATAAAACACGTTGTCGGCAAAGAAGTCGGTCGGCGGCTCCATGCAGGCGATCTCGCCGTCAAACATCATGGAAATGTCATCGGCTACCTGCTCGGCAAAATCCAGGTCGTGCGTTGCCATGATGACGGTGCCGCCAGCCCGCGCATGGTCGCGCAGGGCGCGGGCGATGATGCGGCGGCTGGCCAGGTCCAGACCCTTGGTAGGCTCATCAAGCAATAGCAGTTCGGGGCCGATTAGCAGTAGCTTTGCCAACGCAAGCAGTTGGCGCTGTCCGCCCGAAAGGTCATAGGGGTGGCGTTCCCCTAAGCCCGCGAGCCCCAGACTCACCGCGCGCTCCCGCGCCATATCCTCGCCGTACCCGCAGGTCGAAGCCCATTCCATCAGCTCGTCGCGCACCGTCTCGGCAACCAGCAACGCCTTGGGATTCTGGGGCAGCAGCGCCGCCGATACCGCCCCACGCACCATGCGACCACGCTGCAACTTGACCGTTTTGGCCAGCACCGAGAGCATCGTCGACTTGCCGCAGCCGTTTCCGCCCACAATCGCATGCACCGCGCCAGTCGAAAACGCCACATCGAGTCCGCGCAGCACCCAGCCGGACGCTCGATCGTAGCGAAACCAGCTCCCTGCCAGGGTGGTAGCCGACCCGCCGTGCATTTTTTGGAGTATTCTGCTCCCATCCGTGCGCGGGAAGGCTTCCGAGCCGTTCTCGAGCGACGTTTGCGCCACAAATTCGGACGATTTGTCCAATTCCGAACTTTTTTTCGCGCTCGATACGTCCCCGGGCGGCTCCAGAGAGCCCAAATTGTCCTCACGCCTGCTGAATACTCCGTTTTTTGCACATCGGACGGCACCCCACCCCAACATGTCGTCGGAAAACAACGATTCTCGGCGTCCCAAAGAAGCCATATCCGCCACCTCGCGCACGCGACCGTCCTCAATCCGGTACGCACACGTCGCATACTCGAGCATTGGGCGCGGTTGATGCGTAGCCACAACAACCGTGCAGCCCAACTCACGGTTCACGCGAAACAGCGCGTGCAGAAAATTCTTCTCGGCAACGGGATCGAGCTGAGACGTGGGCTCGTCGAGCAGCAGCACACGCGGACGCAGCGCCAGGACGGCCGCCAACGACAGCAGCTGCTTGCGGCCGCCCGAAAGCGTGTCAGTATCGCGATGAAGCCAGTCCTCCAGACCAAAGAAATAGCTGGTCTCAGCTACGCGACGGCGCATCTCATCACGTGCTAGCCCCAAGTTTTCCAGGCCAAACGCCATCTCGTGCCACACGGTTTCGCACACGATCTGGTTCTCGGGATCCTGGAACACATAGCCCACGCGCTCCGCCGATGCCCGCACGTCCATGTCGGCAACGTTCTCGCCCAGCACGCGCGCATCACCAGTGCGCTCGCCCGCCGGCGCGATCTCGGGCTTGAGCAGCGACAGCAGCGTCGACTTACCCGATCCGGTACCGCCAACAAGCAGCGCAAATGCACCTTGGGGAACACGCCAATCAAGCCCCTCGAGCACCGGTGCCTCGGCCCCGGGATAGGCAAAACTAAGGCCCTGCACCTCAATCGCCGGAATATCCGGGCCGCACGCCGCGCCCGACACCGGGCCCCTATCCAACCGAGCCATCAGCCAAACCTCTTCTCATCAATCGCGTGCAACGCGCAAGGCAGCATCATCCAGGCAGCGTACACGACATAGCCCAGCCACGGCGCCGGCACCGAGAGCTGCGGATAAAACGAATACTGCGTCGTCGCGGTCCACGCCACCGCCACCGCGACAGCACCAAACAGTGCGAGCCCGGCCAGCGCGGCAACGTCGCTGCGCCCCAGTCGATACCGCGTATACGTCGTACGACGCGTCGCGGCACCCCACCCGCGCGAGCGCATCGAGTCCGCGCGCTCCAGCGAATCTTCCATGCCCCAGCCCATCAACACGCTCGACGCCCGCAGGCGCGAGCGCACGGGGTCGGCCGGCGCGCGGCCCGGCACATCGATCGCGTCCTGCACCGCCAGCACCGTGCGGCCGCGGCGCAAAAACTGCGGGATAAGCCTCATGCACATCGAGATCATGAGCGCAATCACCGGTGCGGCATTGCCCAGCAGCGCGAGCACCTTGTCGTATTCGAGCATCGACGCCGCCGCCTCAAACCACAGCACGCTCGCCACAAACAGCCCGCCCATGCACAGGCCGTATACCATGCTCTCCAGATACACCGCGCGCATGCCAATACGGAACAGCTCCGTCGAGCCCGAGGCGCTAAACAGCGGATTGAGCACCGCGACGATCAAAATCACCGGCAGCTGCCAGCGGAGCGCGCCCAGCGTGCGGGCAGCCCCACGCGTCGCAAATCCATACGCCAGCCCGCCCGCAAGTGACAGCGCAATCAGTACCGGCTGCATCGAGAACATAGTGAGCCCCAGCGTCAGCACTATATAGAGTGCCGGCACAGCCGGATGCGACATCGAGAATGCCGCGACGGGCTCGCCGCCAAACTCCTCTCGTATGTTGTCCACGGGCACCCCCGTCCCCTCGCTCAAACAACAGCTCCGCAGCACCGCCAACGCCGCACGCAAGCAGTGCAAACGCCACGCCGGCGGCGCAAGCCTCAACCGCCGCAAACCAATCGTTACGCGCTCGTCATATGCCTGCGGTATCATATTGCGCCGTGTATCGTTTCCAAACACACGTCTCTATAACGTAACAGGAGATCACATGGACGCAACCGCAATTATCCTCGCTGCCGGCGAGGGCACCCGCATGAAGTCGAACCACTGCAAGGTTTCGCACAAGATCCTGGGTAAGCCCATGGTCCAGTGGATCGTCGACGCCACCATCAAGGCCGGCTGCAGCCGCGTCGTGGTCGTCATCGGCAGCCACGCCGACGAGATGCGCGCCCTCATCGACGGCGCCTACGCCAACAGCGCCACCAAAGTCGAGTGCGTCGAGCAGACCGAGCGCCTGGGCACCGGCCACGCCGTAAAGGTCGCGCTCGAGGCCTGCGGCATCACGCAAGGCCCCGTCGTCGTGCTCAACGGCGACCTGCCGCTCATCACCGCCGACACCGTCGCCAAGTTCGCACAGACCGTCGCCACCGGCGAGCTCGCCTGCACCGTCATGACCATGACCCCGCCCGATCCTTTTGGCTACGGCCGCATCAAGCTGGGCGCCGATGGTCAGATCGAGCGCATCATCGAGCAGAAGGACTGCACGCCCGAGCAGGCCGCCGAGCTACTCGAGTGCAACGCCGGCTGCTACGCCTTCGACGGCGCGCAGCTCGCCGCCCACATTAACGAGATCGGCAACGACAACGCGCAGTCCGAGTACTACCTGCCCGACATGCTCGAAATCCTCAAGGGTCACGGCCAGGCAGTCTCCATCTTCCACTGCGACGACTACCGCGACGGCCTGGGCGTCAACAGCCGCATCCAGCTCGCGCAGCTTACCGCCATCGCGCGCGACCGCATCAACGAGCACTGGATGGCCGAGGGCGTCACGTTCATCGACCCCACGCAGGCTTGGATCGGCCCCGACGCCACCATCGGCCGCGACACCGTCGTGTGGCCGCAGACGCACCTGATCGGCCACGTCACCGTGGGCGAGGAGTGCCAGCTCGGCCCCAACAGCCGCCTCACCGACACCACCGTCGGCAGCGGCTGCACCATCGATGAGACCATCGCCATCGAGGCCGTCATCGAGAATGGCGTCGACTGCGGCCCGCGCGCCTACCTGCGCCCGGGCACCCACATGCTCGACGGATCCAAGGCCGGCACGCACGTGGAGATCAAGAAGTCCACGATCGGCGAGGGTTCCAAGGTGCCGCACCTGTCCTACATCGGCGACACCACCATGGGCCCCGGCGTCAACGTGGGCGCGGGCTCCATCACCTGCAACTACGACGGCGTCCACAAGCACAAGACCGTCATCGGCAAGGACGCCTTCATTGGCTCCGACACCATGATGGTCGCGCCCGCCCAGATCGGCGACGGCGCGCTCGTGGCCGCCGGCTCCGTCATCACCGATCCGGTCCCGGCTGACGCACTCGGCCTGGGCCGCGCCCGTCAGGTAAATATTGAGGGCTGGGCCGCCGATTATCGCCGCCGTCTGCACGAGGACGACGAGGTATAACGTTTTACCAAGCACAAAAGGAGCTGCTCCATGGGGGCGGCTCCTTTTTCTATCGTGACCTGCGCAACCGGATGAGTGGTCGGTTCGTGTCCGTTGGCGGTAAAGACGTTATCAGGACCCGATAAACCCCGCCGCGCGGTTACAATGCAACAAGGCATCTATATGGCATTCGATGTATAAAGGAGAAGGGTAATGCCGATTAATGATCCCGAGAAGTCGGAGAATATGCGCAAGTCCATCCGCGTGTATTCCGGTTCCTCCAACCGTCCCCTCGCTCAGAAGATTGCTGAGTACCTTGGGGTCGAGCTTTCGGGCCTTACGCTAAAGCAGTTCGCCAATGGTGAGATTTACGCCCGCTACGACGAGACCGTCCGCGGCGCCGACGTCTTCCTGATTCAGTCCGTGGCCGGCGGCAACGTCAACGACATGCTCATGGAGCTGCTCATCGCCACCGACGCTGCCAAGCGCGCATCCGCCCGCTCCATCACCGCCGTTATCACCCACTACGGCTATGCCCGCCAGGACCGCAAGGCCGGCCCGCGCGAGCCCATCACCGCCCGCCTCGTCGCCAACCTGCTCGAGCGTGCCGGCGTCAACCGCATCATCACCCTCGACCTGCACCAGGGCCAGATCCAGGGCTTCTTCGATATCCCGGTTAACCACCTGTCCGCACTGCCGCTGTTTGGCCAGTACTACAACGACATGCACTTCGACACCGACAACCTGGTTGTCGTCTCCCCCGACGTGGGTCGCGCCAAGGCCGCCAAGAAGCTGTCCGACATGCTCGGCTGCGACCTGGCCATCGCCCACAAGGGCCGTCCGCGCCACAACGCCGCCGAGGTCATGGGCATCATCGGTGACATCAAGGGCAAGACCTGCATCATCAACGACGACATGATCGACACCGCTGGCACCCTGTGCGCCAACGTCAAGGAGCTCAAGGCTATGGGCGCTGGTGACATCTACGTCTGCGCCACCCACGGCATCTTCTCCGGTCCGGCCATCGAGCGTCTGAACGACGCCCCGATCGTCGAGTGCCTCGTCACCGACGCCATTCCCGTCGAGGTCGGCGGCAAGATCAAGACCATCTCGGTCGCCGAGGAGTTCGCTCAGGCCATCTCCGCCGTTTACCACGAGGAGCCCGTCTCCACGCTCGTCGGCGGCGACTTCGCGCTGTAGTCGCTTGACCCTCGCATCTCACCGGAAGCCCGGTAGGCCTGCGGGGTTATCACGCCGACGTCCTCGCCGCTTCGCGGCTGCGGGATGTCGGCTTAGATAACCCCTCCCGGCCTACCGGGCTTCCTGCTGTCTCGGGGCAGCTGTTTTCTGAAATGACTTTGCCGTACCCTTTCCTCGCCTTCGGCGGGCGTGGTAGCCTTTGTCGTTGATTGAACTATTTGTTTAACGGAAGGATAAATATGGCAGCTGCACAGCCGCTTAAGATTCGCATGGTTGCCGGACTCGGCAACCCGGGTGAGGAATATGCCGAGACCCGCCACAACGCCGGCTTTAAGGCGATCGATGAGCTGGCCCGTCAGGCCGGTGTCACGTACTGGAAAAACCAGGCCGGCGCCGAGGTCGCACTCATCAACATCAACGATCCCGAGGAAGAGGGTGGCAAGCGCCAGATCGTGCTGGTCAAGCCGCAGTCGTATATGAATACCTCGGGTGGCCCCATCTCCAAGCTCTGCCGCGAGTACAAGATCAAGGCCGAGGAGCTACTCGTGATTCACGACGAGCTCGACATCCCCGCCGGCGACGTACGCGTCAAGGTGGGCGGTGGCCACGCCGGGCACAACGGCCTGCGCTCCATCATCGACAAGATGGGCAGCCGCGACTTTAGCCGTATCCGCACCGGCATCGGCAACCCTCCCGGCAAGATGGCCGTGGCAGACTATGTGCTCAAACAGCTGCGCGCCCGCGAGGCCGATGACTTCCAGGACACCTGCGCCCGCGCCGCCGACGCCGCGGGTCTCGCCATCGTGCACGGCGTGATCTATGCCCGCGACCACGTCAACGGCGCCGCCTCCGCCAACGGCAAGCACTAAAACCTACCGTTTAGGGACAGGTTTATTTTGGCAGGTTCTATCTACAGAAACGCCCCGGTGGCCGCATCGCAATAAACCCCGCGCCGCCATACACGCATAACACCCCAAAGGGGGCCGGCCTCATCACAACCCGAGGCCGGCCCCCTTTGCCGTTTTGCCTGATAAAACCGACCAAAATAAACCTATCCCTATTTGGTAGGTCGAAGTGGATAAACCCTTTTCCCAACCGCCGAAGACACACGTAAACAGCATGCCCATGAGGGTATAATTTGCACCGTATGTCTGCACATCGCCTGTGCGCGTACGGTTCTAATCGGGCTGCCGTCTATTTCCGTGGAGGCACGGTTCGGTCGCCCTAACAAGAGAGGGGTTCTATGTATAAGATCCTGGAGAAGACGCAGTTCTCTGAGAAGGTGTTCAAGTTCCGCATCGAGGCGCCCGCTATCTCCAAGCATGCGCACGCTGGACAGTTCCTCATGGTTCGCGCCAACGAGACGGGCGAGCGCGTCCCGTTTACCCTGGCCGGCTGGAACGGTGACGAGGGCTGGGTCGAGTTCATCTTCATGGTGATCGGCAAGACCACCGAGATGCTGTCCACCTACGAGGCCGGCGAGTCGCTGCGCGACGTCGTGGGCCCGCTGGGCGTTCCCACCGAGATGGCCGAGGGCCCCTGCGCCGTCATTGGCGGCGGCGTCGGCCTGGCAATTGCCTTCCCGGTCGCCAAGCACCTGGTCGAGACCGGTCACGAGGTGCACGCCATCATGGGCGCCCGCACCAAGGACCTCCTGCTCATGGAGGACCAGTTCCGCGAGCTCCTCGACGAGGACCACATCCACATCACCACCGATGACGGTTCCTACGGCGAGCAGGGCGTTGTCACCGCTCCGCTGGAGCGCCTGCTGCAGGACAAGGCCGTGAGCCAGGTCTTCTGCGTCGGCCCCGTTCCGATGATGAAGTTCTCGACCCTCACCGCCCAGAAGTACGACACCCCCATCACCGCGTCCCTCAACCCCATCATGGTTGACGGCACCGGCATGTGCGGCTGCTGCCGCGTCGAGGTGGGCGGCGTGACCAAGTTCGCTTGCGTCGACGGCCCCGACTTCGATGCCACCCTGGTCGACTGGGATGACCTTCGTGCCCGCCAGGCCGCTTACCGTTCCGAAGAGGGCGAGTCCCTCAAGGCCTATGAGGAAAAGAGCTGCGCATGCCACTAGTTAACGGTCGTTTCGTTGCCGATATGAAGTCGCCCCGCACCCCCGATAACGAGGAGCCGGCTGCCGAGCGCGCCTGCGACTTCCGCCCCGTCGACAAGGGCTTCACCGAAGAGATGGCGCTGGCCGAGGCCGAGCGCTGCCTCAACTGCAAGAAGCCGTTCTGTGTTGAGGGCTGCCCCGTCAACATCAACATTCCCCGCTTTATCGAGCAGATCCGCGAGAAGGACTTCGGCGGCGCCCTCGATACCATCCGCGAGGACTCTATGCTTCCCGCCATCTGCGGCCGCGTCTGCCCGCAGGAGAACCAGTGCGAGGGCAAGTGCATCCGTGGTAAGAAGTCCGAGCCCGTGGCCATCGGCCAGCTCGAGCGCTTCCTGGGTGATCGCCCCGAGCTCGCCTCCACGCCCAAGATGGCCCCCAAGAACGGCAAGAAGGTCGCTGTCGTCGGCTCCGGCCCGTCCGGCATCACCTGCGCCGGCGAGCTCGCCCGCAACGGCTTTGACGTTACCGTCTTCGAGGCATTCTTCACCGGCGGCGGCGTGCTGGTCTACGGCATCCCCGAGTTCCGTCTGCCCAAGGCAGTCGTCAAGCGCGAGATTGACGGCCTGGAGGACATGGGCGTCAAGTTTGAGTACAACTCCGTCGTGGGCAATATGGCCACGGCCGAGGAGCTGTTCGAGCAGGGCTTCGACGCCATCTACGTGGCGACCGGCGCTGGCCTGCCCAAGTTCCTCAACGTTCCCGGCGAGAACCTGCCCAACGTCTTCTTCGCCAACGAGTACCTCACCCGCGTGAACCTGATGAAGGCCAACAAGTTCCCCGAGTACGACACCCCCACCAAGCACGGCAAGAACGTCGTTGTCTTTGGTGGCGGCAACGTGGCTATGGACGCCGTCCGTACCGCCAAGCGTCTGGGCGCCGAGCACGCCATCATCGCCTACCGTCGTACCGAGGACGAGATGCCCTGCCGTCGCGCCGAGCTGCACCATGCTAAGGCCGAGGGCGTCGAGGTTCTGCCGCTCGTTTCCCCGCTCGAGTTTGTCGCTGGCGAGGACGGCTCCGTGTGCGCCGTCAAGGTCCAGAAGATGGAGCTCGGCGAGCCTGACGAGTCCGGCCGTCGCCGCCCGGTGCCCATCGAGGGCGCCATCGAGGAGATCCCCTGCGACGTCGCGATCTCGGCTATCGGCACCAACGCCAACCCCTTCGCAAAGAAGATCGGCGGCAAGATGGAGCTCAACAAGTGGGGCTACATCGTTGCCGACGAGGAGACCGGCCAGACCACCGATCCCCGCATCTGGGCTGGCGGCGACATCGTCACCGGTGCCGCTACGGTCATTCTGGCGATGGGCGCCGGCAAGAAGGCCGCCGCTTCCATCACCAAGAGCCTGCTGGGCGAGTAATCACCCGCAGCGCTAGCCATCAAACGGCAAAGTCCCCGTCGAGCACACGCCCGGCGGGGACTTTTTTCTATGCCGGCCGCCTCAACCACCACAAAGGGGACAGGCACCTTTGTGGTGGTCGGGGACTTGGCCGGCGAACCAATTCCGACGTTTGTCTCAATCTGTAACAGCCAGACCCTGTTGAGCCTCGTAGTTGTTACAGATCGAGATATTGCGCCAGCCGCCCCCGCTTTGTCTCGATCTGTAACAGCTAGAGGCCAAATTCCTCGCTACGTGTTACAGATCGAGACGTTAGGTTGGCGACCGAACAGTTCATCTCAATCTGTAACACCTAGGTCCAAATATCTGGCTTGGTGTTACAGATTGAGATTTTGTAAAAGCCGAGAACGAGAGCCGCCACCAAGACCTAGCGCTTGCGACGCTTGGTTGCGGCGACACCGGCCGCGGCGACGGTTGCGCCGGCGATGCCCAGGGCAGCGACCGTCATCGCGGCGGAGTCACCCGTGCTGGCGAGCTCCGTGCCGCCGGACTTCTTGCCGTTCTCGCCCTTACCCTTGGACTTGTCCGTCGTCACTGTGGTCGTCGTCGAAGTCGAACCACCCGCAGGAGCCCCGGCGCCACCAGAGCCATCCGCACCGCCACCCTGCTCGCCGCCGCCAGGCGTCGGCTTGGGTTCCGGCTCCGGCCCGGGCTCCGGCTTGGGCTCAGGCACCGCCTCATCGGTCACCGTAATCGTAATGTTCAGACGCTCGGAATACTCGCTGTACGACATGCCAGGGCGCTGTGCCGCAATGCGCACGTACATATTGCTATCGAGCGCAATAGGCTCGGTGTACTTTACGCGGCCTTCGTCGCGGCAGGGGCAGGTGTCGTTGGTGGTGTACCAAATCGTCGCGCCATCCTCGGCCGAAAGCTCCAGCTTCGTACCCTTGGGCACCGTAATGTAATTCTCCTTGGGCGACCATGCACCAAACGTCGTCGCACCAATCGTCGCCACCGGTCGCGCCGGTCGCACTGCCTCGGCAGACACGCGAACGTCGACCTGCTTGGACAGCGCCGTGCCGTCCACCGTCGCCGTCAACGTCGTCAAACCGGGCAAAGCACCATGCAGCACAAACGTCGCCGCGCCGTCCTCGCCCGTCACGGCCTGGGTGGCATCGACAGAGCAGATAGCCGAGGACTCCAGCCCAACACTAACCTTGGCGCCCGCAAACGGCTTGCCCGCCTTATCGGTCACATGCGCCACCAGCTCAAAGTCACTGCCCTCAAGCATGGTCACGGCCTGCTCCACGTTGAGCTTGAGCTTGTCGGCACGAACGCCCACGACAAGCTCACCACTTGCCCAGCGCGCCATGGCCGTGCCGGCGTAGTTGCGAGCACCGTCGAGCTCAAACGCCACCGTCGAGCCCGCCTCACGCGCATCGGCATAGCGAATACGCAGCACGCGCGACAGCGGCTTGCCATTGGGATCGTCCTGCTTGTCGAGCCACGTATACGTCACGTCGCCCAAGCCCTGCGCGCACAATGCGACCAGGGCATCGTCGCTCGCATCCATATACTGCGCAAACTCAACCTCGATGCAATCGGTATAGGCATGGGCCGAAGCCACCTCGGGCACCGCCGTCGACACCAAGCCAATGTTCACCTCAGTCTGAATCGGCGGCACGCGCAGCCAGGCGGAGTGCGCCTCCTCATACCCGTCCTTGGTCACGCGCACCTGATACCAGCCGGTCGGCGTATTCCAGTTGTAAGCACCGTCCGCACCCGTCGCAAGCGGATTGTCCTGCTCATACTCCTCGGCATCCCAACGCACGGCATTTGTACCGGCCGCATCGTCGGCGCTCCACAGCTCGACCGTTGCGCCCTCGACCGTATTGGACAGCAGGCCCTCGTACACCACGCCCGCAGGATCGGGTGCGGCCTTGGCGGCCACATTGCGATAACGTGCCTCGAAGATCGACTGCATCTTCTCGTCCGAGATCAAGCCGTCCTTGTTGGCGTTATAGACCTCGGCATCGGTCAGCTCGCCCCAGTTGACCGTAATACGATTCTGGCATGCGCGCTCCACCTGCTCGCAAGCAACATCGTAGGCGCATTCGGCATTGGTCAGCTTAATCGCGCGCTCCGAACCTACGCTGGTCGAAGCCGCGTCATAGGCAGCGCCCACCACGGTACCCGCCGAACCGGCCGTCAGCACGCCGGCGATTGTCATAATGGAGCCCACTGCCACATCGGTGCTGTCGTGGCAGAGCTGGCGATACAGCAGATCCTCAAACGCACGCGCCTTCTCCATGGCGTCGCGCAGCGCGTAAATGCACTTCCAGTCATCCTCGGTCTTCTCGGGCTTGGCAAGCAAGCGCGTATGCTGAAGCTCATAGCCCTCGCGCTCGCCCTTCACCTTCTGCATGCGGACGTTCACGTTCTCCCAGTTCTTGCTGGCATCGTTCACGCCGTAAATGCCGGTAAAGATGCCGATACCCTGAGCTGCCGCGGGAAACGCCTGTCCGGCTGCCTTCCACGCATCGGTCTTAAAGACCTGGCCGAACATCTCGCACTCGATCTTATAGCTCTTGAGCGAACGGATCGTGCGGATGAGCTTCATATGGGCGCTCACGTCGCCGTTGCGCTTCCAAGCCATAAGCCAGCCACGAATCGTAGAGTTATTGAGGCTATGGACCACATTCCAGTTGTCGTACAGGTTGTCCAGAATGTCGCACTGCATGGCGATCGAGTTAAACAGAAGCGCCTGGTTCTTGTTGTTATTGGAGCTCTCGATAAACTCCGACTCTATATAGGCCGTCTGCTCGCCATCGGGCGCGGCGACCTTAAAGCCCTTGACGGTATCGTCGTCAGCCGCCTTGTAGCTCAGCGAGCTGCCGAGCGCCTGGCCCAAATCGTTAAACCCGCTCGTCGACTGGCCGTTGTACTCGCTGGCCTTAATGCCCGCACACTTGTTGAGCGCCGCAGCGCTTGCGTCATTCCAGCTTCCGTATTGGTTGAGCCGACCGATACCCATCGACTGACCCACCAGATCCTCGGCCTGCTGGGCAATAAACTCCGCTCGCGACGCATGGTCGACAAGTTCCTTGATGGCCGCCGCGTCCGCCGCATTTGCACCCTGAGCCGACGCGAGCTCCTGGTACCAATCCTCGCCGGTGCCATACGCGTCCTCAAAGATCATCTTGTCCACGTTGACGCCATAGCTGTCGCCCTGCTTGGTCAGCAGCGCCGACGAGCCCCCAACCGCAGCCTTAAGCTCGGCGGCAAACTGCGCGGCCTCGTCGTTGCCAGCATCATCACCCTCGCCGTCGCTGACGGCGGGGGCGCGACGAGCCTTGCGGGCAGCTCCACCTTGGGCTTCGTCCTCTTTACCGCCCTTCTCTTCCTCGGCAAACGCATCGGCGACCATCTGATCAATCGCGTCGTTAAACGCCTGGTCGACATCATTAAACGAGTTATCCATCATATACTCGTGCCACTGCTGCACGGCATTCGAGAACTCCTGCTGGCGCTCCTCGGCCGCGGCGGAATGCTTTTTGGCCGAAGCGTTGGCGTCAAAACTCAGCATGGTCATAAGCTGAGCATTGGAGATGCGGTAGGTCTGCGGCATAAAGATCTGCTCAAAGTTGCCGCAGTTCACATAGGTCGAGTCATTCGCCTTGTTAAACTCGTCGAGCAGCTTAAGGTAACCCTCGTCCACATACTCCGCTACATAGCGCACATGGGTGCCCTCGCGCGACTTTTGAGTCAGAGGAATCGTCACCGTCTTGCCATCCACGCAGTCCACGTACAGGTCGAGCGTGTCGGCGGCCTCTTCGTTTCCCACCTCGAGCGTGATATCGAACGTCCAGTAGGCGTTCTTCTTTTGCGGCAGATGATGGAAGGTCCACAGACTCTTGCCGGTGTCCTTGCCGTCCTTGACCAGGCTTTGCGTACCGCCACGATACGTCACATCAAAGTTCCAGACCGAAGCGCCCGGAACATAGCGCACATAATTGCGAGCCGTCACCTCTGCGGCAGCGGCGGCAACATCGGTCGAGCCCACGCGCGCCTCGAGCGTCACGCGCTCGGCGGCAAGCGTATCCTGCGGCAGGTCGTATTCAATCTTGGCACGGCCGAGTTTATTGGTCTTGCCAGTGTACTTTGCGGCCGAGGCGCCCGCGCCCACGGTAAGCTGCACGCTTTTGCCGGGCGCCGCATAAACGTAGGCCACATTGCCCAGCAGGCTGTGAACGTCGGTGTTGTCGACCTCGATGCGCGATCCGCTAACCTCGAGCGTGGTGCTTCCCAGCGGCAATGTCACCTCGCCCAGCGTAATAAGCGGCGAAACGGCATAGATGCCCGCGGCCTTAGGCTTAAAGCGCACAAACACATCGGCGCCCATGCCCTTCTTCATATCGAGAACGAGGTTGTCGCCCTCCCACGTCGCGTCAGTCCACCATGTACGGGAGCTATCACCAGGATCGCGAGAGCCTGCGGACACATCCTCGACGGCATCCTTGGCCAGCGGAATCTCAATCTTGGCAGCCTGGCTGTCCTTGAGCTCGTAATGAATGCGCAGCTCGGTCTCCACGCCAACGACCGCGGACGAATCAGCAATAACCGAGCCCGCCGTCAGCCCGCGCTCGGCACGATAGGCCTCCACGTCAAACGTCGGCACGTCGAGCGTCACGTCGAGCTGTTTGCCGTCCTCAATCTTCACCTGCTTTTGCGCGATATGCTTACCCACGGTCAGCCCTAGCCGGCTAAACGTGGAATAGCTCGTCGCTTGAATGTCGTAGCTCGTCTTGTTAAAGGCGACGATGGTGTACGAACCGGCCTTAAGGCGCGGCGTCTCGGCCTTCATGATAGGCGTGGTGCCATCGTCTTCGTAACCCATCAGATAGGTGACGCCGTCGGCGACTAACTTGCCGTCGGACGTACGAAACACCAGCACGCGGTTGGCTCCCTGGTAGTCGCCCTTGGTCGTGACCGTCGCCGTACCCCAAGGCTTCAAGTCGATATCGACCTTGCCGGCCGAAGGCTTCACCGTCGCCGTCGCCCCACCCAGCTTGAGGCTGTCTTTGGGCACGAGCGTTATCTCCAGATCCTGGTCCGCGTCGGCAATGGCCTGCGACACCACGAGCGCTGTACCCTGGATACGGTAGTCGTTTTCCTTGTCGCCCTTGGCAGGTTTGAGCGTCTTGCCGCCGCTCTTCACCGTCAGATCGATGTTATCGAGACTATCGAGCTCAATGCGTTCGGTCTTATCCTGGCCTGCGACCGGTTCGAGATAGGCCACATTGAGTTCAATCGCGCGCGAAGTCGGAATCTTGGTAAAGTCCTCCGCCTTAATCTCTCCGATATTCCACGTGCCCGTCATCTGGTCGCCCGGGCGCGCCAGCACCATGTCATAGTAACCGCTGAGCGAAATGCGCAGGGTGACTGCTGTCTTGGAGAGAGCGTCCGCTGCAAAGCTGCCGTCATCGCCAACCGCCAGCGGCGTGGACTGCCCCGCCTGCACGAGTGTAGCCGTCGCGCTCTGGGGAAGTTTGCCCGTCACCTGGGCCGCCTCGCCCATCCACTCAAACGTGTAAGCAGGCTTCGAGGAATCGACGGAGTCCTTGCGATCGGCCACGGCATCGGCAAGCTTTTTGACCATCGAGGGGTTGCCAGCCGAATCGGTCGCATAGGCATAGATGATCTGGCCTTCACTAAAGGGAATCGCATACGTTACGCCATCGATTGTCACGCGCTCATTATAGTCGCCCGGATATCCCGCCTCACCAAACTGAAGATCGGGGTTCATCACGCGCAGGACAACGGCATTATGGTTCGTCTCGTTTCCGTATCTCGTGTTCTCAAAAGCTCCCCACTCTATCATTTCCACGCTTTTGGGTAGCACAATCTCTTTGCCGGCAATCGCAGGATCAAGAGAGGCGAACGCGAGCGCCCCGATAGATTTGACACCATCGCCAATCGTCACCGACGACACAAAGGAGCACCCGTCAAAGGCAAGTTGCTCAATCCGCTCCACCGTGCCCGGCACATCGATCTGCGTAAAGGTGAGTACCGTTGTGTCCGAGACATAGAACTGTGGCACGCCGCAATAGGCGAATGCAAGATAGTCGATAGTTTTGACCGAAGGCGGCAGCGTTGCCACCACATTGTCGTCAAGTTGTTCACATTCCTTAAAGGCCTGCTCGGGAATCGTGGTAAAGGCCGCGTTGTTGGGCCAGGTTACCGTTTGGAGCGTCTTGCTTTTGTAGAATGCATAGCTCTTGAGCTCCTCGACCGAATCGGGCAGTGCGATTTCTTTGATGCTGCTGCCGCCCAAGCCTCCAACCGAGCGGACATGCGAATTAGGGGCGAAGGTGATCGATGTGAGCGCAGCGCTTCCCATACCCGTAAGGCTTACGACATTTTTGTCGTCGATGGTCGAGGGCACCTCCAACGTGGTAATGCCCGCGTCGCCATACTCGATAGAAATTTCGTTGGTGAGGCTATCAATCGAGAAGTAGTACTGCGCGGGGGTCTGCTCGTCGGCCACGTAGCCATCGTCGTATTCGTCCTTTACGCCCGTGGCGCCCTTCGAGGTTGCCCAGAGTTCAAGTTCCTCGTTCCAGGTCGCCTCGGTGCCGGAAGCCTCCTCTTGCTTTTGCTGCTCGGCGAGCTCCTTGCCCTCGACAAGATCGGTGGCAAGCGTACCCGCAGGTGTGCTCTCGGTCTGTCCGGCGCCCGTCAGGCCCGCCGCCGATGCAATCTCGGAGTCCGGGGGCGCAGGGGCGTCACCGGCATCGAGCGCTGTGGGGTCGGCAGCGCCGGCATCGGGCGCGGGGTCGGCGGAAGCAGAGTCTGACATTTGGGCGTCAGCCGAATCGGCGGGAGCAGCGTTGGCTGCTTGGCCGTTATCCGTCTGCACAAAAGTGCCGTCGGTGGTGAGGGTCTCGGCAAACGCGCCCGCGGGCAACGAGCCCGTCACCATGGTGAGGGTCACCGCGGCAATGGTCAGGCGGCGGCAAAGCGCTCGAACAGTAGTCCACCTCATGGTCGTTCCTTTCCTGCAAACCAAAAGTCATCCAGCGTAATCGTTGTCCAAAAACAAAGCGAACGGTAGGTTCATATATACGAACCTACCGTTCTACCTGCGCAAACCGCCACAAAGGGGACAGGCACCTTTGTGGCGGTTCTGGACTTGGCCGGCCAGTTAGTCTCAATCTGTAACAGCTAGAGGCCAAATTCCTCGCTACGTGTTACAGATCGAGACGTTAGGTTGGCAGCCGAGCAGTTCATCTCAATCTGTAACATCTAGAGCCGTTTTGGGCAGTTTGGTGTTACAGATTGAGATTTTGCTGAGGCCGAGAACGAGAGCCGTCACCCAGCTCTAACGCTTGCGGCACTTGGTCGCGGCGAGGCCGGCGGCGGCTACGGTTGCGCCGGCGATGCCTAGGGCGGCGACCGTCATCGCGGTGGTATCCCCCGTGGTAGCCAGGACAGCATCGCCCTTCTTGGCGTGCGTGGTTTTCTCAACCGTCTTGGTCGTGGCGGTTGTCGTGGCCGGCTTGGCCGCGGGCTTGGTCTCGGGCTTCACCTCGGGCTCGGTCTCAGGCTTCACCCCAGGCTGCGGCGTTGGCTTGGGATCCGGCGTAGGCTGCGGATCGGGAGTCGGCGTGGCCTCGGGCGTAAAGGTCAAATCGGTGTTGAGCCACAGGGTGTAGATCCAACTGCTGTCCTCATCGGATACGCTATCCGCGACCTGGTAGCCGCACTCCTGGCCGTTGATCACCAGCTTGGTGTCGGACGTGAAGTAGAAGCCGCGCGCGGACTTGAGGTAGATACCGTAGCGATAGGTCACGCCGGGCTTAAAGACGTCGATGTGATTCGTGATGTTCTGATCCCAGAACTTCTGAGAGTTCACTTCGCTGCCATCGCTGCCCGTCCAGAACTCACACTGAGGAAGGGAGTTGGAACCCGTCGGAACATTCGCCGTAAAGATCGGCTTATCGCCTGCCTTGAAGGTGGTCGTGGCGCCGTTGATCTCGACAACGTCGATGGCCCGCCATTCGTCGATCGGCTGCTCGCACAGCATATTGTCGGCGTTTGGTGCGAAGACGCCGTCGACGGTCTTGATGTGGTGCGCCCAATGGCCGTTGACGTACATCATGCAGTCATTGCCCACGGTATTGTCGCCCTTGAGCCTCAGCTCAACGGAGTACATGTAGAACTTGCCCTCCTCGAAGTGGTCAATCTTCTTCATGCCCGGCGTGTACTTTGCGGGGTCGGAATACCAGAAGGCAACGGGCTTGAGCTCCGCAGGGTCGCTGCCATCCATCTCTTCCCAGCACTCATAGGCGATCTCATACTTATCGGCATCGGCGGCAGGAATCGTCGCGGTCGCACGCGGCGCCTCGCCGGGCGCGTAGTCGATTTTCACATCGTTGACGTTTAGATTCTCAAGAGCTTCGTTTTCCGACGAAGCAGGCGTCGTAACTGTTTTAATAGCAGGGACATACAGGAATTCTCCGCTTAGACTCGACTTTACGGTTTCCCCGTTTACGGTAACAACGGTTTCATCGCTGAAGGAATATCCGTCTTTTGGCTTCAGCATAAGAGAATACACGTACTCTTTCCCGCTTTTAAACTTTGTAATAGTCGGCAGGGAACCATGTGAGCCGTTATCGGAATACCAGGCAGCAACGGGTTCGTTGTTTTCAAATTCCTGCCAGCATTCATAAGCGATTTCGTATTTATCTGCATCGTAGTTAGGGACACCTGCCGTCGCCTGCGGACCAGTATCCAGCTGCCAATTGAAGTTCGTATTCTGAACATTGGCAAAGGAGATGGATTCCGATTCTGATTCCGCTGCCGGGATAACAAGGCACGCCCTCTCGTAGACATGGGTGCGGGTGTAGTAGTCATCCCGAATCTCGTTAATAGTGGGTTTCCCGGTCGCCTCGGTGTCTCCTTTAAAGGCGTCGTCCGGATCACCGATGATGATATTCCCGGGCTCTGTACCCGTATACGTAAGCTTGGATCCATCATAGGTGGTCGTCATCTTGGACTTATTCTCCTTGTACTCCGTAAAGTACTTCTGCTCCTCCTTCTGTCTCTGAATCTTGCTGATATCCAGGGTAAGCGTTGTTTTATTGCTCGCACTGTCATACGCCGCATGGACGATCAAGTCCCCCAGGCCGATAAAAGTCAAAGCGCTACCATCGAGAGCAGACTGGTCTCCATCTACAAGGGCAATCCCCTCCACATACTCAATCGTTTCTTCTTTCTTGATGTCGGTGTAATTGTTCCGCACCGTAATATTGACCCTAACGCCGCTGCCGCCAACAACATCGGTCACACCGCAGGGCATGATGGCGTCATTCGCCGGCGTGGCGGCGTTGTCGCTGGGAGTATTTTGTTCAGCGGGTGCCGCATCGTTGGATTCATCGGTGGCGCCAGTCGGGGCCGTCTGCTGAGGCTCAACGGTGGCTTGCGCCGCCGGAGCAGCATCGGTTGCAGGCGCGGTCGAAGCAGCTGGTGCGGTCGTTGCAGCCGTATCCCCCGCAACCGTCGGCGTCACCGGAGCTGCGGCAACCTCATCCGTCCCAGCGGCGGGATCGGCGCATTCCGTCGCCAGCGCCACGCTCGGCAGCAGCAGCTGACCGACCATAAGCGCGCACGCGCCGGCGCAAGCTATTTTGGCACCCACACAACGCCAGGTACCGTGAACCAGCGAGCAGGTACGCTCGCGCTGGGTTTGCTTTCCAAAGTGGCTTCCGCACATAACGGCCTCCTTGGTCGTAGGGGCATACCACCACAAAGGTGCCTGTCCCCTTTGTGGTGGTCCTGTACAACCAAGATGTGTCAAATGACTCCGTACGCCTAGGTTCGTAGATGCGAACCTAGGCATCTACCTGCGGAAATACAAAGAGCCGCCGCAAGAGCATTTATGCCCGCGCGGCGGCTGAAAATGGCTATGAAAGATTACGCTAGCGGTTGCGGCGCTTGGACGCAACGAAACCGGCGCCGATGACGGACGCACCGGCGATGCCGAGGGCTGCCGCCGCCATCGCGGCGCTATCGCCCGTGGCGGCCAGGGCGCCGGAAGCGTTTTTGGCCCCAGCTGCAGTTTTGGTCGTAACGGTCTTGGTGGTCTTTGCATCCTTGTCTACGGGCTTGAGGTCAGGCTTCTGCTCGGGATTGGGCATGGGATCGGGCTCCGGAGCCGGCTCGGGGTCCGGCGTTGGGTCCGGCTCCTGCCCGTCTCCAAAATCAATCACCACATCATGGGCGACCTCGGCAGAACCGACGATATCCGAAATCGTAGACGAACCGGCAACACCGATGACCTGCCCGCTCTGGGAACTAGGCCATTGCCCCGTATCGACATCCTTTTTCACATCGCGCACGGCGCCGTCCATCGGAATCGTAATCGTCGCGTTCCCTCGTAAATCGATCATCGCGGCATGGTACATGGTCGTATTCACGACGTTGCGGTTGATCGCATAAATCCCCGCAGTCGCGCCCGAAGCCTCAATCTTCGATTTGAAAATCTGGATACGAGGCGTTTCAAACCTGGTATTTGCCTCTGCCATGATTCCAAAACTTTGATTGCGATCGGCGTCGATGCCGCTTGCGGCAGACAGGCTTCGAGACGTGAGGTTCGACTTCTCGACAAGCATCCACACCGCACCGTCTTGCGAGCGCGCGCTGATACCAGCCGAGAGCGAAGCCGCACTACCAGCCGAAAGCGTGACATCGGCTCCGTTGACGATTTTCATGAGGGTATTCTTCTTGATACCAAACGTATTGATGCACATGGAAGCCCACGAGGCATCGCCAGTCTTAATCGACAGACTGGCGCCATCGACGGTGACATCGCCGCCGTGCTCATAAGCGGAATCCGACTCTTCCTGCTCGCCTTCCTGGGCAGCGTGTCTGTTTGGAATGTTATCAGCATGGATACCGCAGATGACCTCCATTGGACGCCAAGATCCTTCAGCCGATTTCGCCTCGATTTTGACATCAGCGCCCTTATCGATTGTCACGCTGCCGGCCGTCGCGCGAATGCCCGCCACATTTTCCGCTGCACCCGAAGCCGTCGCGTTGACGCTGACGCCGCTGATGGTCACATCGCCGCCGGTCCTGCCGTCGCCTATCGCCGTAATCACATCGTTCTGGGCCGTCGCATTCAGGGTGCCGTCGCCGGTAATGGCAAGGTTACCGTTCTTAACAGCGATGGCGCTCTGCCCGGCGTCGGCCGTGACGGTGTTGGTGCCCGTCACGCCGATGGTGAGGTTGCCCTTGGCGCCGATGGAGCCGCCGTCGTAGCCGTTAAGCTTCATGTCGTCGGCGCCGTCCCAGGACCAGGTTCCTGCCTCGTCGCCGGCAGCGGTGCCCGCGTCGTACTGCGTGCCGCCCACGTTGACCCAGTCGGCGGCGAGCGCCACGCTCGGCAGCAGCAGCTGGCCGGCCATGAGCGCGCAGGCCCCCGCGCAGGCGAGTTTTGCGCCCACGCGGCGCCATGTTCCGTGGGAGAGCGAGCACGCGCGGCCGTGGTCGATTGGGTTGTCATGGATTTGCGTTCGCATGTGAGCCTCCTTGTCGTAAGGGGTGCTTCTATAACACCATGTTACGGGAAGATATCCGGATCCTGGGGCACAAATTCTCATGTGGCGCACCTGCCAGCGCAAAAGGCAACGAGCACGCTATTGCCAAGCGCGCCCATTACAGTCTGAAATAGGCCATCGATAAATTTCGATGGCGAG
>NZ_QSCW01000014.1:0-55248 GCF_003463445.1 Collinsella sp. OF02-10
TCGCACGGAGAGCATTTCCCAGTTGACAAAACTATAGGAACACCCAACGGGGTCACGCCGCAAATCCACATGAGCATCGAGGCTGGAAGCGGAAGCATGGAATTGGCCCCGATCTGTATGTAGATCGCTACAACGTTGACAAGCAACAGCATGCCAATCGGACCGAAGCCGGACCCAAAATAGGAAACAACGATTACGCAAGAAACCACGTATGCAAGGCAGGCGGCGGCAGCAAGAACAAGTCGATAGCAAAATACATGCAGGTTGAAATACTGCTGAGCATCCAAAACGATCGCGCAGTTAAGACAGTACAAAACGACACTCGTCAGGATAAACGCGCCCAAAAGGGCGAAAGAAGACAGCATCGCTCGCGCAACGATAGCGCACACACGCTTCCCTCCCCGAGCCTCCGACAACCCCCACGGTTCCTCGACAAAGCCCGAACTGACAAAGCGCGGCGCAATGCAAGCCGCGATGAATGGAAAGAACAATGCATGAGCCAACGGGGCTACGTTGAACAGCAGACCGCGAAAAACCTCTGCATTACCAAATAGAACGACATCCTCCGCCGATAGCGGAAGCGTCGGGTCTGGGAAAAAGCCCAAGAAACTGTTCTCACGGAGGCTACAGAACCACATCGGGAAAGAATTAAGCTGCAATACCACCATGCACGCATAAATTACCAGGATTAAGGCGTACGTCCATTTGATCACACGCTTCCATTCTGAATGGAGGAATCTTTTAATCTGATGAGCCATTGGGCACACCCCCAGCATGAAAGCTCACGTGAGCGTAAACCAAAACTGATAGACAGCTGGCCGCCACGCCATATCCCAGAAGCGTCAGCTGGCCCATATCGCTATACCCAAGAGCACATCCGACTCCAAGATACGGCCCCGGAAGAAAGAAGATCCATCGCAAGGACGGTATGGGCGTCTGAAGGTAAGTTCCGTAGAGCGTCAAGCTCATGACAAATCCGATTATTACCACAGCCCCGCTCAATACGGCGCTGCTTGTAATCCGATAGATGGTCACCGTCTCCAACGCAACCGATATCACCAATACGGCGTTAATCATCATTGCGGGCAAAAATGCAGCCAGCATGCTATGCGCATAGTTTTGCCCTCCACGTATTATGGCTATTGCAAAAAGAAGAAGGCAAAGCGCGCTATACGCTGCGCCAATTATTAAAGCAGACGAAAATGCATGGGCTAGAGCCCCATAAAAGCGGTTGAGACCTCTTGCCGAAGAAATTCGGTGCCCCTCTTTATAGCCATGCTCCTGTAAAATCACCAAACAAACGATGAGTGGAACGAACAGGGATGTACCGGCAAAAGCGCTGCGCGCAAGGGACTCATCAGGCGCAGAAGGATCGATTGCATTCCAGAGGAAACCAATATCCTCCCCACAAACGCCATAGCCAAAGACGAGCAACGTTGTTCCGTTTTTTAGAAAGATGCCGAAGAGAAGGCCGAACGCCAACATAAGCGCAAGACCAAACTTCGCCGGAAATATCCTGTGCAAACGCATCATATCTGCCTTTATGGGATGGATCGCCCGCTTCATAGCGAGACCGCCTTCATCAAGCGCCTGTAATACTCTTTTAGGGATGGCGCCTCATCCCTTATGACGTCCATCGATTCCTTTTTTAGCAGTTCACCGTCATGAAGAAACAGGCAGCTTGTTGCAACCGATGCCAGCTCATCCAAGTCGTGGCTAGAGATAAGCATGGTTTTGCCCTGCTCCCGATTCAATCGACCGATAAGGGCCCATATACTCTCGATGCCCAACGGATCCAATCCATTTGCCGGCTCATCGAAAATTAGTACGTCGGTGTCGCCCAATAAAGCCGTAGCTATATCCAGTCGCCGTTTCATTCCCAGAGAAAAACTGCTCACGCTCTTTTTCTCATCGACGTCCAGCCCGACCAGGCCCAAGACGCGAGGAACCTCACGTTTCTCATCGAGCCCCCATTCCGCACATCGGATCCGAAGATTCTCAGCCGCACTGAGAGATTGGTATGCTCCGCAGGAATCTGGCACATAGCCGACACGCGTCCGCATCAGGCTCAGCTCTTTTTTTGATTTGCCTCCAAAGAGCTCCACGCTCCCCGACGATGGCTCACAGAGGCCCAGCACTATTTTAATAAGCGTGCTTTTACCCGCCCCGTTTGCACCGACAAGGGCACAGAGCTCAGACTGATGCACCTCGAAGGAAACGTCATGCAAAACGTGCCGTTTCCCGTAGCGTTTTGAAACTTTTGATAGCTTTATCGCCGATGCGTTCATTGGCCTCCCGTTCCGCTTGATAGCAAAACCGCTCATATCGTTCCTTCTTTCCTTTATCGTTTTCCATAGTTGTTATTGTTTTTCGATAACTCATATTTGTTAAGATAATCTAAAAGAAGGAACCCGTGTTAGACACGGGTCCCTTCACGCTGATATTTCGTTTTAGTTGTTCGCCTTAAGCTACTCGTCACTCAAATCGACAGCAAAGACTGATGTCGGAAGCGACGCCTCGTTGCCTCCGCCATCCTGCATCTGTCTCACGACATTTTTCGCGCGCTCGACAATAAGCTCCTCAAGCTCTTTCTCGCTCACGCGCTGAATAATATCTCCCGGTTGACAATCAAGCTCATCACAGATATCGAGAAGCGTCTTTAGGCGAATAGCTTTTATCTTTCCGTTTCTAAGCTTTGAAATATTAGCCGGAGTATGCCCCGTCGCCCGAATCAGATCAGCGCTGGTCTTTCCGGTCTTAAGCAGCTGCGTCTCAAGCTCGATGATGAGATAGCTCATGTTTCCTCCTACACAAGCTCGTCAGACTGCTCTTGGAGCAGCGAGGCATAACTCCAGATCGCCGAGATAAACAGACAGACAACTGCACCGATAAACGACCCCGCATCAAAGGTAGCGCCTTGGCAAATCTCAATAACGAAGGAATGAGGCACGATGTAAAGCTCCAGTCCGCCAATGGTGAGATTGACCGATTCATAGGCACCAACAAACGAAACCACGGCGTTAACAGCAAAGGCAAGTGCAAGAACACGGATAAGCCGCACATGCGCCTTGGTAAAGGGCGAGACGCCCCGAGAGATGTTATGGCTGATTCCGCACAAAGCGACAAGCGAAACACCCACGACGAGTGCCAGGCACAGCCCGCTTGGGATAACGATGCTCCCGCCATCGAGAAGCGTCACGACACCGAAAGAATCGACAGAAACAACGTTTGCAACCGCATACCAGATCACGTAAACAACCAACGCGGCAAAAGCAACGAGCATCCCTGCAAAAACGGCTGCCATGCAAAAACCAAGCTTCCTGATATTTTCGCCCGCCTTGGCCATACGCTGAACGCTGTTGGACATACACTCACCCTCATCGGCTCTATCGTTATTCGAACAGTTTATCGAACAACGATATGGATTGCATGCGGAAAGCCCCGCCAGTGCGCATGGGCCATTTACCAACCCGGAGCGGTGAGCGTGGATTTTCGGACACTTACCGAACGAGAGTGGATAATCTCCCACTTTTAGGCCGCCACCGGGCCTAAAACGGGAGATTATCCACTCTCATAGTCATCAAGGCTCACAGCCTCTTACTCGGCCGCCTCGCGCAGGGCCGACATCGTAGCTGCATATTGCTGCTGCAGCGCATGCATTCCCTCGCGAGCGCCGTCAACGGCATCGGCGCCGCGCAGCGCCTCGGTCACCATGACCGCCGGCTCGTACAGATTATCGAATCCCAGGTTCTGGCTCACGCCTTTGAGCGTATGCACTGCCATAAACGCACTCTCGGCATCTCCCGCCGCCATGGCAGCCTCCAGCTTGTCCATGCTCTCGTCATCCAAAAACTTGAGGGCAAAGCGGGCAAGCATTTCCTCGCCCATCAGCCGAGCGCACGCGTCATCATAATTAGCGCCGATCTTCTCATACGCCTCACGCATGGAAATCATGGGTTAAAAACTCCTTTGGTCAAACTAAATCGTGGGAAACGCAACGACGTCAGCGGGGCGTGCCAACGTCTCGGCAATTTGGTCTTGCACCTCGAGCAGACAATCGAGCAGCAGCGGGTTAAAGGTGCCGCACTTACCGTCCAGGATCATCTGGATCGCCTCCTTGTGCGGGATAGCGTCCTTGTACACACGCGCACTCGTCAGTGCATCGTACACGTCAGCCACCGAAACCACCTGCGCGGCGATGGGGATATCGTCGCCCTTAAGACCGTCGGGATAACCCCTGCCGTCCCAGCGCTCGTGGTGCCAACGCGCAATCTGGTACGCATATTCCAAAAGCGCATTGCCGGCGTGATGGCTGCCCAGCTCGAGCAGCATGTTGGCGCCAATCGTGGCATGCGTCTTCATGATCTCGAATTCCTCGGGCGTGAGGCGCCCGGGCTTGTTGAGGATCGCATCGTCAATCGACATCTTGCCGATATCCTGCAGCGCCGAAGCCAGGGCGATCGTGGAGCGTTCCTCATTGTCGAGGGAGATCGTGCCGCTACGCTGGACCAGATAGCCAAGCAGCAGCTCGGTCAGCTTCTCGATGTTCGTAACGTGCCTGCCGCTCTCGCCGTTGCGAAGCTCCATGACGCCGGCCATGATGTCGATGAGCATGCGGCTATTCTTGACGCGCTCATTGTACTGCTGAGACAGCAGGCTCGTCAGACGGCGTTGCTTGGCATACAGGCGGATGGTGTTGCTTACGCGGCGGCGCACGACACGGGAGTCAAACGGGCGGTTGACATAGTCCGAGGCACCAAGCTCATACGCACGCAGCACCACTTCGTCGGAATCTTCGCTCGAGATCATGATGACGGGCAAATTGTCAATATTCGATCGACGCGACAGATCGCCCAGCACCTCAAAGCCGTTCATGCCCGGCATGACAATGTCCAGCAGCACGAGCGACAACTCATCGCCATAGCGGTCGACCATGTCGAGCGCCGCGCGACCGTTATCGGCCTCGAGGATGCAATACTCGTCCTTGAGCATCTCGTTGAGAATGGCTCGGTTCATCTCGGAGTCATCGACAATAAGCACCGTAGGCTTTTCGCTTTGGAAGGCCTCGATGGATTCGGCATCGGTCACGACTGTACCGGCTTTTGCCTTAGCGCGGCTCAATAATTGGACAGCCTGGCTAACACCCTCATCGACCGTTTCGCCATTAATGCGAACGCCACCAACGCATGCCGTCAAGCTAACGCGCTCATGCCCCGGAATAATCGTGGAATGAACGGCATCGGATACTTGACGCAGGCGACGGGCAAAGTCATCAGAGGGAATATTGGGCATGACGGCCACAAACTTATCGCAGCCAAAACGCACAAGCTCGTCAGTCGAACGAACACCGCTGCGTATGGCCGTCGCCACGGCACCAAGCGCAAGGTCGCCGGCATGGCGGCCATACGTATCGTTGAAGGCCCTAAAATCATCAAGGTCGATCATGGCCACGCCGGCCTGCATACGGGCGCTACGAAGCTTTTCCTCGTAATATCGGCGATTGCGCACGCTCGTCAGCACGTCGGTGTAGACAAGGTCCTCTTCTGCGGCCTCCCGCTCATCAATCGGACGCGCCATCAGCAGAACGTGAGGCTCGCCCTCAACCATCAAAGAGCGCAGGCGAGCGCGGTACTCAACGCCATCGTTGAGCAGCCGTTCCGACACCTCATCGGAACCCGCCGCCAAGGCTTCAAGACTTGACTGGCGCAGACAGGGACACCGTTCGCCGGCGAGCAGGCAGTTAGGATCGCCCTTAATCTGATCGAAAGACAGCAAACGCACCACGGGGTAGGTCTTCGCGACACGGGCGACCTCGGCGGCAGCCTCCTCGTCGGTTAGATTGGCCTCGTGATTATTGAGCATAGGAGGCCCTTTCAGTAGTTTTGCTTGGTAGCAGTGGGTGCCAAATGTTACAAGGGTAGCACCTTGTCGATGCAGGTACGCACGTGAATACCGTTTCTTTTTCATGAGTTGGCAGACGGTAGGGCTGAAGCCGCAGCCGTAAGGTTCTGGGCGCATCTGTTAACACGGTCGAAATGTTTACGGGAAAAGCCCGTTTTGATTATTGCGGCTGCTAGAACCCTAGGACGCCACGGACGGCCTGGGCAGCCGCTACCGGTCGATCGCGCAGCCCGTTGTGCGCGCCGGGGACCGTTACGAGCGGACAGCCCAAAAGCTCAGCCGACGCTCTCGTGCCCGCTTCGCGGGGCGTGCCAATCGAGAGCTCGCCCAAAAACACGGCGGCCACCGTTTTCGATGCGCGGACGCGATCCCAATCGGGAACGCAGGTCATAATGATCCCGTATTCGTTTGCCATAAAGCTGCGGCCGTTGCGCAGGGCATGCTTGGCTTCCGCCTCGGTTGTCTTGGGAGCTTGAGGATCCGAATCACCGATGGCACTCAGGAAGGCTCTTAATGCCCTCGAGACCTTTCCCGCAGCAATCATCTCGAGCAAAACCGGGGCCGTGCCCAGGCCAGCGCCCTCGTTTGTCACGGCGGGTTCGTACAGCATCGCGCGCGAGACAATGGCCGGGTTTGTACGGAGAAGCTCCAGGGTCACCAGCGTACCGGCGCTGTGCGCGAGGACATTTGCCGGGGCGCCGACATGCTCGATAACGGCCTGCAGGTCGGCGGCCTGGGCGGCGAGGTCGTAGCGCCCGTCCGCGGCATCGCCGCTCTCGCCGCAACCGCGGCGGTCGTAGGCAATTACGCGATAGCCGCAGGCGAGCTCGCGGGCGATCCCGTCAAAAAATGTGCCGTCGACGCAAGCGCCGTGCACGCACACCAAGGCAGGCGCATCCGACGGCACGCCCGGCTCGGCAAACTCGCGACAGGCAATCGTGGTGCCCGCATTCTCGACCGTAAAATCCATGTTGTGCCCCATCGTCTTGCACCTTGTTAACGCATTAACTGTACCCAACCGGAAACCTCTCATAGCGCGGACATCGAGGGCAGCGTGAAAATACGAAATCTGAAAAGCACAAGCCCGAATCAGACTTTGGCACCGATGCTATGCTTAGGCACAACTGTCCCAAGGAGCATATGCCTATGTCTACGTTTTTAAATGTCAGCCCCATCTTTGGACCGGTGCGCAGTCGCCGCCTGGGCCTTTCGCTCGGTGTCAACATGATGCCGGCGTCGGGCAAGATCTGCACGTTCGACTGCATCTACTGCGAGAACGGCCTTAACGCCGAGCGCCCCTGCCATGAGCCGTATAACACGGCCGCCGTGGTGCTCGACGCACTCGAGGCCAAGCTGCGCGAGATGGCAGCCGAGGGTGAGCTACCCGATGTAATCACCTTCGCCGGCAATGGCGAGCCCACCGCCGCACCGGAGTTTCCGCAGGCTATCGCCGGCGCCATCGCACTTCGCGACCAGCTGGCCCCGAACACCAAGATCGCCGTGCTCTCCAATGGCACGCGCGCTGACCAGCCCGCTGTGCACGATGCGCTCATGATGGTCGACGACAACATCCTCAAGCTCGATACGGTCGACCCGGCTTTTATCCAGCTGCTCGACCAGCCCGTTGGCCCCTACGACGTCGAGCACCAGATCGAGACGTTCGCGAGCTTTAACGGCCACGTTATTATCCAGACGATCTTTTTGAACGGCGAGTACCAGGGCAAGTCCCTCGATAACACTGGTGAAGCGTACGTCGGCCCTTGGCTCGCGGCACTCGAGCGCATTCGCCCGCAGGAGGCGACCATCTACACGGTGGCGCGCGAGACACCGGTCGCCGGCCTTGCCAAAGCAGCGCCCGTGGTGCTCGACACAATCGCCGCACGCGTGCGCGCGCTCGGCATCCCCTGCCAGGTGAGCTACTAGCAGAACCGCACAGACTACCCGGTACTTGGCTGATGGGGTGGGCTATACTAGCTGCGAATGAAAGGAAGTTAGCCATGTTTGACAATGAACCCGTGCCCGGCCGCAACGACGCTTGCTGGTGCGGCAGCGGCAAAAAATATAAGAAATGCCACAGCGCCTTCGACGAGCGCCTCGAGCGCCTGTGGGAAGAGGGCTGGGAGGTTCTGCCCCGCACGCTCTACAAGATGCCCGCCGATATCGAGGGCATCAAGCGTTCGGCCGCCATCAACGTAGGCGTGCTCGACTACGTGGGCGAGCACATCGCCGCGGGCATGACCACCAACCAGATCGACCAGATGATCTACGACTACACCGTCGAGCACGGTGGCACGCCGGCCGACCTCAACTACGAGGGCTATCCCAAGAGCGTGTGCACCTCGATCAACGACGTGGTCTGCCACGGTATCCCCTGCGATACGGACGTGCTGCACGAGGGCGACATCATCAACGTGGACTGCTCCACGATCTTGGACGGCTACTTTAGCGACTCGAGCCGTATGTTCTGCATCGGCGAAGTCTCGGCCGAGCGCCAGCGCCTGGTCGACGTCACCCGCGCCAGCGTGGAGGCGGGTCTGGCGGCCGTCAAGCCGTGGCTGCCGCTATCCGTGATGGCCGAGGCCGTGCAAAAGACGGTCGAGGACGCCGGCTTTAGCGTGGTGCGCGAGTACGGCGGACACGGCATCGGTAAGGAGTTCCACGAGGACCCGTTTGTGGGCTTTACCACCGAGGCGCCCGATGTAGACACCATCATGGCTCCGGGCATGGTCTTTACCATCGAGCCCATGGTCAACGCCGGAGCGCCCGACATCAAGATTAGCAAGGGTGACGGTTGGTGCGTGCGCACCAAGGACGGCAGCGATTCGGCCCAGTGCGAGGTACAGCTCGTGGTGACCGAGGACGGCTACGAGCTGCTGAGCTGGTAGCCGTGGATGCGCCGGATGCTGACGGGCACGCTCGTCTAGCATCCGGCGTTTTTGTTTGAACGTTTTGCCTGATAAAACCCGCCAAAATAAACCTGTCCCTTTTTGGCGGGTCAAGCGGAAAGGACTGCTTGTGAACATCTTGGTTTTGCTGCCCGTCAACGACCGCCATCGCGCAATTCTTGAGTCGAGCGCTCCGGGCGAGGACTTTATCTACACGAGCGCCGACGCTATCACGCGCGAACAAGTCGCCAACGCCGACGTGATCTTGGGCAACATAGACCCTGCCCTACTTACCGCATGCGAGCACCTCCAGCTGCTGCAACTACAGACCGCGGGCTATGACGATTACTTGGCTGCCGGCACCGTACCAGCCGACGCCAAACTGTCTTGCTCGGTGGGCGCCTACGGCCAGGCCGTGAGCGAGCACATGTTTGCCATGGTCCTTTCCATGATGAAGCGCCTGCCCGGCTATCACGACTTGCAGCGTGAACATCGCTGGGAGGATTTGGGGCCAGTTACCTCGCTCAAAAACGCCAACGTGCTGGTGCTGGGCGCGGGCGATATCGGCGGTCACTTTGCCACGCTCTGCCGCGGCATGGGCGCGCACGTCCGCGGCATCAAGCGCCATCCACTCGTCTACCCCATTGTGTTTGAGGACATGGACGGCATGGACGCCCTACCTGAGCGCCTGGCAGAGGCCGACATCGTCGCATCCTTTATGCCGAGCACGCCCGAGACCCGCGGTCTGGCGAACGCGGAGTTCTTTGCCGCTATGAAACCAGGTGCCTTCTTTGCCAACGGCGGCCGCGGAGACCTTGTAGTTGCCGACGACTTAGTTGCCGCCCTGGAGTCGGGGCATCTCGCCGGCGCCGCGGTCGACGTCACCGACCCCGAGCCGCTGCCTGAGACAAGCCCCCTGTGGGATGCGCCCAACATGCTCATCACGCCGCATGTCTCCGGCTGGTTCCACCTAGAAGCCACGCTCAATAACGTGGTCGACATCGCCGCGGAGAATCTGCGTCACCTGCAGGCGGGCGAGACGCTACGTTGTTGGATCGAACACTAAGTATTACGCCGTTCTAACGAACGGCGTAATGAGCCGACGCTGCGAGCCCGCCGTTTGGCCAATCTGCCGCTCAATTTCAAAGGCGCGACCAGAAGGTCAGCGCCTTTTCATTTCACGGCACCTTGGCTCAAACGGCGGGCTCTCGCTGGCGTGCGCTCTACCTGCGGCGTTTCGCTGGCGCCGGCTTCATCTGCAAGCCTTAGCAGTTCCGTCTTGCCGTTGGCGTTGTGGCATTTGCCCAGATAAAACCTGCCAAAATAAACCTGTCCCTTTTTGGTAGGTTTGGTGCAATGGGGTCAGGTTGGCTTGCGCCATACCGGTAGTTCTGTCTGCGACACTCTCGCCAAAGTGATATCAAACATACATCTAGCGTTTTCGACACTTCGCTTATTAGAGCCAGTCCGTCTCCTCGTCATAGCGGTCCGAATAGGCGTTACGCTTGAGTTCTTCAGCACTCGTTGGTCGCGCCTTGGACACGTCGACCCCTGACTCATGGCAAGCGGCGACGAACAGCTGTAAACCCCGATCAATAAGCTGAGCCCCACGCTCGGCCTTCATTTCTTCGGCTCGCATTTAGAGCTCCACGCTTTCGGCTCCGTTGATGGTTAGGTCGCGCTCGTAGAAGGCGGTGAGGGCGCGGATGGCGTACATTACGTCGCGCACGCCGCCGGTCTCGTAGCTCGAGTGCATGGCAAGCTGCGGCAGGCCCACGTCCACGGCATGCATGCTCGCCTGCATGTTCGACAGGTTGCCCAGGGTAGAACCGCCGGCCATGTCGCTCTTGTTGGCGAAAGCCTGCGTGGGCACGTCGGCGTCATCGCAGATAGCCTGGAACACCGCGCGGCTAAAGGCATCGGTGCAATAGTGCTGGTTGGCTGCCTCCTTGATGACGATGCCGCCGTTAAGCACCACCTGGTTGCGAGCGTCACACTTTTCGGCATGATTGGGATGCACGGCATGCGCATTATCGCAGCTCACGAGCATCGATGCGGCAAGGGCGCGATGGTAGGACTCGTCATCAAAGCCCAGCGATCCGTTGATGCGTCGCAGCGCATCGGCCAAGAACGTCGACATGGCGCCCTGCTTGGTCTCGGAGCCAACCTCCTCGTTATCAAAGCAGCAGAAGACCGAAACGTCGCGCGCGTTCTCGGCACCCAAAAATGCCTGCAGCGAGGTGTAGGCGCAGGCCAGGTCGTCGAGCTTGGGCGTCGAGATAAACTCGTCGGCCCAGCCCCAGATGCGTGCATCCTGACGATTGACCAGGAACAGATCGCGGCCCAGGATCTGCTCGGGCTCAACGTCCAATTCGTCAGCGATCAGGGCATCGAAGTCACCCTGCTTAAGGTCGCCAGCGCTGATGAGCGGGCACAGGTCGACGGCTCGGTTGGGAGCAAAGCCCTCGTTAACGCCGCGGTTCATGTGGATAGCAAGACTCGGGATAATAGCGACTTCGCGCTCGGTGGCAAGCAGGCGGCTCTCAATACGGTCGCCTTCGCGTACCAACACGCGGCCCGCGAGCGCCAACGGACGATCGAACCAGGTGTAGTCGATCATGCCGCCGTAGGCCTCGGTGTTCAGGCGCAACGTCTCGCCTGCGCCGTCAAGCTCGGGCACGGCCTTGACCTTAAACGTCGGCGAATCGCTGTGCGACGCCGTGAGCTGAAAATGATAGTCACCGGCAACGCCGTCCTCGCCCCACGTCGCAGCCAAGTCCTCGCCCACCTTAAAGGCGATAACGCTCGAAGTATTGCGCTGCGTGTAGTAACGACCGCCCGGTTCGATATCCCATGCCGCGTTCTCGGGCAGATAGGTAAAGCCTGCCTCGTCGAGCTCGGCCATAATGGTCGCCGCCGTATGGAACATGCTGGGGCATGCCTCGATAAAGTCGATAAGGTCGTTGGCGGCCTCGATATCGTCGGCCGTCACGTGCGCGCGCTCGGGCGTTTCCTGATCCGTCATGCTCTCCCCTTTCGCTGGGTTGATGGTCCCTTCCAGCATACCCCGCCGCGCCAGCGCCGCACTCTTCATTCCGTGCTTAATTCCGCGCCGCTCACCAAGTTGAGTCATCATGCCCGCACTCCTTTTGCGACAATTACGCTAACAGGACGAGAGGAGTCGTCATGAAGCCACGTAACATTGCCATCGCCTACGGTGTCGCGGGAGCCGCCGTCGGCCTTGCCGCTGCCACCGGTATCGTTTATCACAAGCAAATCAAGTCCGCCGCGTCGCTCAAACGCTTGACCGACTATGCGGATGGCTATGACCTGTACGCAATCGACATCGCCTACGACTACGATCTTGATCGCATCATCGCTGCTGGCGTGCGCGACGACCAGGCCTACATCGATGCCGTGGTGGCGCAGGTGCTGCCCGGTGTGCCGACACATGTCCAGGCACCCCAGTTTGCCTGCAGCGCTTTTGTCGCCGTAGATGCCGAAGGCCGCGTGCGCACCGGTCGCAATTACGACTTTAAGGACGACACCTCGGCGCTGCTGGTGCGCAATCACCCGCGTGACGGCTATGCCTCCATCGGCTTTGCGGCCCTCAATAACCTGGGCGATAACACTCCGCTTGACTCCATCGCCGGACGCGCCGCGGCGTTGATGGGCCCGTTTGCCCAGCTCGACGGTGTTAACGAATGCGGCGTGTCCATTGCCGTACTCACTCTGGATTCCAAGCCCTGTGACCAGGACACGCAGCGCCCCGTCATCAATACCTCGCTCGCCATCCGCTTGGTGCTCGACCGCGCGGCTACCACACAGGAGGCCGTCGACCTGCTTTCTGCCTATGACATGCACGCCATGGCCGGACGCGACTACCACTTCTTTATCAACGACGCCGCCGGTGACGCGCGCGTAGTAGAGTGGGATCCGCACGATCCGGACCGCGCTTTCAAAGCGACTCCCGTACGCCAGGTTACGAACTTCTACACCTGCTATGGCGACGAGGTGCTCCCCAACCAAAAGAATGGCGAGCTGGGCCATGGTAAAGAGCGCGCCGTCGCAATCGCCGATGTCCTTGACGCCCATGTCGGTGCCCAAGACGAGGCAGTCGCTTGGAAGGCCCTACGCGCTGCAGCGCAAGAGCCCAATCCGGAAGACATCACCAGCAACACGCAGTGGTCGGTCGTCTTTGACAATACCGAACCCGCCGCCGCTATTACGCTGCGCCGCCACTGGGGCGACGCCGACGCCTTCGCACTGTAAGGAGCCAGGCCCGTCGACCTTACGCTCGCCTGACGTTGCTTACATTTCTATACGCTTGAGCTAACACGTTTTACCCCCGTATCAACAGTGTGCGGGGGTAAACTTATGCGCATGTTATAACTTGCCCGGAAGGATTCATCATGCTCAGGATCGGTCTTCTTACCAGTGGCGGCGACTGCCAGGCGCTCAACGCCACCATGCGCGGCATCGTCAAAACACTCATGACCAATAGCGAAGAGCCTATCGAGATCTACGGTTTTGAGGACGGCTACCAGGGCCTTATCTACAGCAGGTTCCGCGTCATGACGCCCGCCGATTTTAGCGGTATCCTCACCCGCGGCGGCACCATCCTGGGCACGAGCCGTACGCCGTTCAAGCGCCTGGATACTCCCGAGGCCGACGGCGTCGAGAAGGTGCCCGCGATGGTCCACACCTATCACAAGTTGCAGCTCGACTGCCTGTTTATGCTGGGCGGCAACGGCTCCACCAAGACCGCCAACCGCCTGCGCGAAGAGGGCCTCAACGTTATCGCCCTGCCCAAGACCATCGACAACGACACCTGGGGCACCGAGTTGACGTTTGGCTTTACGAGCGCCATCGACGTCGCCACCAAGTGCATCGACGACATCCACACCACTGCCTCGAGTCACGGCCGCGTGTTTGTCATCGAGATCATGGGCCACAAGGTCGGTTGGATTCCGCTGTATGCCGGCGTCGCGGGCGGCGCGGACGTCATCCTGATTCCCGAGATCCCTTACGACATGGATAACGTCATCAAGACCATCGAGCATCGCATGGAAACCGGCAGCCGCTTTACGATCGTAGCCGTCGCCGAGGGCGCCATCTCCAAGGATGACGCGGCACTGTCCAAGAAGGAGTACAAGAAGAAGCTCGCCGAGCGTACGAGCCCGTCAATCGTGTACGACATCGCCAAGGAGATCGAGGCCAAGACCGGTCGCGAGACCCGCGTCGCCATCCCCGGCCACACGCAGCGCGGCGGCCAGCCCGACGCCCAGGACCGCATCTTTGCGACCCAGTGCGGCGTCGAGGCAGCGCTCGGCTGCCTACGCGGCGAGTTTGGCTACATGATTGCCCTGCGTGACGGCAAGATGTGCCACATGCCGCTCGAGGAGGTCGCCGGCAAGCTCAAATATGTCGACCCCCAGAGCGATCTGGTGCGCGAGGCCAAGGCGTTGGGCATCAGCTTCGGCGACGAATAGCCTCGGTTGGAACCACCCCCCATCGGAGGCCCCAGGGCTTACCTCCCAAATCGTCCTCGGACATGTCAAGACCCCGCCGTGCGCTTCGCGCGGCGGGGTCCTTCCGTCCTGCGGAAAGATTTGGGAGGTAAGCCCTGAGGCCTCCTGCGGTAACTAGGGAGGCCGAGGCTATTCGTCTTCTTGCTGCAAGTGCGTGGGCTGAGATTTTGGGATGTTGCAGGCTCTTAGCTGAGAGTAGCACTGACATTTGTCCTGAAATGGCTGGTCGTTAGGGGTTGCTACCGGTAGTTGCGGTAGGGTTGGGGCAGATTCTAACTAGAAATGGTAGTCGCTACCGGTTGTTCTCGGCATACTCGGCTCATTCGATTCGACCATCAAACGAAAGGAACCACCATGGATCTTGCGATGGCACAGCGCCTCGTCGATCGCCGCAAGGCTGCCGGGCTTTCTCAGGAGGCGCTTGCCGCCCAGCTGGGTGTGAGTCGTCAGGCTGTCAGTAAATGGGAGCGCAGCGAGTCCTCACCCGATACCGATAACCTCATTGCGCTCGCCGCGCTGTATGACGTGTCGTTGGACGAGCTGTTATATGGGGAGGCGGCCAACGATGCCGACGACCTGGAGGACGGTAGCGCCGACACCGAGACGGCGGATGTGGCTGACGAGGCCGAGGATTCTGCCGAGCACGCCGATTGCGGCGACAAACCACTTGTCGATATTTCCCTCGCGCGCGGTATCCACGTCATTGATCCCAATAAAGGCGAGGAAGTCCATGTTGGTTGGAGCGGCATCCATGTGACCAACGAGCGCAAGGGCGAAGAGGTGCATGTGGGGCCGGACGGCGTGCATATCGATACGCTTGAGGACGATGGACATAGCGTACGCACCAATGACGACGGCACCGTCACCATCGACGGCGAGACGTTTTCCAGCTGGAAGGAAGCACACGACAAGCTCGACCATCATGGCAAGCATTTCCACACCAAGGTCGGACGTGCATGGAACAAATTCCCCTTCCCCGCACTTGTCACTCTCGCCTATCTGGTGCTCGGCATTGTCTACGGCGCATGGGGCATGGGGCTTTTCCTCGTCTTTCTGGTTCCCGTCTACTACGCGATTGGTGACTTCATCGATCGGCGCCACCTGTCTAAGCTGATCGAGGCCATCTACCCGGCAGCCGCCATCGCTTGGTTCCTCTACATGTGGCTCTGTTTGGGACAGCCCCATCCTGCATGGATCATCCTCATCACGATTCCCGTCATAAAGGCGCTCATGCGCTGGTGCCGCAAACAATGGAAGCACCGCAAACAGGCCTAACACGCTCCGACCCACCAGCACCCAACCACCCCCGCCCTTCTCCTAAGTTGCGGTGAGATAGGGACTGTTTTGAAGCTCCAAAGCGCCAAACAGTCCGTATATCACCGCAACTTACAAACAACTGGGTCAGTTCCGGCACGGAGATTAGCATTGAGCTGACCGCGCGCCACGAAAAGGGGCCATCTACTACGTTTAACTCGATGGGGCCAACCATGACCGCCTTTTTCGAAAATCGACAGGCCTTCTACCTGCGGTTTTATTTTTCGTTTTCCCGGCATGGTTGAGGGTATCCAATTAAACGTAGTAGATAGGCCCGTTTTGTGGCATACGACCCATTCAAGCCCAATCTCGAAGGCTAAAGAGAGCCTCTCATCCACGCCTGCGGGCAAAAGATAGCAAAGCAACAAACGCCGGGTCGCTCGTAGGTGCCCGGCGTTTGCCCAGATAAAACCTGCCAAAATAAACCTGTCCCTTTTTGGCAGGTTACTCGGCACTCTTGAGGGCACCGACCATGTCAATCTTGTTGAGGGTACGGTTGGTGGCGAGGTTGACGATAAACGTAAAGCCAAAGGAAAGCACCACGGCGAGCACGTAGCTTAGCGGCTCGACCTCGACGTCAAAGTACAGCGACGGCATCTGCAAAATGTACGTAAAACTCTCGGCCAGCAAGCCGCCCAGCGGTACGCCCAGCGCGGCTCCGATCGCCGTGAGGATCAACGTCTCCTTGTTGACGTAATGGTGCACCTCGCCACGGCGGAAGCCCAGCACCTTGATGGTCGCCAGCTCGCGTTCGCGCTCGGAGATATTCGTGTTGGACAGCGTAAACACCACCACAAACGACAGGCATGCCGCCATAAAAGTCACGAGCACCACGACCGAATTGATGATCGCAAAGTTCGCCTCGTAGTTCTGCCAATGTTCGGCCGTGCTCGAGATGGTGAGCCAACCGTCGCTCTTAAGCTTCTTGCTAAACGCAATCTGGTCGGCCGACGAGCCCTTAAGCAGCACAAAGACGCCGTTGAGGCGTGCGCTTCGACCGAACGCGCGCTCATAGGTGCCCTGCGTCATGTAAAGCGTATTGCCAAGATAGTTAAGCGAAATGTCACTGACTTTGACCTTGGCAACATTGAGCGACGAATCCTGGACGTATGCCGTATCGCCCGGCTGAATCCCCAGCACCAGCTGTGAACTCTTACTCAGATACACGTCTCCGTCACGCAAAGACAGCGGCTCTTTGGACTCGTCCTCGAGGCGCACATAGTCGTCCAGGTCGTTCGTGCGGTCATCGGGAATCACGATGAGCTGCACGGTCTCGCTTTTGCCGCCAAACGTAAAGGTGACGTTGTCGGTCATAATCGGCAGCGTCGAAGTCACAGTCACGTTGGAATCTTTGGCCGTGCTGCGTTCCTCTAGCGCCGCACATGTCTGCGTAAAATCGTCGGGATTGGCGACCGCCAGCAGATCGTAGCGTGTAATGTGGCCGTACTGCTTGGGCGACAGCGCGACCGACGTATCACGAATGCCCATGCCGCAAATCACAAGCGCCGTGCAGCCCGCAATGCCAAAGATGGTCATAAAGGCGCGCTTTTTATAGCGAAACAGGTTACGCGCTGCCACCTTGTTCAAAAAGCCCATGCGGCGCCAGATAAAGCCGATGCGCTCGAGCAAGATGCGCGAGCCGGCGCGCGGGGCCTTGGGGCGCATGAGCGAGGCCGGGGTCTCGGCCATCTCGTGGCGGCAGGCGATAATCGTGGCGCCCACCACGCCCACGGCAAACAGCGCCACCGAGACAATCGAGGACACGATATCGTACGAAAGCAGCATCTGGGGCAGCGAGTACATGTCGTCGAACACCGTAAACAAGAACAGCGGCAGGCCCACAAATCCGATGATATTGCCGAGCACGCCACCGATCAGACACGCCCACAGCGAGTAGTCCACATATTTGGACAGGATACGCCCGCGTGAATAGCCGAGCGCCTTGTACAGGCCAATGAGCGTGCGTTCCTCCTCGACCATGCGCGTGGCGGTGGTAAGGCTGATGAGCACGGCGACGATAAAGAAGATGAATGGGAAAACCGTGGCGATGGCCTCGATCGAGGAACTATCGCTCTCGACGCTCGAGTAGCTTGCGATATTGCCGCGGTCCTGGATGTACCAGGTGCATTCGCCCAGGTCAGAGAGCTCGGCGCGGGCATCGGCAAACTGTTGGTCGGCGGCGGCACGACGCTGGTCCAGGTCGACTTGAGCCTGTGCACGCTCCTCGCTGCCCTCGGCCATGCGGTTGATGTTGTCCTGCTCGATCCCAAAGACCATATTCGCCTGACGCTCAGCCGCGTCCAAACTCGCCGGCGTGTCGACCGTCAGCTCCTGAGCGCGCGCCTTCTCACGCTCCTCGCGGATCTTCTCGATATTGCCCTTGACCTCATTGATCTTTGCCGTGTAGGCATCCGAATAGGAGTTGAGGCTCTTGGCTCCCTCGACGATCACGTGGACCGCGGAGTAGGAAGAAGATGTCGCGGCATCCTCACTCACATAGAACTTGTAGTCCGCAGTCGAAGCAGCACGAAAGGCGTTGACGGTCGAGTCGGAGCTCACGTCGGTAGGATCGAGGACCTCGGCCGTAATGGTGTAATCGCCCGCGGCAAACTGATCCTTGGCACTTTGATTGGACGAGCTCGCGTCATTGGCGGCAAAGCTCACTGTATCGCCGATTTTCTTGCCCGAAGCCTTCAAAAAACGTGAGGTCACTGCCACTTCGCCCGAAGTCTCGGGCAGCTCGCCGCGTACTAGCACCGGTTGGTCAATATTCTCTTTGGAGAGGCTCTGTACGACGACACGCTCGCGCGTCGTACCCACGGCGGTATAGGCGGTCTCGGTATAGATGCCCTCGGCCGTCTCGACGCCATCGACCTCTTGGATCGCAGCAAGATCGTCATCGGTCAGACCATAGGTCGACTGCACGTTGATGTCATAAATATTCTGCTGGTCAAAGTAAGCGTCGACCGAATCGCACAAGTCCTCGCAGCCCGCCTTGAGGCCGCACATCACGCTCACACCGAGCGCGGTGATGACCACGATGGACAAGAAGCGCTTAAGACTGCCTCGGATTGTGCGGTAGATGCCACGGCGAAAAACCATCGGCACCATATCGTTTGAGCTTTGGGCGGTGCGGTAGGTCGTAAAATCCTGCTCGCGCTCCGTGTTCTGCGCGTCGCGGCGCTGGCTGTTTTGGCGGTCCTGGTCCATGGGCGCTACCACTCGATCGTCTCAATAGGTACGGGATTTTGCTGGACCGTCTCGCTCTCCACGCGACCATTCTTAAAGCGAATCAGGCGATCGGCCATGGGCGCGAGCGCGGAGTTGTGCGTGATGATGATGACCGTAATGCCCTGCTTGCGACAGGTGTCCTGTAGCAACTGCAAGATCTGCTTGCCGGTTTTGTAGTCGAGCGCGCCCGTGGGCTCGTCGCACAGAAGCAGCTTGGGATTCTTGGCCAGTGCGCGAGCGATGGACACGCGCTGCTGCTCGCCGCCCGAAAGCTGTGCCGGAAAGTTGGCGAGGCGCTCGCCCAGGCCAACCTGACGAAGTGTCTGTTCGGCATCGAGCGAATCGGGGCAGATCTGAGCTGCGAGCTCGACGTTTTCGAGCGCCGTCAGGTTGGGAACCAGATTGTAGAACTGAAAGACAAAGCCCACGTCGGCGCGGCGGTATTCCACGAGCTGTGCCTCGTTGGCAGCGCTCACATCGCGCCCGTCCACCGTCACGGTGCCGGAAGTCGCCGTATCCATGCCACCCAGAATGTTGAGCGCCGTGGTTTTACCGGCGCCCGAAGCGCCCAAGATAATGGCAAGCTCGCCACGCTCAACGGTAAAGCTCGCGCCGTCGAGCGCGTGAATGCGGGCATCGCCCTCGCCGTATGCTTTGATGACGTCTTTAAATTCGATATAGGCCATCGATCGGTTCCCATCTGGTCGGATAACTCTTTAGTATTACCCATTTCGCACCTATCAAAAAGAGACAGGTTTATTTTGGCAGGTTTTATATGGGGAAACGTACCTCTTTGGGGGCAGCGCGGGACGCGCAGGGGCGGCCGTGCAGATCGGCACAGCCGTCTCACGTGGAATCGACCGACGCCTGCCTTTCCGTGACACCGGCAACTCGTTTTTGCTTGTTGGCATGGCCGCCATTATGCCTTGGGACTGAGCACTCAAATTCTCACTCCTCATTGCCACGCTTGCCGCAAGCTATCAGGGTGACGAGATGACGACGCTCGCTGTAGCAGCGCAGCCACACTCTATAAGCGAGGCGTTTGCCAGCAAAAAAGCGCGCGACAGGGTAAGCCCGCCGCGCGCTATCCTATGCGGACTAGTTATTGTTGTTGGTCATCGAGGCCACTGCTGCCGCAAGATTGGAAATGGGCATCGTCTGCAACCAGATGCGACCGGGACCGGTGAGCACGGTGTTGAACACGCCCTCGCCACCAAACATGATGTTTTTGACGCCCTTGACCATTTGAGCGTCGATGCTCACGGTCTCCTCAAAGCCGGCCACGTTGCCGGTATCCACAATCATCTGCTGGCCAGCAGCGAGCTCGTACTCAACCAGGTTGCCGTCGATCTCGGCAAAAGCAACACCCGAGCCCGTGAGCTTCTGCATGATAAAGCCCTCGCCGCCAAAGACGCCGGCCTTTGCCTTCTTGTTAAAGTGAATGCTCAACTCGACGCCACTTTCCGCGGCAAGGAACGAACGCTTCTGCAAAATCCAGCTCTTGCCCGGACCGATCTCGATTGGCACGATGCGGCCGGGGAAGCAGGAGCCAAACGCGATCATGCCATCGCCACGCGCGGTCCAAATGTTTTGGAACAATGCCTCACCCGAAAAAGCCTTGGAGAACATCTTGCCGATGCCACCGCCCGAGGTAGACATTTCCATGTTGGGGGTCATCCAAGCCATGGCGCCGCTTTCGGTGATCATGGATTCGCCATCGCTAAGGTTGCATGTAACAACCGGGAAAGCCCCTCCGCCGATCTCGTACTGCATGACCGTCTCCTTTCCACTCAGGAGCCGAATAACGATGCCTATATTTTAGCAGGTAGAGATGCATATGTTCACACCGCCCATGCCCTCTCCTGCGGACGTTTCCCCAGATAAAACCTGCCAAAATAAACCTGTTCCTTTTTGGCAGGTTTTAAAGGCAAACGGTGAAGGTGATCTGGTTGCCGTGACCGGATACGGTGGCGGCGCCTCCATGGGCCTCGGCGATGGCACGCACCACGGACAGGCCCACGCCCGAGCCACCCGTCTTGGAGCTGCGCGACGCATCCGCACGATAGAAGCGATCGAACAATCGGTCCAGGTCGCCCTCGGGCAGCTCGTCCACGGCGTTCGACACGACAAGCTCGGCGGCGCCCTTGCCTTTGCCGTGCGAAACGGCGCACAGGCTCAGCTCAATCACGCTGCCCTCGCTCGCATAGCGCGTGGCGTTGTCCAGTAGCAACTCAACCACCTGCGCCACCGCCGCGGCATCGGCATGGGTCCGCACGCCGGTCGCAATCGACGTCGACAGGCGCTTACCGCCTGAGACCACCACCGACTTAAACGGCGCCGCCGCCTTGTTCACCGCCTCCGAAAGATCGATCGACGCCATGGTAAAGCCCGCCGAGCCCTCGTCCATGCATGCCAAGAACACCAAGCGCTCCGTGAGCGCCGATAATAGCGCACCCGCACTCGCCTTAGTGCTGCCTTAGCAGGTCGATGAGCATATTTAAAAAAGCAAGGTTATAGCTTAGTCGGACTTAAGGAACGGGCGGCTTCACATCTCGCCCTGCAAACAACGCCCGTACAGCGAGCGCGCTTGCCGCATGGGCGTTGCGGCCGCCTGCAGCTTATAGATAGGCACCCTCGAGGCGCAGCAGCCACTCCTTGCGATCCAGTCCACCGGCGTATCCGTTGAGCGATCCGTCGGCCGCGACCACGCGATGGCACGGCACGATAATCGAAATAGGGTTGCGAGCGACCGCAGCCCCCACCGCGCGAGGAGATACAACGGGCGCTTCATTTCCCGGCACACGATGTCGAGCCGCAACACGCTGGGCGATCTCGCCATACGTAGCGACCTCGCCACGCGGAATTGAAAGTAGCTCAAACCAAACCTCACGCTGAAACGCCGTGCCAATCAAATGCAACGGCGGCGTAAACCGAGGCTCCTGCCCCGCAAAATAGGCGTTGAGCCAAGCCCAAGAACGCTCTAGCACCGAAGAAGCCGCGCCATTGGCCGGATTTACCGTCTGCATGCCCCCGGCACCCGAAACTGCATCGGTGCCCTCAACGTATTCGGCGCTTTCTTTAAGAAGCGTGGAACCAAAGTGCTCCTGCCCCTCAAACCAAAGCCCCGTCAGACCGCGGCCATCAGCGGCAAGCAGGATTTCGCCCAAAGGCGAAGCAAACGTCGTCGTGACCACCAGCGGCTCCCTTCAAAACTCCGCAACATAATACCGCGAATTGTACAGACAACCCCGCAGATACGTCTGGGCGGGCTCGCAATTACTTAAGCGAGACTGTTTTCCCTAATCAAGCGAAAAAGACGCAGGGCATCGACACCAGAGCGGTACCCCTGTCAGCCGAGCTCTAATACTTTCCCGAGAAGTGAACGAGTAAAAACGAAGTCCCGGAGCATCCACACCTTTAGACCGCAAAACCGCAGGATTCGCGCTGCAAAACCGCAGGACATAGCAATCAAAAAATGCCAATGCTTCGGGGGTCCAAATAAGGTCGTTCACTTCACGGGAAAAGTATTAGACCTCAATTCGCACCAAGCCCAAAGTCACCCCAGGCAGCAGGCGCGAAGCGCCGAGGCCGCCGCCGGGACTAGGGCCCGCAACAACCACGTGCCCCCACATCAGCCCAGCGGCCCCAACCAGCAACGGCCCCATCGCAGGCCGCTCGCAGCCGAGTCACCGCAGGCGGGGGCCGGGCTTGGTTTTCAGAACATTCCGCAGACCAGTGTGGCGCCTTGTCCGCAGCTCCGAAGGAGCAGGACAAGGCGCCACACATGGTCGAGGACGTTCTGAAAACCAAGCCCGGCCCCCGCCGGACAGGTCCACCGCTACTCGCAGAGCAGCTTAGCGATCTGGACGGCGTTGGTTGCCGCGCCCTTACGGATTTGGTCGCCGCAGCACCAGAAGGTAATGCCACGTGCGGCCTCGGGGTTCGAGATGTCGCGGCGTACGCGACCGACCCAAATCAGGTCCTGGTCGGAGGTGTCCATCGGCATGGGGAAGCGATCGTGCGCATCCTCGGCACTCATGTCGTCAACCAGCTTGACGCCCGGAGCGGCAGCCAGCGCAGCACGGGCCTCTTCCACCGTGATGTCGCGCTCAAACTCGAGCGTAATGCTCTCGGAGTGCGAGCGCAGCACGGGCACGCGCACGCAGGTGCAGTTCACGCGCAGCTCGGGCAGGTGCATGATCTTGCGGCCCTCGTTTTGCAGCTTCATCTCCTCGGAGGTAAAGCCCTCTTCCTTGACGCCGCCAATCTGCGGAATCAGGTTGCTCGCCAGCTGGGCGGCAAACGCGCGCGGCTCGGGAATCTCTTCGCCACGGCCCAGGGCGGCCAGCTGGGCCTCAAGCTCGGCCATGCCGGGGGCACCAGCGCCCGAAGCCGCCTGGTACGTCGAGACGATCATGCGCTTCACGCCAGCGAGCTGATGCAGCGGCCACGTGGGAACCAGGCCGATAATGGTCGCGCAGTTGGGATTGGCGATAAGACCGTGATGCCACTTGATGTCGTCGGCATTAATCTCGGGCACGACCAGCGGTACCTCGGGATCCATACGGAAGGCATGGCTGTTGTCGACCACGACGGCGCCGCGCTTGACGGCCTCGGGCAGCAGCTCCTTGGCGATATCGTCGCCGGCAGCGCCGAGCACGATGTCGCAGCCCTCAAAAGCCTCGGGGCAAGCCTCCTCAATCACAGCCTGCTCGCCGCGGAACTCAACGGTCTTGCCCGCAGAGCGCGCGCTCGCCAGCAGCTTGAGCTTACCGACCGGAAACTCCTGCTCGTTGAGGCACTCGAGCATCTGGGTGCCCACAGCTCCCGTCGCGCCCAAAATAGCAACCGTGTACTGTTTCATGCTTCCCCCTTTAAAGGTTGTGGCTATCGCCCGCACGCCAAGCAGGCCGATTATTGTTGCCAGTGTATACAAGAACGGGGCGGGCACGAAACCCGCCCCGTCGAAACGAAACCGAAACGAAACGCCCCGCCGTAGATTTTTGAGACATGACCCAAAAATCCACCGAGCAGTCGCTACTTTTTGAGCGCGGCCTGGATGGGATCGGCCGGCGCGGGAGCCTCCAGGTCGGAGACCTTCACAATGCCGTTTTCATCGGAGAAGGCACGGTAAATGGTCTGGATCGCCAGATCGAAGTCCTTCTCCTCCACGCCGATGATGATGTTGATCTCGTCGCAGCTCTGCGAAATCATACGCACGCTCACGCCCGCCTGGCCAAGCATGCCAAACAGGTGGCCAGAGATGCCGGCGCGACCGCGCAGGTTGCGGCCAACGGTAGCGATAAGCGCCAGACCCTCAACGACCTCGATCTCGAGCGGCTCGACCTCCTGCTGGATGTCGCCCACGAGTGAGTACAGCGAATCGTGCACATCCTGCTCCTGCACCACGGCGCCAAAGCGGTCGACGCCGGTGGGCATATGCTCGACGGAAACGTCATAGCGCTCGAAGACCGAAAGCGCACGGCGCATAAAGCCAACGCGGGGCTTGGTGCGGTCGCGGGCCACGTTGATGGCGACAAAACCGCGCTTGCCGGTCACGCCGGTAATGATGGGCTCTGCCTCGCCTTCATCAGCCGTCTCGCTAATGATGGTGCCGGGGTCCTGCGGCGCATTGGTGTTCTTGATGACCAGCGGAATGCCCGCCTCGCGCACGGGGAACACGGCCTCCTCGTGCAGGACGCTTGCGCCCATGTACGAAAGCTCGCGCAGCTCCTCGTAAGTAACGCGCGCAATGGGCTGAGCCTCGGGAACAATACGCGGGTCGGCAGAATAGAAGCCCGAGACGTCGGTCCAGTTCTCGTACAGGTCGGCGCCCAGGCACTTGGCCAGAATCGAGCCCGAGATATCGCCGCCGCCACGATCGAGCAGCTTGATCTGGCCCTCACGCGTCGCGCCGTAGAAACCGGGCATAACAAAGCCGCCCTGCTGACCGTACTCCTGCACCAGCTCGGAGGTGCGATTCATGCTGAGCGTACCGTCGTGATGGAACGCCACAACCGTCGCGGCGTCCAGGAACGGCAGGCCCAGGTACTCGGCCATCAGACGGGCGGTAAAGTACTCGCCGCGGCTCACGAGTTCCTCGGTGGAGTAGCCACCGGAACGGGCGCGCTCGGCAAAGGCCGCGAACTCCTCGCGGATGGGATAGGTGAGCTCCAGCTCGTCAGCGATATCAAAATAGCGCTGCCCAATGTCCTCGAGCAGCTCCTCGCACGACACGTGGTACTTAACGTGTGCGTTAACCAAGTAGAGCAGGTCGGTCACCTTGGTATCGCCCTTAAAGCGGCGACCGCAGGCAGAAACCACCACAAAACGGCGGGCCGGGTCGGCATCGACAATGGCCTTGATCTTCTTAAAGTGTTCGGCGTCGGCGACCGACGAGCCGCCAAACTTGGCAATCTTAATCATGGGCTTGAGGTTACCTTTCTAAAAGCCTCTGCAAACCTGTTTTGCGCGCTCTGATACCATGGTTTCACCGATTGGGACCAAGGCATCCGAGGAGCAGTGTTATATGGGAACTTATCATAGTACACGAGGACGCACTTTATCGTGCTCAAGTAAGGTGGCAATCCGTACCGGCATCGCTCCCGACGGGGGTTTGTTTGTCTCGGACGAGCTGGGCACCCAGCAACTCGATATCAGCTCGCTTGCAGATAAATCGTACTTTGAAATCGCTCAAGATGTGTTGGGAATGTTACTGAATGATTACACGGCCGAAGAAATTTCGGCGTGTGTCGACGAGGCTTACCGCAGCACGTTTGCGAGCGAAGAGGTCACGCCGCTCGTCAAACTCGACGCCGCACCGGGCGCTGACGCCCCTCAGACCTATGTGATGGAGCTCTTTGGCGGCCCCACAAGCGCCTTCAAGGACGTCGCCTTGCAGATGCTCCCCCGCCTCATGGCCCGCACTTCCGCCAAGGACGGCGGCGCCGAGCGCATCATGATCGTCACCGCCACGTCGGGCGACACCGGCAAGGCCGCACTCGCCGGTTTTGCCGACGCTCCGGGGACGGGCATCACCGTCTTTTATCCCGAAGGCAAAGTCAGCCGCGTGCAGAATCTGCAGATGTCCACACAGGAGGGCGATAACGTCGCCGTCTGCGGCATCCGCGGTAACTTCGACGACGCCCAGAGTGCCGTCAAGCGCATCTTTGCCGATAAGGAACTTGCCGAGCGCTTGGAGGCCGCCGGCACGGTGCTTTCGAGCGCCAACTCCATCAACGTCGGCCGCCTGGTGCCGCAGGTTGTCTACTACTTTGCCGCCTATGCGCAGCTGCTGCGCGCCAGCGCCATTGTGGCCGGCGACGCCGTTGAGTTCTGCGTGCCGACTGGCAACTTTGGCGATATCCTGGCCGGCTACTACGCCAAGCGCATGGGTCTGCCCGTTGCCAAGCTCATCGTCGCGAGCGACAAGAACAACGTGCTCGCTGACTTCCTGACCACCGGCGTCTACGACCGCAACCGTCCGTTCTTCACGACTATCTCGCCGTCGATGGACATTCTCATTAGCTCCAATCTGGAGCGCATGCTCTACTTCTTATCCGACGGCGACTGCGAGCTCGTAGCCGGCCTTATGGAGCAGCTGGCACAGACGGGTCGCTACGAGGTGCCCGCCGAGCTGCTGGCAAAGATCCAGAGCGTGTTTGGCTGCGGTTGGGCCAGCGAGGACGAGGTCCGCGCTGCCATCAAGAACTGCTGGGATGCAAACGGCTATGTGATCGACCCGCACACCGCTTGCGGCTATCACGTCTTTGAAAAGGTCGCCCCCGCCGAGGGCGCCAAGGCCCGCGTGCTGCTTTCGACCGCCAGCCCCTACAAGTTCCCGCGCGCCTGCTGCGACGCGCTGGGGCTCGACGTTCCCGAAGACGACTTTGAGGCTATGCGCGTGCTCGAGCAGGCAACCAACACGGTCGCCCCGACCCAGCTCGCCGAGCTCGAGTCCAAGCCCGTCCGCTTCGAAGACGTCTGCGACGTCGATGAGATGGCAAGCTACGTCGAGTCTGCAGCAAAACGAATGAGCACCAACTAAACCCCTTATTAAGCGCCGGCGAAAGCCGGCACACCTTCTTTTTATTAAGCTTTCGGGATGATGACGAGCATGCGAGCGGGTCTGGCCGTTTAGTTCGTCGCGAGTTCCGCACGAGCCGGAAAGCACTTAATGTGCTTTCCGAGCGAGCCAGGACTGCCCGAGCAGCGAACTAAACGGCCAGACCCGCCCAGGAGGACCCACATGATCAAAATCACCGTCCCAGCAACCAGCGCCAACCTAGGCATCGGCTACGACACCCTCGGCATGGCCGTCAGCCTCTACTCGCACTTCACCTTCGAGCGTACCGACAAGCTCACCATCACGGGCTGCCCCGAGGAGTTCCAAAACGAGAACAACCTGGTCTATGTGAGCTTTGTCGATGCTCTGGCCGCTTGGGGCGAGCCGGCCTTTCCCGTCGCTATCGACATTCAGACCGATGTACCCGTCGCCCGCGGCCTGGGTTCCAGCTCCACCTGCGTCGTCGCGGGCATCATGGCAGCCGCCGCGCTGACGGGCCACACCGTCGACCGCGCCGAGCTCGTCCGCATCGCCACCGAGGTCGAGGGCCATCCCGACAACGTCGCCCCCGCTATCCTGGGCGGCGCCGTCTGTTCCTTTACGCCGACCGATTCGCTCCCCCAGTGCCTGCGCTACAAGGTGAGCGATCGCTTGCGTTTTATTACTGTGATTCCGCCCTACGAGGTGCATACGAGCGAGGCTCGCAAGGTTGTGCCGCAGGAGATTCCACTCTCCACCGCCGTGTGGCAGATGGGCCGCATCGCCGGCATGACGCGCGGCCTGGAGACCGGCGACCTTGACCTGATTGCCGCCGCCAACGACGACCGCATCCAGGAGCCCTATCGCCGCCGCCTGATTCCCGATTACAACGCTGTGCGCGACACCTGCCTTAACGGCGGCGCCAAGACCATCTGGATCAGTGGCTCCGGCTCGACCCTCATGGCTGTAACCGACGACACCATCGTGGCAAAGTTCCTGCAGGTCAAGCTGCGCGAGCAGTTCCCCAAGTGTGAGACGCATATTCTGACGTGCGACACGGAAGGCGCCCAGATCGAATACCTGTAGTCGCCGTACCTTATACCCGCCGGGGAGGCCAGGGGCTTTGCCCCCAAATCGTCCTCGGACATGGCAGGACCCCCGCTGCGCACTTCGTGCGGCGGGGGTCCTGTCGTCCTGCGGAAAGATTTGGGGGCAAAGCCCCTGGCCTCCCCTATGTTAACTTCGCTGGCGGCGGCTACAGGGACCTACGCTCTGGAAAGTCGCCGGGCTGATAGTTGCTTTTTATTGGTAGGGGCTCTTGCTAGGCTGGAGCACTTCCTAGAGGCGGGCATCGGCTGTGTGCTTGGTTTAGGCGGCGCTGGTTTCTTTGTATTCGAAGACTGGTTCTAGGAGATCTTCGATGTTGCAGTGGAGGGCTTTTGCTATGGCTCTTACGCCTGTTACCGAAGCTTCATTGATGTTTCTCTGGCGCTGCTCGTACATTTGGATTGAGCGGAGTGATACGCCCGATTCGTATGCCAGGTCTTGTTGGGTTTTCTTGAGCCGCTTTCTTGCTAGCGCCAGTTTGGTTTGACGAGGTGTTTTCTTCGCCATGTCGCAAATAAGACGCGTCACACGTTCCTCCGAGGCTTCGTGCCAGGGATGATACAGGTTATGCAGCACATCAAACGGAGCGACATGCAGCAGGTCTTCAAAAGACTCTCCCAGGCGCCACTGCAGATACGCCAATATCCAGCCCGTCCAGTATTCCGGTGTTTTCTCAAATCGATAGGTGCGGTCCGGCATAGACCTGGCTTCATAGCCCGACCTTTCGGCGATCAGTGCGAACAGCTCAACGCCCGATTTTCCCGATACGACCCATGCGTTGCCACGCTCAAACTCGCGGGCAACCCCGCTCAGACAAAAGAGTTCAGCAACTTCAGATCCTTCTGCTCCATAGTCATTGACGGCATAGTCAAAGCAGTCACCGAGGTTGTTCATTGCATCCTCGAGGTAGTAGACGGGGTATGTCCTACTCGGCCCACAATCCGTTAACTCTTGGATCATTTAAATCAACCCTCCCTGCCATTAAATCCCTAATGTCGATACCTTCGGAATCGAACCCGTTAACCGTATCCAAGTATTTGCGTCGAGCATTCTGCTCACGCTCAAAACGCTTGGGATAAAACTCAGACCCCGAAGCCTGCTTCCAATCGCAGAATCTAATCACCGAAAAAGCGCGCTCGCTCATAAGAGCATATTGAATACCCAAATCACCCAAGCGCATGATACGTTGCAGCTGTCTGAGCGATATCATGCCGCTGACAAACTGTCTTGCAAACGAAAAATAGGAGTCGTCAGCGCGATAGCCCCGAATAACGTCATATGAAGAAATATCAATCAGGCAGTTATCAAGTAGAAATCGTAGCCCTTCGCGCGCCAATGGCGTCGAGACATTGAACTCTCTGTTATTCGCCAGAATTGCAAGCCAGTTGAGAATCGAGAACTCACCTGATTCCAAATCCAAAATCGCAAGACCATCTAAATCAAGCTCATATCGATTCGCAATGCCATCAGACTCGGTCCGACATGCCCATTCCATCGCCATTTCCTCATGTGGCGTGCAATAAAACCCACGCCCATAGTCGTTGAACTGTCTACATCTATCCAGCGATGGATGTTCGACAACAACCTCCGACCCGTGCCATAGCTCCATAGCGACCTCCAAAAAATATCACCTCAGTGATAGTTTACCAATAACTATCACTGAGGTGATATAGATAGGAGCTTTGGGGGGGTTAACCTGATTAGAGGCAAGCCTCAGCGATGCGGCGCTTGAGCTCGTCGATGCCCACACCGGTCTGGGAGCTTGTGATGATCACGTTTTCGGCAGGGACGTTAAGCTGCTTTTTGATGGCTGCTGCCTGGCGGGCCTGCTGGGTGCGACTGAGCTTGTCGGCTTTGGTGAGGCAGACGATAAAGTTGAACTCGTTGCCCTGCAGGTAGTCGATCATGTCATGATCGAGCTTGCTGGGGTCGTGACGAATATCCACCAGCGAGACGACCAAGTTAAAGCTGCGCTCGGAGTCGAAAAAGTCGCCGATAAGCTCGGCCCAGCGGTCGCGCTCGGCCTTAGAACGACGGGCGAAACCATAGCCCGGCAGGTCGACGAAGTGCACGTCGTCGGCCTCGAAGAAATTGATGTTGCTTGTCTTGCCCGGTGTGCTCGAAACCTTGACCAAGTTCTTGCGGCCAAAGAGCTTGTTCATGATGGAGGACTTGCCCACGTTGGAGCGGCCCACAAAGCTCACCTCGGGACAGGTAGACTCGGGAATCTGCGAAACCTTGCCGTAGCTGGCGACAAACTTGGCAAGCTGATAGTTAATGGAATCGGCCATGGACACTCCTTGGTCGTAGGTTCTTACAAAAGAGCGCGCTATTGCGCGGCGGCAATGCGGCGGACGATATCGAGCGTGATGTTACTTGCGACACGCGCGTACTCGAACAGATCGAACTCTCGGTCGCAAATTGCATCGTACGCCTCGTCACAATTATCGCTGATAGCGCGCAACACCAGGCAATCGACACCATTTTTGGTTGCGACATGAGCAATCGCCGCGCCCTCCATGCCGACACAATCGGCATGCGTCGCTTCGATAGCGTCGTTGCGCATGGCGGCGCCCGTCACAAAGCGGTTACCCGTGGCAATCGTGCCGACCAGGAACTGTTTGGTGCCCTCGTTCGAAGCAACTGCATTTGTCGAAGCGTCAACAAACCCACGCTCAGCAAGCACGTCGACGGCAATATCGACCAGCGCGGGCGTCGAGCCAAACTCCTCGAGCCCCGGTGCGGACTCGGCGATAAGCGCGGTATCGGTATCCAGATAGCGTAGGCGTTTGCCAATGACCACGTCGTCGATATGGAGCTTGGGGTTCAAACCGCCCGCAATGCCCGAAAACACAACAGCCTGCGGAGCATACTTGCTAATGAGGTGCTGTGTTGCAGCAGCGGCGTTCACCGTGCCCATGCCCGCCGTTGTGGCGACAACTGTCAGACCGTCGAGCTCACCGCTCACAACGGTCAAGCCTGCCTCCCGCGCCTCGCAAACGTCGCTCAGCTCTTCCTTAATCTGCATGATCTCTTTTTCGAGCGCACCGATAATCGCGATGGTAGCCATACCATTCCCCAAACCTATACGAAATTCTCAACCACGGTATGGTACCAGCATTTTGTTTGACCTCGCCAAACGAACACGCTAAGCCAGTGCAGCTCGCGTATCAAACAGCGCCTTTGCAATCGCGGCCGTAACCTCGCTCGAGCGGTCGCTCCACGACATCAATGTCATGATACTCATAACATAGCTATGGCCGTCGACTTCGATCAGTCCGGCGTCGCATGTCGAATAGTAACCATCCTCGCTAATCCAGCCCGCCTTGTTGCGCATCTTAAAGGGTAGTCAATTTGGGACGGGCTTGTTAGCCGATGGCCGACCTGAGCTCCGCACGGCGCTTTTTCATGCCGGCCATGACGGCGTTGCGCAGCTCGGGCATGCGCGCGGTATCCATCTGGGGCACGCCCTCGAGCTTATAGGGAATACCCAGTTGCTCGTACTTGACGACACCCATCGTGTGATACGGCAGCATTTCCAGGCCCACCACGTTGTGCCATGGAGCGATCAGGCGACCGAGCTTCTCGCATTCCTCCGCCGTGTCGGTGATACCCGGCACCACCACATGGCGAATAACAACCTTAATCTTGCGACGCGCCAGCTCATCGCCAAACGCCAGGATGCGCGCAGGATCGCAACCGGTCAGCTTTTTATGCTCAACCGGATCGGCATGCTTGATGTCGAGCAGCACCATATCGGTCTCGTTGAGAACAGCATCGAACTTCTCCGGATGCTTGGGATCAAATGCATAGCCACAGCTGTCTAGGCAGGTGTGTACGCGGCCATCGGGGTTGTTGTGCATCACGCGGAACAGGTCGGCCAAAAACTCGGGCTGCAGGAGCGGTTCGCCGCCCGAAACGGTAATGCCGCCGCTACGGTAGAACTCATGGTTGCTCTGGAACTCGTCCATCAGATGCTCGACGGTCACCATCGTGCCGCCGTTAACAGACCAGGTATCGGGATTGTGGCAATACGCGCAGCGCATGGGACAGCCCTGAACAAACACCACAAAGCGGATGCCGGGTCCGTCGACCGTTCCCATCGTCTCGATCGAATGCACGCGACCCAGGGCATACGCAGAGTCCTCGGGATGAGCATCCACACCCTCAAGCGTCATCTCAGCCATTCCCGCAACCTTGCCTCTCTTTGGTTTTTGTCAATTAAAATGCCAGAGCCATTCTAGCCCATACGCCTGATGGCGAAACGGTTTAGCGGTCAATTTGATCGTCCTATTTGACTCCACGCAAAAGCGGCGGGAAGGTTGTCACAACCCGCTCGCCGCCGAAGCAATAGAAATCGATAGACGCCAGGCCCTACGCCTTAAGCGTAAGCACCGCGCCAAAGGCGGTCGGGCCGCAGTGGCTCGAGATCACACCGCCGACCTGCGTCCAGGTAACGTCCTTAAAGCCCAGGTCGTGCGCATAGACTTCCATATCGTCGCGCAGCTCCTCGGAAAGGCCCACTGAATACGCCAAACCAATGTGCGAGTAATCAATATCGCCCTTCGCAACCATGTGGTCAATAAAGGCACGGGCACATTTGAGCATAGAGCCGCGGAGCTTCTTGGTCGCCACGAATTTGCCACCCGTCACCTCAATGCAGGGCTTAATCTTGAGCAGATGAGCGCCCAGGAACGCGGCGTTAGACAAGCGACCGCCCGCCTTAAGGAAGGCAAGGTCGGTAGGAACAAAGCCCAGCAGCACGCGGTCCATGACGGAGTTCGTAAAAGCAAAAATCTCATCGACGGTGGCATCGGGGTGAGCCTCGATGTATTTGGCGGTCTCGACGGCAACGAGCGACTGGCCAACCGAAACAAAACGCGTGTCCATAGAGAAGACGTAGTCGCGGCCCTTAGCTGCAATCTTGGAGGACTGATGCGAGCAGGTCGTGGCCTCGGAATATGCGAGATGCAAAATGGTCGCATCGGGCTGCTCAGCGTGAATGCGATCGTACACGTGAGCAAAATCCGCAGGCGAGCAGCCACTGGTCTTGGGCATAACGCCAAACTCGTTACAGCGCGAGTAAATCTCGAGCGGATCGATGGAGCCGTCCTCAACGGTCTCGTCACCAATTGTGACATGCATGGGCACGCGCACGATGCCGTAGCGCTCGCAGAGCTCCGGCGTCACATCCGACCCAGACTCAACCACGATTACGTACTTGCCCATTCTTATCACGACCCATCTCGACGTTGGCTTTTCACTACATGACACACGCCCGGCGCACTGTTGCACAACGGCGTCCAAGCGCCAAAGAGACGCCGCCCTTTGCACATAACAAAGGACAGCGTCTCCCTGGAAAACTCCGTGCTTAACTGAGATTCTACACGGTTTATTGCTAAGTGTTACTTACTCCGCAAACGGTAGCTATACGCGATAAACGGTAGCGCAACCAAGAAAGTATCCCCAACGATCAATCTATTAGGAGAGTTCCGCCTAAAGGGTGACTACACAGGACCCCGCCGGGGCTGTTTGGGCTACCTCCCAAAACTTTCCGCAGGACGCAAGAAGCCCTCGCCGCACGAAGTGCGCAGCGAGGGCTTCTTGCATGTCCGAGGACGTTTTGGGAGGTAGCCCAAACAGCCCCGACGATCCTGCGGGAGTTAAACCCCTTTAGAACTTGTTGTGGAAGGTACGCGAAATGACCTCGTCCTGCTGCTCCTTGGTGAGCGTGTGGAAGTTCACGGCATAGCCGGAAACGCGGATGGTCAGCTGCGGGTACTTCTCGGGGTGAGCCTGAGCATCGAGCAACGTCTCACGGTTGAAGACGTTGATGTTCAGGTGGTGGCCACCCTTCTCGGCGTAAGCGTCGAGCATGTGGACCAGGTTATCGGCCTGAGTCTCGGAAACTTCAGAAACCTTCATAATGTGTCTCCTTCGATTGATAGGCGCCGGCCGAAACCGGCGCGCCAATCAGTAATCGTTATTGTTAGTATAGCACTAACAATAGTTACTCGCCCAGCTGATCAAGGTCGATATCGCCAAAGAACACCTGGTCCTCCTTGCCGAGCGCACCCGGGATGATGGAGAAGGTGTTGGAGATGCCGTCCTGAGCATCGCGGAACGGGAGCTTGGAAACCGAAGACAGCGAAGCGATGGCGCCGTGGCTATCGCGCTTGTGCATGGGGTTAGCACCCGGGGCGAACGGCTGGCCAGCCTTGCGGCCGTCGGGCGTGGAGCCGGTCTTCTTACCGTACACGACGTTGGAGGTAATGGTCAGAACCGAGGTCGTGGGCACGGAGTTGCGGTAGGTGTCGTTCATGCGGATGTACTCCATGAACTGGTGCACAACGTCGTGAGCGATCTGGTCGACGCGGTCGTCGTCGTTACCGTACTTGGGGAACTCGCCCTCGGTCTCGAAGTCGACGATGATGCCGTTCTCGTCACGGACGGGGTGGACCTTGGCGTACTTGATGGCGGACAGGGAGTCAGCCACGACGGAAAGGCCAGCGATGCCCGTAGCGAACCAACGATGCACGTGCTTGTCGTGCAGAGCCATCTGGATGCGCTCGTAGCAATACTTGTCGTGCATGTAGTGAATGATGTTCAGCGAGTTGACGTACACGCCAGCGAGCCACTTCATCATATCGTTGTACTTGGCCACAACGTCGTCGTAATCGAGCGTATCGCCCTCGACGGCGCGATACTTGGGGCCGACCTGCTTCTTGGAGACCTCGTCAACACCGCCGTTGAGTGCGTACAGCAGGCACTTGGCCAGGTTGGCGCGGGCGCCGAAGAACTGCATCTCCTTGCCGATGCGCATGGAGGACACGCAGCAGGCGATGCCGTAGTCGTCGCCGTGGTAAACGCGCATGAGGTCGTCGTTCTCGTACTGGATCGAGGAGCTGGCGACAGAAGTCTTGGCGCAGAACTTCTTGAAGTTCTCGGGCAGACGGGTCGACCACAGAACGGTCATGTTGGGCTCGGGGCTGGTGCCCATGTTCTCGAGCGTGTGCAGGTAGCGGTAGCTCATCTTGGTAACGAGCGTACGGCCGTCAACACCCATGCCGCCGATGGACTCGGTGACCCACTGCGGATCGCCGGTGAACAGGGCCTGGTACTCGGGGGTACGGGCAAACTTGACCATGCGGAGCTTCATGATGAAGTGATCCACGAACTCCTGGATCTGCTCCTCGGTGAAGGTACCGTTGGCAAGGTCGCGCTCAGCGTAAATGTCGATGAACGTAGAGGTACGGCCGATGGACATAGCGGCGCCGTTCTGCTCCTTGACGGAAGCGAGGTAGGCGAAGTACATCCACTGGATGGCCTCCTGCGTGTTGGTAGCAGGGTTGGAAATGTCGAAACCATAGGTCTCGGCCATCATCTTGAGCTCGCCGAGGGCGCGGATCTGCTCCTGCAGCTCCTCACGATCGCGGATGTTGTCGGCGGTCATGACCGTCGGGGTGGAAGCCTTCTGGGCCTCCTTGTCCTTGATCAGGTAGTCGACACCGTACAGGGCGACACGACGGTAGTCGCCGATGATGCGGCCGCGGCCATAGCCATCGGGCAGACCGGTGATGATGTGGGCCGAACGGCAGGCGCGCATCTCGGGGGTGTAGACATCGAAGACGCCGGCGTTGTGGGTCTTGCGCTCGAAGGTGTAGCGCTCGACAACGTTCTCGTCGACCTTGTAGCCGTGCTGGCTGGCAGCCTGGCAAGCGATGCGGATACCACCGTTGACGTGCAGCGCACGCTTGAGCGGCTTGTCGGTCTGGAGGCCGACGATGGTCTCCTTGTCGCGATGGGCGTTATCGATGTAGCCAGCGGGGTGGCTCACGATACCCGTGACAGTCTTGGTGTCCATATCGAGGACGCCGCCCTGCTCGCGCTCCTTGAGCAGCAGATCGAGAACCTCGCCCCACAGCTCCTTGGTACGCTCAGTCGGGCCGGCGAGGAACGACTCGTCGCCCTCGTAGGGGGTGTAGTTCTTCTGGATGAAGTCTCGGACGTCAACCTCTCCCGTCCAGATGCCTTCCTTGAAGCCTTCCCATGCCTCCTGCATTGTGTAACCACGCTCCTAGTTACGTGTAATGCGGCGCTCTCTCACACCGCTGCTTATTGAATTCTTGAATTATCGGCTTGCACTACCGGCTTCTTCCGTTCTTCACCACACGTTGGTGCAGGGAAAAACGTCTGTCCACCTTGGAACTACAACCCAAACCCAAGATTTCACCCGTTTGAGAAGGATAACATAGCCACCCCCTTCATCAGGGCTGTTATATGTTTCTTTTTTTATACCATTATGGCGTTTTTAACAAATCCGCAGGAAATGCGAGCGCGAACAACTACCGTTCACCGATTTGTTTGGTATTTTTCCTTGCCTTTGTACGACGTTCACTCTAGCTGTTATGTCAGTTTTAGCAGGGTAAAGTGCCCCAGAGACCCCACAGAAACTGCAGGGCGGCCACGGGATTTCCCCCGGGGCCGCCCTGTGGCATGGCTAGTTATTTAGCTTTGATTGCCACTTGGCATTAGGCGGCTGCGGCGGCCTTGTCGGTCGTTGCCTTGCTGTGGCCCTGACCCTCAAAATGCTTGTAGCACCAGCTGGTGACCAGCGGGGTCAAAATGGCCGTCACGATAGCACATGCTGCGACCTGCGCCGTCGCCGTCGCGAGCACCGCGCCGCCGTACATGGCCTCGTTGACGCTTGCCATGGCAGCAGGCGTGGCCACATTGGCTCCGGCGCAGCTCGAAATGGCCGCACCTGCGACACCCGTACCGCCCGTGAGCTTATCGACCGCGATGACGGGAATTGCAAAGACCACCGAGCAGATCACGCCGAGCAGGATGCCGGGAAGACCACCGTTGATAAGCTGGCCAAAGGTCATGGTCGAGCCCATGGCAAAGAAGACGAGCACGATGATGGCGGAAAGTGCCGGTGCCATCATCTTCTTAAAGCTGGGGAAGAGGTTACCCAGGATAATGCCGACGACGATCGGCAGGATGGCGCCCACGAGCGACCAGCCGATCGGAGCCTGACCGGCAGCGCCGAGCACGATCATCGTGACCGGAGGGCCGACAACCAGCGTGGTGATGGCGACGGCGCCACGCTCGGCCTCGTTGCCCATGGTGCCCATCAGTCCAGCGTACATAGCGTTGTTGGCACCCGTGCAAGCGGCCAGCATCACCATGGCCGAGATACCAAACAGGTTGTCGTTGAACACATAAAGGATGAGCAGCGACACGGCAACGACCACGATCTGCTTGACGGCGATGATGATGGCGCCGCGGGCAGCGGCGGCAGGAGCGCTCTTAAACGAAATCGTCGTACCGACGATGAGCAAAAAAGCGCCAACAAGCGGGCCTGCGCCCTGCTGGGTCATGCCGAGCGTAAAGCTGCCGAGCGTTTTGAACAGATCGGGGAACAGCGTGTTGAGCAGGCAGCCCAACAAAAGCGGCACCAAAATATTGGCACCCGGGATGGAGGACATCTTAAAGAACGGCTCCTTTGCCGCCGGCGCCTCCACCGCAGTCGATTCACTCATTTATATCTCCTTTTGATGCGTGTGACACGCGGCCGCACGCGCCTTTGTCAGAAAGAAGGCGACGGTCCCGAGTCGCAGGAGCCGTCGCCGAATTATCGTCGCGGGGTATTACCCGTCCAGGACGATGCCACCGTCGCAGTCACCGATCTCGCCGTTCACGAAGCTGGCAAGGTCGGAGGCAAAGAAGAGCACCATCTGCGCGGGCTCGCTTGCCTGGGCGGCACGGCCCAGAGGAATACCGTTGATGATGCGCTGAGAGTTCTCGTCAGAGAGAATCGAGGTCATATCGGTAAGGGTGAGCGACGGGCACACGGCGTTGCAGCGGACGCCAAACTTGCCGCCTTCCTTGGCGACTGCCTTGGTTAGACCGTTAACACCGGCCTTGGAGCTCGCGTAAGCCGCGGTGCCGAGCAGGCCGCCACCGATCTTGCCCGCAACGGAACTCACGTTGACGATAGTGCCGGCATGGGCCGCCTTAAAGTGCGGGTACACAGCATTCATCATAGTGAAGGTACCGTTGAGGTTGATGTCGATGGTACGACGCCACTCGGTGTCATCGATCTCGTCGAACTTCTTGGTGCTGATGACGCCAGCGCAGTTGATCAGGATGTTGGTTTGCGGCAGGTCCGTAAAAATCTGCTCGACGGTCTCACGCGCCTTGGGCGCATCGGCAACATCGAGCTGATAGAACTTGTTGCCCTCGCCAAGCTCGGCCACCGCGGCCTCGCCCTTAGCAGCGTTCCTTGCGATGAGCGCGACGTGTCCGCCGCCCGCGACGATGCCCTTGGCGATCTCGAGGCCAATGCCCTGAGTGCCACCCGTGACAATCGCGGTCTTGCCCGTGAAGTCAAATGCCATGACTCCATCCCCCTTTATATAAGGTGTCTCCTTGCGGGAAGTTGGAGCATCGCACGTGGCGATTATATGAGTCCCAGTCGTCATGGTGGTGACAACCCCCCCGCCTAACCGCGGGCATAATAGTTCTTTGAAACGCTTCAGCAATTGAATTTTTTAACTCTTTATGCGCTCTTTATATTGCCCACTGCATGAGGCCCGAATATGCGGGTATCATCTTTCACCGAAAATAGTTTCTAGTGTTAGGGCTTTTCGGTGGAAGATACCGATTTCCATGAGCTTGGGCGTCAGCTCTTAACTGAGTTTGGCAGCATGCATCATCGCATTTCACGCTCTGCGGACAAAGCTCTCGGCGGCGAGATGGCTGTCATGCGCGCCCTCATGCTCGCTGGCGGTTCGCTCACGCCGAGCGAACTCGCAAATCGCGCCTGGGTCTCGAGTGCCCGCATCGCCAATATCTTACGCACTCTCGAAGCCAAGGGCTGGGTCGAGCGCGAGCACTCAAAGACCGACCGTCGTCGTGTACACGTCACGATGACCGATAAGGGATTCCAGAATCTCGAAATCAAACGTCGGGAATTCGAGGAGCGCACCGCGGCCTTCCTCGAGCAGCTCGGCGAAACAGATACCCAAGAGATGGTGCGCCTTCTAAGGCGTTTCAACGAAATTATCGACCGCAATCAAGAAAGGAGAGATGCCGAGTGAGGATTCTCAAGCTCTTTAAAAAGCATGTCCTGGCACTGTTCACAGCTATCGTACTTATCGTAATCAGCTGCAACGCCGATCTGGCACTGCCTACCTACATGAGCGACATCGTCGACGTGGGCGTACAGCAAGGCGGCATCGCCTCGCCCGTGCCCGACACCATTCGTGCCGAATCACTCGATGACCTTGAGCTCTTTATGAGCACCAAGGACGCCAAAGCTGTGGAGGCCGTGTTTAGCAAGGCTGACAAAAAAGGCATTCGAACGTACAAGGGCACCGAGGAAGAGCGTGCCGATGGCGGCAAGATTGCCGACATTATGAGCCTGCCCGAGACCGTCGTCCTTTCTCTCAACCAGGGCATCGACGCCAGCTCCATGGGCGACATGACCGGCGCATCCACCGAGGCAAGCAATGGCGGCGGCGCCCAGGCCATGCCCACCCCCGAGCAGATGGCGGCAATGACGCCCGAGCAGCTCGCCGAGATGCAGCAGAAGGCCACAGCGGCGCAAAACATGCAAAAGCAGATTGATGCCGACGGCGGCAAGATCACCATGAAGAGTCTGCGCCTAGGTGTCGAGGGCGGTCTGGTAGACCAAAGCAAGCTCGTCGAGGGCGCCAATGAAATGGCGGACAAAATGGGCTCCATGTCGGGCTCCATCGTGACCCAACGCGCCGTGAGCTATGTGCAAGACGAGTACAAGGCGCAGGGTATCGACCCCGCCGACGTGCAGAACGCCTACCTGGGCCGCATGGCGACCACGATGTTTGGTCTGTGCCTGATCTCACTGGTCGCCACCATCCTAACCGGCGCCGTGGCCTCGCGCACCGCCTGTTCCATCGCACGCGACCTGCGCCGCGAGACCTTCAACAAGGTCATGCACTTCTCGCCAGCCGAGGTGGGCAAGTTTAGCCAGGCCTCGCTCATCACTCGCTGCACCAACGACATTCAGCAGATTCAGATGGCCGCAACCCTGTTTATCCGCATGTGCCTCATGGCGCCCGTCATGGGCATCGTCGCCGTCATGCGCGTCCTGGCCAACCACACCGGCCTGGAGTGGACCATCGCCGTGGCCATCATCGCGGTCTCGGCCGTCGTCGGCGTGCTTATGGGCCTCACCATGCCCAAGTTCAAAAAGATGCAGAGCTTTGTGGACCGCGTGAACCTTACCGCCCGCGAGCTGCTCGACGGCCTTATGCCCATCCGCTCGTTTAACCGCGAGGAGCATGAGCTCGAGCGCTTTGACCAGGCGTCCCTCGACCTGATGACCACGCAGCTCTACACCAACCGCGCCATGAGCTTTATGATGCCGCTCATGATGCTCGTCATGAACTGCATCACCGTGCTTATCGTCTGGTTTGGCGCGCAGGGCGTGTCTGACGGCGTGATGCAGGTCGGCAACATGATGGCGTTCATCTCCTACACCATGCAGATCGTCATGGCGTTTATGATCCTCACCATGGTTTCGGTTATCCTGCCCCGCGCCGAGGTCGCAGCAGAGCGCGTGGAAGAGGTCATCACCTGCCCCACGAGCATCAACGACCCTGCCTCGCCCAAACTGCCCGCAGCCAGCGCGCCGCGCGGTGAGCTCACCTTCCGCGACGTGAGCTTCCAGTACCCCGATGCCCGCGCCGATGTCATCAGCGGCGTGAACTTCACCACACATGCCGGCCAGATGCTCGGCATCATTGGCTCAACGGGTTCGGGCAAGTCCACGCTCGTGCAGCTGATTCCGCGCCTGTACGACGTCACGGGCGGCAGCATTTCGCTCGACGGCATCGACGTGCGCGACATGACCCTTTCCGAGCTGCGCCACCGCATTGGTTACATCCCGCAGCAGGGTCGCCTGTTCTCGGGCACCGTCGAGAGCAACCTCAAGTTTGCCGGCGACATGGTGAGCGATGATGATATGCGCCAGGCGGCACGCATCGCCCAGGCCGAGGACTTTATCGCCGAGCGCGAGGGCGGCTACGACTCCCCCATCAGCCAGGGCGGCTCCAATGTTTCGGGTGGTCAGCGCCAACGCCTGGCCATTGCCCGCGCGTTGGCCAAAAAGCCCGAGGTCGTGGTGTTCGATGACTCGTTTAGCGCCCTCGACTACAAGACCGACGCGCGCCTGCGCGAGGAGCTGGCCAAAAACGTCACCGACGCCGCACTCGTGGTCGTGGCCCAGCGCATCGCGACCATCATGCACGCCGACCAGATCATCGTGCTCGACGACGGTCACGTAGTGGGCACCGGCACGCACGAGGAGTTGCTGCACGGCTGCCCGGCGTACCTGGAGATTGCACAGTCGCAGCTTTCCGCCGAGGAGCTGGGGCTTACCCAAGAAGAAATTGCAGCCGTCATGGAAGGAGGCGAGCGCTAATGGCAGACGAGACCAAGACTCAGATTCCCAAGCCCACCCGCCAGCGTGGTCCCATGGGCCGCATGGGTGGCATGCGCCGTGGCGAAAAGGCCAAGGACTTTAAGGGCACCATGAGGCAGCTGCTCGGCTATATCGGCCAGCACAAGATTGCCGTGTTTGCCGCCGTCGCCTTTGCCGTGTGCTCGGTCATCTTTAACATTGTGGGGCCCAAGGTGCTCGGCCAGGTTACGACTAAGCTGTTCGAGGGCTTGGTTGCCAAGGTCAACGGCACCGGCGATGTCGACTTTGGCTGGATTGCCAAGACGCTCGGCCTTTTGCTCTGCCTGTACCTGGCGAGCTCTGCCTGCAGCCTGATCCAAGGCTGGCTCATGACCGGCGTCACGCAAAAGATTTGTTATCGCATGCGCAAGGAGATCGCCGCCAAGATCGCCGTCGTTCCGATGAGTTACTTCAACGGCCACAGCAAGGGCGACGTGCTCAGCCGCATCACCAACGACGTCGATACGCTGGGTCAGTCGCTCAACCAGAGCGTGACGCAGCTCATCACGTCGGTGACGCAGATTATCGGCGTGCTCGTCATGATGCTTTCGATCAGTCTGCCGCTCACCGGCGTCACCGTGCTCACACTGCCGGCCGCCGCGATTATCCTGACCGTGATGATTCACTTCTCGCAGCCGTACTTCCGCGAGCAGCAGCAAGTCCTGGGCACCGTCAACGGCATTATCGAGGAGGACTTTGCCGGTCAGAACGTCATTCAGGTGTTCGACCGCGCCGAGGCCTCGATCGAGGAGTTCGACCGTCAAAACGACCGACTGTTTGTGAGCGGTTGGCGCTCGCAGTTCCTGTCGGGCCTGATGATGCCGCTTATGAGCTTGGTGGGCAACATGGGCTACGTGGGCGTTGTCGTGGTGGGCGCACAGCTCGCGCTGACCGGCAATGCCACGCCCGGCGACATCCAGAGCTTTATCCAGTACGTGCGCAACTTTACGCAGCCGGTGCAGCAGCTGGGCAACGTGAGCAACACGATGCAGTCGATGGCCGCTGCCACCGAGCGCGTCTTTGAGTTCCTCGCCGCGCCCGAGGAGGAGCAGAAGGCCGACGCCCAGATTCCCGAGAAGCGCCCCGGCCACGTTGAGTTCGACCACGTCAAGTTTGGCTACACGCCCGACAAGACCATCATCCACGACTTTAGCTGCGAGGCGCAGCCCGGTCAGACCATCGCCATCGTCGGCCCCACCGGCGCCGGCAAGACCACGCTCATTAAGCTGCTGCAGCGCTTTTACGACGTGGACGGCGGTTCGCTGCGCGTCGAAGGCGTCGACGTGCGCGACTGGGACCGCGCGGCGCTGCGCGGCGAGTTTGCCATGGTGCTGCAGGACACCTGGCTGTTTAACGGCACCATCCGCGAGAACATCCGCTACGGACGCCCCGATGCGACCGACGCCGAGGTCGAGGCCGCCGCACGCGCCGCACGCTGCGACCACTTTATCCATACGCTCGCCGGCGGCTACGACTTTATGATCAATGAGGAGGGCACCAACCTCTCACAGGGCCAGCGCCAACTCGTGACCATCGCCCGCGCCATTTTGGCCGACCGTCCGGCGCTGATTTTGGACGAGGCGACTTCCAACGTCGATACCCGTACCGAGGAGCTTATTCAGCGCGCCATGGATGCGCTGATGCAGGGCCGCACGAGCTTTGTCATCGCGCATCGCCTGTCCACGATCCGCAACGCCGACGTGATCTTGGTGATTCGCGACGGCGACATCGTCGAGAAGGGCACGCACGACGAGCTGCTCGCCCAAGGCGGCTTCTACGCCGACCTGTACAATTCGCAGTTCGACGAAGCGGCGTAAATTCTGCCGCAGGGAACGAATAACGCCCGAGAACGGGGGCGCAGGACAGCCTGCGCCCCCGTTTTTTGTTCTGCGGCCCTCGAACCGCCTCCCCTGGGACCTGATTGACGCCCTCCCTCAAGACCCCGTGGACAAAAAATGGCAAATATGAGTACTGTCACCTTTTTAGTAACAGCCAAAACTGCCCCAAACGACCTCATTGCGGCCTAGACATGCCTTCAAATTGATCAAAATGCCCGGTAGCATGCTTCTGTGTGCCAACGTTAATGAACATATTTACTGTTGTGTCTATTATCTTGTAAGATCGATATGATACTACGCTAGCAACAGTACTTATATTTGCCATTTTTTGTCCACAGGGTATGCCGCAGAAGATCCAACTTGCTCCAGCGTGCCGTACGTTGGCCCTCCTCTTCCGGCGAGCGCCGACATTTCCCCAGATAAAACCGACCAAAATAAACCTGTCCCTTTTCGGCAGGTTTCACTTGCACTTTAGCGTGCGACAGCGGATAATGCCGAGCATTCGAGAATTCGCCAATTGTTGCCGTTAATTGATAAAGGAGGCCCCATATGGCCATGGAATTCAAGCGCAGGTTGCCGATCCCCATGGAGATCCGCGAGGAAATGCCGCTTTCCGCCGAGCTTACCGCCAAAAAGCAGGCATTCGACGCCGAGGTCGCCAAGGTCTTTACCGGCGAGGACGCACGCAAAGTGCTCATCATCGGCCCGTGCTCTGCCGACCGCGAGGGCTCGGTGCTTGAATACATGAACCGACTGGCCAAGGTCGCCGAAGAGGTCAAGGACAAGCTCATCATCATTCCGCGTGTCTACACCAACAAGCCGCGCACCAAGGGCACCGGCTACAAGGGTCTGCTGCACAACCCCGACCCCGAGGCGCCCGATGACCTGCTCGAAGGCGTTAAAGCCATTCGCCACATGCACCTGCGCGTCATCGAGGAGACCAGTTTCTTTACCGCCGACGAGATGCTCTACCCGTCCAACTACCAGTACCTCGTCGACCTGCTGAGCTACGTTGCCGTGGGCGCGCGCTCGGTCGAAAACCAGGAGCATCGCCTGGTGTCGAGCGGCATTTCGGTGCCCGTCGGCATGAAAAACCCCACCGCCGGTTCCACCACCGTCATGCTTAACTCCATCTACGCCGCCCAGGCACATCAAAGCTTCATCTTCCGCAACTGGGAGGTTGAGTGCGACGGCAACCCGCTCGCACACGCCGTCATGCGTGGCTACATCGGTCTCGACGGTCGCACCTACCCCAACTACCACTACGAGCACCTGGAGCGCCTGGCCGAGCGCTATACCGAGCATGCCGGCTACGCCAACCCGGCGGCGGTCATCGACTGCAACCACGACAACTCGGGCAAGCGCCCGCTGGAGCAGTACCGCATCTGCAAGGAGGTGCTCGACAGCTGCCGCCGCAACGAGTCCATCTCCAAGCTGGTCAAGGGCTTTATGATCGAGTCTTACCTTGAGGACGGCAACCAGCCGGTCGATGGCGGTGTCTTTGGTAAGTCGATCACCGACCCGTGCCTGGGCTGGGAAAAGACCGACTACCTCATCCACGAGATCGCGGAGCGGGTTTAGTTACGCGGGCCGTCCTCTACCTGCGGCGTTGTCTTACTCCGGATGCGGCAGTTAGGGACGTTCCTTTTCTGCCGGCAGTCTGGGATGTTCCTTGGGGTAGTCATTGGGGACGTTCTTTAATGACTGGTCGTTTAAGAACGTCCCCAACGACTACCCAGAATGAGAGTGGATAATCTCCCGTTTTTGGCCTATACCAGCGCTAAAAGTGGGAAATTATCCACTCTCATCGAGCAAGTGTCCGAAAATCCGCCCTCATTCCTTCTTAGGACCCTCCGTCCCCGAGGATTCGAGGCTCGCCTGCCGAATGGTCGATGCGGCCGTCCTGCGTCCATGTCACACTCAGGGGTGGCCTGACCCAACTTGGAAGGAGCCCCCATGAGCCTTGACAACGTAACTCTGCGTGCCGCCACGCTCGATGACCTGGCCGGCATCGCCGCCATCTACAACCAGCTGTGGTGCAACACGCTGCGCAACCGAGGCGACGTCGAAGCCGCCGATTTCTGTGCGCGCTTTAACATCGCCATGCAGCTGCAGCGCTCCCCCATCGCGCTCGTTGCCGAAGCTGAAGGCCGCATCATCGCCGCTTGCTGCATCGGTATCTTCGAAGACGGCAAACCACGCACCAATCCCACGTGGGAGCCCTGCTACAACGAAATGTTCGTCCAGGCAACCGAGATGGCAAAGACCGCCGATGCCAAGCTCGAAGGCTCGCTCTTTGGCGATAGCCGCGAGAAGGCAACAGCCGACCGCTTTGCCGCCACGGGCAACGAATATGCCCAGGGCCAGCTCAACCTGATCATCATCGTGCCCGAATGGCAGGGCAAGGGGCTCGGCCGTGCGCTCATCGACCTTGCGCGCGCCGAACTCGCCAAAGCCGGGTGCACCAAATTCTTCCTGATGAGCGACTGCAACTCCGACTGGCAGTTCTACGAGCACCTCAACATGAAGCGCATCTTGGAGGATCACAGCCAGGACACCGGCGACGGATTTATCGTCTATATGTACGGAGGCGACACGCAGGATTAACTTGCATGTCGCCTCACGGGCTTTCTACAAGACGGCCCAAACCATCAACCAAGACGAGTCAACAAGGCGCGCTCTCCTCGGCAGCAAGGGCATTCGTGCTGTAACGAGTGGTGGAGATGGCCACGTTTGCACACAACTGTCTCGGATAGATAGCGGTCGAGCAGGCGCGCCCATGTGCGTGCGTCAAGACGCTCCTCCGCCCTGCCATACAGCGATCGACGGAGTGCCTCGCCCATAATGCCGCTAAAATCATCGAGCTCAAGAGCGTACTTTGGGACAACGTATCCGACCAACGTCCCCACAAACGGGCTGTGCCCATTACACACGCAGCTGTTTATCAATGGTGCAGGCGGAATGTCATCGTCGTCCAGGTCAAATATGTCCAAGTCCAGCTCACCAGAAGCGTATGGGTGTATTCCGCGGTTAAGCATCTTAAAGATATGGACCGCGAGTCCAAAGTCATCCGTCTGTGGCGTAAACACGGGGGCATTCGTGGACGCTGCCAAGCTCTCGAAATCGCTGATGCCGGCTATCTCCATGAGTTGAAGCACCTCGGGGGCAATATAGCCGGGAGCGGCGCACGCAGTCCTATGTGTCACATCCGAAAGCGTAAAGCTATACGAGCGCCTTGATGGTATCCATGCCCGCATGCGCCGAAGCCTCGCAACCCTTCTGCCCGTTGAGCACGCACTCGAGCAGCGTATCGTATGCGCGCTGGGCTTCGGGGGCCAGGTACGCCCTGTTAAACATGCCCTCGGGTCGCACGTTTCCCTTCGAATCGATTATACAAGCCCCCAATCTGTTTGGTTTCCCCAGATTGTGTGCCCGCACACCCAAGCCGCACGGCCCGCCGTTCAGCTGAAACCACCACACAAAAAGTCCGCCGACCATTGAAGTCGGCGAACTTTCGCGTGCGGACAATCAAGCACTGTTCACCATGGAACTGCTATTTACAGCGCGCCTTGGGCTGCTGCTGGGTGATGCAGTGGATGTTGCCGCCACCATAGATGACCTCGCGCGTCATGATGCCGATGACCTCGCGATCCGGATAGGCGGCTTGGATATCCTTGAGTGCCTGGGCATCGTTGGGGTCGCCAAACTGTGGCACCAGCACCGCCCCGTTGATGGGCAGGAAGTTGAGGTAGCTCGGCTCGAAAGCATCCTCGGGGGTACGCGGCAGCACACCCTCGACCGGATCGATGGTCGATGCCTCCTCCTCGGTCATATATACCGAGGTCGCAGGCATAATCACCTTGTGGATCTTGAGCTTGCGGCCACGGGCATCCGTCGTCTCGGAAAGCGTCTTATACGCCTCTTGGCACTCCTTGTAGAACTTATGGTTGGGATCATCGGTCCACATGCAGCAGACCTCTCCGGGCGCACTAAAGCATGCGACGTCATCCACGTGCCCGTTGGTCTCAAACGGGTCGATGCCATCCTTGATCCAAATGACCTTCTCGATGCCCAGGTACTCGGCAAGCTTCTCCTCGATCTGCCCCTTGGTGTACTGGGGGTTGCGGTCCTCATTGAGCAGGCACATCTCGGTGGTCACCACGGTGCCCTGGCCGTCGCAGTTAAACGAGCCACCCTCGAGGATATAATCCTCGGGACGATAGCGGTTAACCTGCTCGAGCTGTGCCACCTGCAGGCCAATGGAAGCGTCCTTGTCCCACGGGAAATACAGGCCGTCAATGAAACCGCCGTAAGCATTAAAGTGGAAGTGCGAGAGTGCCACGTCGCCCTTGTCGTTGACAAGAAACGCCGGGCCGGGGTCGCGGATCCAGGAGTCGTTGTACTCCATATGAATCACGCGCACGTTCTCAACGCCATCGAAAATCTCGCACACCGCAGGGAAATCCTCGGCATTGACACCAACGGTGATGGGTTGGAAGCGTGCAACGGTCTTAATAATCTCGGTAAAGACCTTTTGCGCCGGCTTGGCACCGCAGCGCCACACATCCGAACGATGCGGCCACAAAATCCAGGTGCGCTCCTGCTCCTCATACTCGCCGGGCATATAGAACCCGTCCTTCTTAGGTGTGGACTCACTCTCGTAGATGGTCTTCATTTCAAGCTCCTAAATCTCGGTGCTTTTGCTTGACGAGACCATGATGCGGCCGCACCGAGATGTTCTCAATGGTCCCTCGAGCCCCTTTCAGCGATCGACGGTATACCATTCGCTGACCTAAAGTTCTATTCAGGCCGAGAACATGACATACTGGGTTCCGCAATGGAAAGGACGCCCTATGCCCCCATGCAATAAACAGCAGACTATTGAGTTGGACAGTACGACCTGGACTGCTCTCAACGAGCTCGCGCTTGCAATCCACGCATCACACGGTGTCGATAAGCTGCAAAAGGAGACCCTCGAGGGAACGATAGGGCTCGTGCCCCATCGGATCGCCATGTTCGACCTGATCGAGGCGGCGGGCAGTGATGCCCCACGCTACGTCCACCCCGCAAGCAGCGGAATGGACGACCGCGCACTGAGCGACTACTACAACCGCTACGCCGCGATGGACTATACAACATGGAGCTTTGACTTACATAAGGTCGGCGTCTACCGCGACCTCGACCTCGTCGACGTCAAGCGACGCGATGCCACGCCCATCTATCGCAAATGGATGGAACCGCAGGGCGTCTACTTTGGCTGTACGGCCACGCTTGCTCACAACAACCTACCACTTGGAAGCATCACCCTGTTTCGCGAACGCACGGCCGGGGACTTCACTGACACCGAGCTCGCAATCCTGCTCGAAATCGCTCGGCACGCGAGCCTCGCGCTCGCCAACCTCTATCCTCGGGGCATTAAACTCACCCAGACCGAAGACACAAACCATCTGAACGCCTTCATTACAGAACACAATATCCAACCGCGCGAAGCCGAAGTCATGCGGCTCATGCTCGACGGCAAAACGAACAAACAGATGGCAAACGAGCTATTCATAAGCGAGTCAACCGTCAAGAAGCACATCAACGCCATCTATCGCAAGCTCGGCGTCGGCAACCGCCTGGGCCTTATGACTGCCGTGCAAAACATCCTGCGATGAAAAAAGGGCGCCCTCCATGCGGAGAACGCCCTTTGATTTCGCCATTTGAATTAGTGTCGGCTCTGGCTCAAAGAGTAGACAGGTTTATTTTGGCAGGTTTTATCTGGGCAAATGTCAGCCGCCGCGAGGGAGCTGCCTTCCCTCGCGGCGGTCTTCTAACAGAAAAAACCAAGTGAGTAGGCTTTTTGCAGGAGGTCAAGCACGCCCCAAAACGCCACAGCTCTGACCTGCGGTTTTATTGAGCATTTGTCGCGATGTGCTCGGCATATCCAAATAAGTCTACTCACTTGCATCTAAGACGCACCAGATAGGCAAAAAACCGCCGCAAAAGGGGCCGGTTCCCTTCGCGGCTGTTGTTAATGCGCCGAGCTTGTTATCGTAAAAGCCAATCACGCGCCGAAACCACACTACAGTCTTTCGACTCATACGTTGAGTCCACGCGGGCCACAACATAGCGCGCATCTTTTGCAATGTCGATCTCATCGCATACAGTCTGTAGATGGCGGGCGTACTTATCGTGATACGTTCTGGATGATTTTATTTCGATAGCCTTGGGACTCCCTGAGTTTGTACAGTCGAGCAAATCGATTTCACGCTTGCTGTCGTCCCTATAGAAATACAGCTCGGGATTCTCGCCCACGTTGAGATGGCTCTTCGCCGTTTCGGAAACGATGAGGTTTTCGAAAACGGCCCCCAGATAAGGGCTCTCCAATAGTTGCTCCAGTGATCCAATTTTGAGCAAGTAGCAGAGCAGCCCCGTGTCGTAAAAATAGAGCTTGGGCGTTTTAGTTAGACGCTTCTTGGCATTTGCATAATAGGGCTGCAGCGAAAACGTCAGGTAGCTCTGCTCCAGGATGGACAACCAGCTTTTAATGGTCGATACGCTCACGCCCGTATCTCGAGAAAGCGAGGATATATTGATGAGGGCACCGACGCTCTGAGCAATTATGGACAGAAACTTATGAAACTCCGCCTTATTGCGCACATCAAGCAAGCCCACAACATCGCGCTCAACATAGGTATCGATATAGCTGGGGAAATAAACCGAGGACGGCATTCCGGCGGAACGCAGGCGAGGGTATCCCCCTTCGAGCGCGAACAAATCCACTTCCAGCTGCCCCTGCTGGCCCCTCTCCGCTTCTCGAAACGATAATGGCAGCAATTTTAAGATCCCGACTCGCCCGGCAAGAGACTGCCCGATGCTTTTCATCATCAAAAAGTTTTGCGAGCCTGTAAGGATGTATTGACCGGCGTCTCCCCGCTCATCCGAAACAACCTGGATCATTGAAAACAAATCCGGCGCGTATTGCGCCTCATCGATGATGAGTCCGCCCTTTCGGTTGCGGATAAAACTCACCGGATCCTCCAAGGCCGCGCGCCTCGTTTGAGGGTCCTCAAGCGTGACGTAGGAATAGTCGGGAAAGGCATGCCGAACCAGCGTAGACTTACCGCTCTGCCTAGGCCCTGTCAACGACACAACAGGAAACCAGCCTGCCATGCGAATGAGCAACTCATGCAAATCCCTGTTAATGAACTCAGCCATATCAACGCCCCTTATTACGCTGTTACCATAATCGAATAGTTTCATTCTCCATAATCTTATAGTAGCGTTTACCATAATCTTATAGTAACCCAGTTCAAAAGCATTATTTATAGAGCAGAAATCTCAGACCCTAAATAACAAAAGCCACCACAATGGGGACTGTCCCCATTGTGGTGGCTTGCAGGCGAGTTAACTTGTTCGACTATCGTACGCGAGCCATGTCCGAGCCTAGAGCGTGGCAAGGCGCTTGGACTCGTGCGCGGCGAGCGCAATGGAGATGATGCCAGTAATGGCATCGGCCACCACCAGGGCGATCCACACGCCCTCGACACCCATCATGTTGCCGAGGAGGTACATAAGCGGCACCGAGCAGATCACATAGCGAAGCAGGCCCGTAAACGTGGCGACACCCACCTTCTCGACCGCCTGGAAATACATCGACATGGTCATGGCAAGATAGCCCAGGGCAACAGCCAGGATGACAGTACGCGTGGCGTTGGCGGCAACTTCAACGAGCGCAGGATCGCTGCCGGCAAAGAAGGCGCACACCGGGGTGGCGGCAAGCCAGAGCGCGACGGTGACCAGCGCCAGCGTCACAACCTGGTACTTAAGCGTGCAGGAGAGCGTCTCCTTAAGGCGTGCCCAAGCCTTTGCGCCGGCGTTGAAGGCAGCGATGGGCTGTAGACCGTAGGAGAAGCACTGGGCAACCATCATGGTAATGTAGAGGATGTAGCCGTTGATCACGCCAAAGGCTGCGATGTAGAGCGAGCCCATATCGCCGCCGAGCGAACCCAAAAGCGAGTTGGCAACGGTATTAAAGATAAAGGTCGCACCCTGAACCAGGAAGAACGGGAAGCCGATCTTGAAGATCTGGCCGCAGATGGCGAGGTCGAGCTTAAGGTCGGCCAGGCTAATCTGGAGCTGGGACTTTTTGCCCCCGATGAACCAGAAGATACCGATGGCCCAGATACCGATGGAAAGACCGTAGTACACGCCAGCTCCCATAACGCCAAGCTTGAGTACAAACGTGGAAAGCGCAAGCCAGCAGATAGCGACGATGGCAGACATGGTCATGAGGTTGGCCTGGATCTGAACCTTCTCGTCCACACGCATGACGGCGGTGACCATCTGACCAATGACCGTGAGCGGCAGCAGCACGGAGAAGGTGCGCACGCCGGCAACGGTATCGGCCATGATGTCGGGCGTGGCGCCGAAGAATGCGCAGATGGGCTCGGTAAACACAGCCATCACCACAGCAAGCAGCACACTCACAATCGTGGTAAGCCAAAAGCCCTGGCTAAACGCCTTGCTGGCGCCCTTAATGTCGCCGGCACCCAAAAGGTTGCCCACCACGGCGGGCACGCCGGTGCCAAACAGGTTACCAAAGGCCAGGTTAATGTACTCGACCGACATGATGATCGAGATACATGCCAGGCCGTGGGCACCCAAGCCCCAGCCCATGACAAGGCCCTCCAGGACCACCATGATGATTTGGGCAAGCATACCCTGGCCGGTGATGATGGTGTACTTGCGCACCAGGCCGGGAATCGGCTGCGAGGCAAGCTCACGCTCCTCCTCAACAGCGGCGGTTGTTTCTTCTGCCATTGTTCTCCCCTTTCCATGAGAGATTGATGAATGGATGGATGGATGGATGGGCGGCACGCACAGGCTGTGGCACCGCCCAGCGATGCAGCAGCCCCGCTAGGCCTCGTAGACCACCTTGCCGGCAATCATCGTGAGAGACGCCGTGGCCTCGAGGACCTCAGCCGGTTCGCAGTCAAAGAGGTTGCGGTCGAGCACACAGATATCAGCCTGTTTGCCGCATGCGAGCGTACCGATGCGATCCTCGGCATGCATGGCGTAGGCGCTGCCGTAGGTGTAGGCGCGCAGGGCCTCGGCCATGGTGATGCGCTCCTGCGGGAACCACCCTTCTGGGTTGGAACCGTCCTCGAGCATGCGGAAGACTGCGCCGTACACCTCCTCCATGGGCTCCAAGCCCACAACGGGGAAGTCGCTGCCCAAGTGCACCACGGCACCGCTTGCAAGCAGGCTGTGCAGGGGCCACGAAAGCGCTGCACGCTCGGGGCCCACGGCATCGTCCTTGGCAAGGTCAGCCATATCGAGCAGCATGTGCCACGGTTGCATGCCGGGGCATATACCAAGCTCCACGTAGCGCGGCAGATCCTCGGGCTGAACCGTCTCGTTGTGCTCCATGGAGTGGCGGCAACCCCGCTTACCATGCAAGCGCTCGCCCTCCTCAAAGCAATCAAGCACAAAACGCACCGAGCGATCGCCGATCGTATGGACGCGCGTGTCAACGCCCCATTCCTGCGCCCTGACAATGGCGGCACGGATGCGCTCTGGATCCTCCGCGGGCTCACCGCAGGTATCGGGCGCGTTGGAATAGGGTTCAAGCATCCAAGCGGTGTGGTCGGAGCACACGCCATCAAGAAACTGCTTAAAGCCGTGCCACTCGACCTGCGTACCCGAGAAGGCGTATTTCTCCTTGATCTGCTCGAGCGTTAAGGACTCGTTTTCGAACAGATCGGTGTACAGGAACACGCGCAGTGGCAAGTCGCCCTTGGCATTAAGACCTGCCAACACCGCATACGGGTTTTCCATGCTCACAAACGTAGGATTGACCATGCCGACCGTAGTGATTCCCAGGGCATTGGCGCGCCGGGCGGTTTTTGCAAACGACGCGTCAACAACCTCGGGCGCTGGGTCGTAGACCTCATCCATAAAGAAGGAGCCGGCATTGTTGGAAAACACGCCCGTCAGGTTGCCGTCGGCATCCTTAAGGATCTTGCCGCCTGTAGGATCGGCCGTCTCGGTAGTAATGCCGACTTTCTCGATAGCGCAGGTATTGGCACTAAACGTATGCATGTCGACCTGCTGCAAAAATACCGGACGGTCCGAGATGTATTTGTCAATCATCGCAGCCGTGGGCATCTCGGGGATATCCCACTGGAACTGAATGATTTGGCAGCCCAGAATCCACTCATTATCGGGATGGGCGTTCGCAAACGCCACGACACGCTCCATCGCCATCTCAAAACTGGTGCAATCGATAAGGTTGACGGCAAAATCGGGGTCGGTCATAAACGCACCCTGAGCAAAATGCGTGTGCGAGTCAATCAGGCCAGGCATAACGAGCTGATCGCCAAAGTCGCGCACCTCAGTATCGGGGCCGATAAACGGCGCCAAGTGGGCATCGTCACCGCAGGCAACGATCTTATCGCCACGCACGGCAACGCCGCCCTTAAACGGTTCGAGCCCATCGCCGGTAAAAACGGTGTTGCTCTTGATAACTACATCAGCCTTGTCCATGTGAGCCTCCTCAGGCATCTTTGGTTGCAACGCGGACGCACCGCCCGCGTGGGCACTCGGTTGGGAGCGTAGCGCTCCCGCATCGGCGCGTGCCTACAAGCCGTGCTCGGACGTCTGTCCCACGTCCGCGGCTTCGCGCTACACCCATTGATACACAGGGGCAAATCCGTGCCAAGGCCAGGGATCGCAAACGGTCAGTTTAAGCAGGTTTACACGCTTTACCTGCAGGTTTATTGTCTGAGATTATTACCGCGTCATTACGCCCAACGGCGTGCCCGCCCACACGGCAAGACCCGCATGCAAGGAAGAATAGGACTAGGAACGCCAAAAGGCATCTATGAGGTCATCTCGGTTGGAGACACCGCTTTTAACGTAGATGCGATGCAAGTGCGCCTTGACCGTGCCAGGGCTGATGACCAACTCGCTGGCGATGTTTTGGGCGTCGTTGCCCTTCAGCACCAGCGTGAGCACCTCCTGCTCGCGCCGCGACAGCTTATGGGCATCGGCATAGATCACAACGCGTGATGCTAGATCGTCCCCAGAGCGTGCGCTCTCGGCCGCCACGTCCTCATCGGCACGCGGATGACGGGCATACACGCGCAGGATATGGCTAAACTGGCAAAAGAGTTGGACCGCGCATGCCACGAGCAGCACGTTTTCGGAGATATTGCGCTCGGACAGATACCACAAAAAGAGGCTGATGACGGGGTTTTGAGAGTCGGGGCGGCAGAGCAAAATCATGTAGGTGTCCTCGGCGATTACGCAAAACGCAAGAACGAGTGCCACCTTCCAAAAGAGCTTTGAGCGGTCGAGGTCGAGTTTCTCAACACGCGTGGCCCTGTGCCGGTAATGCCAGGCGGCATAGGCAAGACATCCTACATTGCCCAGGTCACGCGTGAGCCAAAAGAGATACTGCTGCATCTCTCCGGCAGCACCGCTGCGAGGCACCAGCACCAATTGCAAGATTGAAAACGGCACGATAGCAAGTCCGAGCATGCGCGACGTCGGCCTTTTGCGCAAGCGCGCAAACATCCACAGTACCACGCAGGCATAGATGGCAATACCGAGCACGCAGCGCAGCAAGGGGTGCTGCAACGGCTCGCTAAAGGTAACAGCGTAGTCGTATTTGAGCCGATTGTACTCGTCAAAAAAAATGACCGACATATCGAGCATGTAGAGCAAAAAGCCCGCCGCGGCCACCAGGCTGTCGCGACGGCGCGTCATGAGCCAAACCACCAATGCCACGGCACTGGTCACCAGAGCCACACCCATGATAATTGTGGTGTAGATATAGAATGCGAAGCTCATGTCCCATTACAGTCTGAAATAGGCCATCGATAAATTTCGATGGCGAGCA
>NZ_QSCW01000015.1:0-52756 GCF_003463445.1 Collinsella sp. OF02-10
ACGGAGAGCATTTCCCAGTTGACAAAACTATAGGAACACCCCCCTGTACGTGTGGCGCCAGGGCCATGCGCTCGAAAGCGTTGCCCAAACGCATGGTTCATCCGCACAAAGCCCATGGCCGCTATGGGCAAACATCGGTGCGCCTGCACATGGTTTTGAGCCTGTTTTCGAGCGAAAGTATGGCTGTCGATACGCATGCAATTCGCATGAAACCCGGGCTCGTCCAAGAGCCCTATAAAGGAGGATTCGCATGAAACAGTTAGAGACCGACGTTGTCGTTGTCGCCGCGGGTCTGAGTGGCCTTGCCGCAGCGGTCGCTGCAGCCGAGGCGGGCGCTCGCGTCATTGCTCTGGAGAAGGCCCCCATTACCGGTGGCGCCGCCAACATGGGCATGGGACCTGCCGCCGCTGGCTCTCCGCTTCAGAAGGCCTCGATGATCGAGGTCACGCCTGGCGAGCTCTTCCGTCGCCATATGTTCTACACCCATTATCAGGTCGATGCCCGCCTGGTGCGCGACTACTACTTTAAGTCGGGCGATACCATCGCATGGCTGCAGGACATGGGCGTGGAGTTTAACTCCGTGCGCCCGGCGTTCCGCGCTCGCGAGCGCACGCGCGCCTACTCCGACGGCGAGTACACCTGGCATGTCGTGCAGCCCGAGGATGGCTCGGAGCCCGGTCCTCGCGCGGCGACCACGATGACCAAGCGCATGACCGAGCGTGCCCAGGACCTGGGTGTCGAGTTTATGTTTGAGTGCCCGGGCACCGGCCTTATCAAGGGCGAGGACGGCGCCATCTGCGGCGTGACCGCCAAGGACAAGGACGGCGAGGAGTACCAGATCTCGTGCAAGTCCGCGATCGTCGCCACGGGCGGTTTTGGCCACAACGCCGAGCTCATCAAGGAGAAGCTCGACTTTGAGTGGGGTACCGACCTGTTCTCGTTCGCCATTCCGGGCATGGACGGCGACGGCATCAACATGTGCCACGAGGTCGGCGGCGGCCACACCCCGGTGACCATGGAGCTCATGTACCAGATCCCCGACAACATGAACCACTTCTATGTCGAGGGTGCATTCCGTCAGCCGTGCTACTGGTGCAACCGCCTGGGCGAGCGCTTTATGCCAGAGGACGAGATCTTCAACACCACCTTTGTCGGCAACGCCATCAACCATCTTCCCGGCAAGGTCGCCTACGCCATCTTTGATTCCCGTATGCTCAAGCATTGGAAGAAGGACGGTCCGGATATCGTCAGCCACGTTCATCCGCACGACCTGTACGACGGCTTTGAGGAGCAGTGGAACCGCGACCTGGAGGCTGGCTATCCGGCGATCTGCCAGGCCGATACGCTGGAGGAGCTTGCCGAGAAGGCAGGTATCGATGTTGAGGGCCTGCTCGCCAACGTCGACGAGTACAACGAGATGTGCGACAACGGCTGGGACGACATCTTTGAGAAAGAGCGCGAGTTTATGAGGCCGCTCGAGAAGGGCCCCTTCTATTGCTGCAAGCAGTACTGTGGCGCCTACGGCACCCTGGGCGGCGTGCTTATCAACCACAAGATGGAGGTCATGACCGACGACTACGAGGTCATCCCTGGCCTGTACTGCGTTGGCACCGATGCCTGCACCATCTATGGCGACTCCTATAACTACTGCATTCCGGGTAACACCATGGGCTTCTGCCTTAACTCGGGTCGCATCGCCGGTGAAAACGCCGCCGCTGCCCTCTTTGAGGACACGGGCGACGAGGAGTGGTCGTAACACCGTAGCTATTCGCGCCTGCAGACGCCCACGCGTTGGGTGCGGGCGGGGATTTGCCCTACAAGCGAGGCGCCCGGGATCGCTTTGGTCCCGGGCGCCTTTCTGGACAAGAGCGACGTTTTGAGGGGAACGAATGAAGCTAACGATTAATGGATCCGAGGTCGAGGCACGCGAGGGGCAAAATGTCCTGGAAGCCGCGCTCGATGCCGGTATCTACATTCCACATCTGTGCAAACACCCCGATCTTGAGGCCGTCGGCGGATGCCGTCTGTGTATGGTCGAGATCGAAGGCCAAGACGAGCCGGTGTGTGCCTGCAAGACGCAGGTTGCCGAGGGAATGGTCGTCAACACGACAGACGAGCAGGCCGAGCGCGTGCGCAAGCTGGCAATGGAGCTTACCTTGGCCACGCATCCCGCCGATTGCACCGGCTGCCCCAAGTACGGCAAGTGCGAGCTGCAGTCTATGTATCAGTACCTGGGAGTTTCGCCTGCGCGCTGGCGCACCAAGAGCCGTCCGGTCGCCACGGACGAATCGAACCCGCTGATCACCCATATGTTCACCCGCTGCATTCGGTGCGGTCGCTGCGTGCGCGCGTGCCGCGAGCTGCGCGGCGCCGGCGTCTTGGACTACCGGCGCACCGAGGACGGCATTCGCATTGGTACGGACGGCAGCGTGAGTCTGCAAGAGGCCGGATGCCGTTTTTGCGGTGCCTGTATCGAAGTGTGTCCCACGGGCTCGATCGTCGACACGCTCAATATGTTCGATGAGAACAAGTCCTATGCCGACAACGTGGTCCCCTGTCGCTCGGGCTGTCCAGCCCACGTGGATATCCCACGCTACCTGCGTCACATCCGTAACGGCGAGTACACCCGAGCCGCCGCGGTGGTGCGCGAGAAGGTCCCGTTCCCCGAGAGTCTGGGCGACATTTGCGTCCATAGCTGCCAGGATGCCTGCAAGCGCAACGAGCTCAACGGCACGCCGGTTTCGGTTTGCCGTCTTAAGCGCGCCGCGGCCGTGCGCGATGCGGGCGACTGGAAGGCCAACGTGCGCCATGAGCCGCTGAGCGGCAAGAGCGTCGCCGTTGTGGGTGCCGGTCCCGCCGGCTTGACCGCCGCACTCTATTGCGCCGAGAAGGGCCACAAGGTCGTGGTGTTCGAGGCCAACGAGAAGGTCGGCGGCCAGATGCGCTACGGCATTCCGGCGTATCGCCTGCCTGATGCCACGGTCGATGCCGAGGTTGCGACGATTTTAGAGATTGCCCAGGGTGATGACGCCGAGCCGCGCATTGAGCTGCGCTGTGGCGAGCGAATCGCCGAGCCCCAGGCGCTTTTGGAGCAGAGCTTCGATGCCGTGCTGGTTGCGGTGGGCACGCATGACGGAACGGTGCTTCCCATGCCCGGCCACGACCTCGAAGGCGTGCTGCATAACACCGATTTTCTGAAGGCCGCCCGTATGGGCAGCGCCCCGGACCTGACGGGCAAGCGCGTCGTGGTGCTTGGCGGCGGCAACGTGGCGTACGACTGCGCCCGCACTGCCGTGCGTCTGGGTGCCGCCTCGGTCGATGTCGCCTGCCTTGAGGCCCAAGACGCGATGACCTCGACGCCCGAGGAGCGTGCCGAGGCCGCCGAGGAAGGCGTGGTCCTGCACGATGCCTATGCCTTTACCAGCATTAACGAGACCGAGGACGGTTCGGGCAAGGTCGGTTCCATGACGATCCACAAGATCGAGCGGTTCTACTTTGACGAGAACCACCGCGCCGTCACCGAACTGCTCGACGGCGGCGAGAAGACCATCGATGCCGACTGCGTGATCTTTGCCGTGGGTCAAAAGCCCGAGGGCACGGCCCAGATGGGCCTTGAGCTTACGCACGGCCCGTATATCGTGGCCGATACCGAAGGCAAGACGAGCGTTGAAGGCATCTGGTCGGCGGGCGACTGCGTGACGGGTACCAAATCGGTGATCGCGGCAATCGCTGCAGGTCGCACGTGCGCCTCGGCCATCGACCGCGCTTTGGGTGGCGATGGCAACATCGACGAGGAGCTGACCGAGCATGATGCTCCCGAGCAGTGGATTGGCCGCGTCTCCGAAGGCTTCTACGACGATGCCGTGCAGCCCGAGTTTGTCGATGCCCAGACGCGTAAGGATAACTTCGATACGTTTGAGTGCCCCTATACCGACCATGAGGCTACGTGCGAGGCGAGCCGCTGCTTGCAGTGCGATTTGCGCCTAACGATCAGTACGCCGCGCCTGTGGAACGAATACTAGGAAAGGAGCGATAACCCATGACGATCATCAACTTTATGCCTGCGCATAAGCAGGCCCCCGTCGCGCTCTGGCTCCTTAAGAAGGACGTGGCGGCCGTTGCGGAAAAAATTGCAGGGGCCGGTGCCCAGGCGGTTTTGGTGCCGGCAGGCGATGAGGTCTCTGCCGCGCTCGCGGATGCGTTGGGCGAGTCCTGCCGCGTGATCGAGTGCGACCCGAGCCTGGGCTTTGTCTATGCCAACGGTTCGGCCGCGGCCAAGATGCTCGACGGCGAAAAGCCTCTCCCATCTTGCTGCGAGGGCGATGGCGCCGACCGCTGCCTGAGCGGATCAGAGTTACTTGCCGCCGAAGGCAAGCGCTGGGTGTGGATTGACGGGGCCGAGGAGCCCGTTGAGGTCGACCGTGTCGTGAGTGCGGAATCCCTGGTTGCCGCGGCGGGCGCCGACGACGCTAAAGCGGTGGGGATTGGCTATCCCAGCGGTCTGCTGCTGAGGCCCGATGACACCTCAAAGATTGAGCTATGCAGCGACTACGTGCGCGTCTACACCGCCAAAAACTGCATGGCAAAGGCGCTTTTGGACATTTGCACGCTCTATCGTCACGAGAGCTGCGGACGCTGTGTCTTTGGCTACGAGGGCTCGCATCAGATTGCAACGATTCTTGCCGATATCTGCCGCAAGAAGGGCAAGCCGGGTGACTTGGCGCTCCTTCGCGACCTTTGCCCCGTGATGCAGGCGCAGTGCCTGTGCGAGCAGGGTCGCGTGCTGGCGCGCACGGTGCAGTCGTTCCTCGACCTGTTCGAGGGCGAGATTATGCAGCACACCACCAAGAAGGTCTGTGCCGCCGGGGAATGCCAGGCATTCTTGACCTTCCATATCTTGGCTTCCAAATGCCAGGCATGCAACAAGTGTGTCGATTCGGACGTTTGCGAGGAGGACGCGATTCTGGGAAGGCCGCGGTTCATCCACGTGATCGACCAAAAGGCTTGTACCCAGTGCGGTGCCTGCCTGGATATCTGCGACAACGGCGCGATCGTCACGGCTGGGGCCGTCAAGCCCAAGTGCCCGCCCAAACCCATTCCCTTTAAGCGCAAATAAGAGCGCCGACCCCTTCCGTTTTGTCCCTTGTAGGCATGCGGGAGGGGCCTTTGTTTATCTGCACGAGGTATTCCGCAAATACCGAGCGGGCCTTGGTTGCCTGGACGGTGCGCATGTTTTGCGTCTGCCGTACGCTTTTTGCGAAGTACACACGGGCAGAATCCGTGTCCAAAATGCTCTGGAGAGGAGCGACCATGTCGTTTAAAGTGATGGCGATTTGTGCCGGCAGGCACGGTGGCAACGGCGAGGCTTTGGCCAAAGAGGCCCTTTGCGCGGTGCGCGAGGCTGGCGGCGAGGTCGAGCTGATCAATTTGTTCGACTATAACATCTTGCCCTGCACCGGTTGCGAGGGCTGCACCATGCAGATGGGAAAGATGGGCGCCGGCCTGCAAAAGGAATATCACGGCTGCGTCCTTAAAAACAAAGACGATGTAGATGCGATTATTCGCGAACTGCAGACCTGCCAGGGCGTGATCTCCTCGGTCCCGACCTATGACCTTACGCCCAGCTCGGTTTACACCCGCTTTGCCCAGCGCTTCTTGGCATACGAGCTTTCGTTCTTGCTTGCCATCGGTGCCGTAAAGGAGAATCCGCATACCGTTGCCGGCCTTATTTCCGTTGGCGGCTCCATGCACGATTGGCAGTCCCTGGCACTGGAGAGCCTGCAGGCGACTATGTTTACCATGTCGATGACTGTCGTCGATCGCTATATGGCGCAGCGCGACGGTCGCCCGGGCAATGCGTTTGTGTGGGGAGACGACGTGGAATGGGGCGGGCAGATCGCCCGTGCGCACAAGATGGGCGAGAACATTGTCAAGGCCATCCGAACGCCGGTTGACGAGCGCTGCTGGCTGGGCGACCCGGATGACGGCGTGTGCCCCAACTGCCACAGCTCCCTGGTGTACCCTGGCGACAAGCATTGGGATGGGGTCGAGTTTCCCTGGGAGTGTGCGGTCTGCGGCGCGGGCGGCGATATCGTAACCGACGAGCGCACCGGTCGCCCCAAGCTCAAGATTGCCGAGAACGGCCTGATTCGCGACCGCAACGACGACCACGCGCGCGCCGAGCACCTCAACGAGATCAACAAGACCCGCGACGAGTTCTTCGCCCATATGGACGAAGTAAAGCCGCTCATGGAAAAGTACGCCAAGATGACGTTCCCCACGCTGGAGATTAAGCGCGACTAGTTTTGCCCAAGCCCCGCCCGGCCTACTTGCGGCAGTGCAGGTCGGCGCTGGTGCGGGGCTTAATCCTCGGCTCAAGAAAGCCAAGGTAGATTAGGGTACGAATCGAGAGGTGGAACAAAAAGAGGTCCTCTCCCGATGCCAAGTCGTTACCGGTGATTTCCTTTATGCGGTTAATGCGATAGAGCAGCGTGTTTTTGTGAAGCGACAAGATCGCGGCGGTGCGCGCCGTGTTACAGCTGTGCTGCATAAAGGCAAAGAGCGTCTCGACCAACTCGGAATCGTGCGACTGGTCATGCTTCCAAAGTGCCCAGATTGCCGGATGGCAGTAGTTTATAAGGTTGATGTGGTCGTTGCAGATGTCGAGCATTTCCATGTAGGTGTATTCGCAATAGCGATACACATGGGTGTCTTCGAGGATTTTGGTAAAGGTCGAGCCGTATCGAATGGCGGCGCGTGCCTGATTGAGGTGCGAACGCACATCGGTTGCCTGGGAAAACTCGTTGCTGATGCCAATGAACAAATTGTTCGTGGCAGCAACGCGGGCAAGGATCGCCTCATCGTTGGCGGGTAGCTGCGTGGAGGGCGGACGGCTTACCAGCGCCACGAGCTCACCTTCGTACATGGTGATAAGGCTATGGTGCAGTAGCGGCTGCAATTGTCCTCGGATGCTCTCCGCCTCGCGCGCCTCGAGCTGGGAATCTTTTTTGAGCAGGCATACAACGTAGAGGGCGGGAAGCGGCGCAAAGCCGACGAGCTGCATTTTGCGTGTGCAGGTGATGGGGTTGGGGATTTCGTCGTCCAGGAGGCGCGAGAGAAAATATGGCCCCTGTTGCGGGCCGCCCAACGAAAGAAAGCCGCCTTTTTGCAGTTCTTGCGCGAGCAGTCGGACAAAGAACTCAAAGACCTCGCGATCGCTATCGCCAAAGGCGTGATTGCGTTCAATCATCATCGCCCGGCCCAGACACGTGCCGTGCACCTTGATCGCATCGGTCATGGTGTTGAGGCGGAACATGTCGTTATAGCGTGTAAGCGGGCCTGTCGAGCGGGCAATCTCCTCGTCTAAGCCGCATTTGATGATGTATCGCACGGCTTCGTCCTGCAGCATGTCACCTTCGGAGAGCTCGGCGCGGGTGATGGCTGCAAAGGGGGAGTCGTCGTCATCGTCGAGCTCAAAGCCGCCGCGGGCGGCATAGCGGTACACGGGATCGACGACGAGCACCGGGTTGCCCATAACGGTAGAGGCCGTTTGCGTGAGGTTCTTGAGCCCCGCGTCGCTCAAGAGCGCCTCGAGCAGCGCTTGCTTTGCGGTAGACGTATCGGTGGTACTCGGTTGCATGGGTGTCCCTTCTGCCGCGTCTTCGCCGTAGTCGACGCGTGACCAAATTATTATCGCAGGCTGCGCAGTATTAGGTTGTTTAAAAAGGTGAGTGTGGCGGTCGTTTCCTCGAACGGGGACGGTGTCGTTGTTATTGGGGTTTGTCTCGATCTGTAACAGGTGGGTCCGGTTTTGGTCTGTAGTTGTTACAGATTGAGATGTTTCGGCAGGACGGTCTTCGTTTGTCTAAATCTGTAACACGAGGGACGGTTTTTACTGAGTAACTGTTACAGATCTAGATCTTTCGGCAGGCTAGATTGGTTTGTCTCAATCTGTAACAGTTGCTCGGCAAAATAGGGTCTTACTGTTACAGATCGAGACAAACCGACGGGCCGCCCCGCCCCATCCACCTGCCGCTACCTGCTGTCTGCCGATTTCCGTTGCGCCACTGTGCTCCCATGCCATATCCTCTAAACAACTACGCGGCAACATCGCCGCCGCGCCTACAAGAGAGGAATGTCCATGACCGCACCCGCATCCAAACTGCTCCAGCCCATTACGGTTGGCCCCCTTGAGCTTAAAAACCGCATTATGTTCCCGCCGCTGACCACCGGCTACGAGGAGCGCGACGGTTCCATTGGCGAGCGCAGCCTGGCTTTTTACGAGCGCCTGGCCCGTGGCGGCGTGAGCTACATCGTCATCGGCGACGTTGCTCCTGTTATGACCGCAAGCCCCACGCCCAAGTTAGCGACCGACGCCCAGATCCCCACGTTTAAGGCGCTGGCCGACGCCGTTCACAAGCACGGCGCCAAGGTCGCGCTGCAGCTGTTCCACCCCGAGTACGACGTGCCCGGCGTCGGCCGCATGGTCATGGGTTCCATGGCCGCCGCCAAGGCTGCGCAGGAGGCCAAGGCCGCCGGCGACGAGGAGACCTTTGCCGCCAAGATGGCCGAGTCCAACGAGATCCGCAAGCAGGCCTACGCCAAGCTGCACCACGACATGCAGCACTTTGTGAACGAGGCGAGCGTAGAGCAGCTCACCCAGATCAAGGAGGCCATCGCTGCCTCGGCCGCCCGCGCGCAGCAGGCCGGCATCGACGCCATCGAGGTTCACGGCGACCGTCTGGTGGGTTCGCTGTGCTCGGCCATCCTCAACCAGCGCACCGACGAGTACGGTGGCTCGTTCGAGAACCGCGTTCGCTATGCGCTCGAGGTTGTCGCCGCCATTAAGGAAGCCGCGCCGCAGCTGATGGTGGAGTACAAGCTCCCCGTGATCATGGAGAACCCCGACGGCACGCCGCGCGGCAAGGGCGGCCTGCAGCCCGATGAGGCCTGCGAGTTTGCCAAGCTGCTCGAGGGCGCCGGCATCGACATGATCCAGGTTGCACAGGCCAACCATACCGGCAACATGGGCGACACCATTCCGCCCATGGGCGCCATGCCCTACAACTGGACGCTGCCCGTGGCCGAGCGCGTCAAGGCCCTGGTCTCCGTGCCGGTGGCCACTGTCGGCCGTGTTGTTTCGGTCGAGGCCGGCGAGAAGATTCTGGAAGACGGTTCGGCCGATATCATCGCGTACGGCCGCTCGCTCATGTGCGACCCCGACATTGCGCTGAAGGCCGCCACGGGTGAGCCCATTCGCGAGTGCCTCAATTGCAACAAGGGCTGCGTCGACGCGATTCAAAACCGCAAGTACATCTCGTGCGTGCTCAATGCCGAGAACGGCGACGAGGCGACCATCGCCATCAAGCCGGGCGAGGGCGACAAGAAGGTCGCCGTGGTGGGCGGCGGTATTGCCGGCTTGGAGGCCGCGCGCGTGGCGGCCAAGCGCGGCTACGACGTGACCGTCTATGAGGCGAGCGATCACTTGGGCGGCCAGATTGTGCTGGCAGCCGCGCCTCCGCGCAAGGACGAGATCATGCGCTCGGTCGAGTACTACGAGAAGATTCTGCCCGGCCTGGGCGTGAAGGTCGAGCTCAACCATGCCGCTACGGCCGAGGATCTCAACGCCGCCGACGCCGCGATTGTGGCCGTGGGCGCACACGACGTGGTCATCCCCGTTCCGGGTGCCGACTCGGACAAGGTCGTCTCGAGCTGGGACGTGCTGGCCGGCAAGGTGGAGCTCAGCGGGCGCGTCGCCGTCATTGGCGGTGGCCTGGTGGGCACCGAGACTGCCGAGTACCTGCTGCAGCACGGCTGCGAGGTGGCGATCGTCGAGATGCTCGACAAGATTGCCGCGGGCGAGTCCGAGACCATTCTGCCGCTGATCATGAGCGACTTCGCCGCCCACAACGTGGAACAGCACGTTAAGACCCGCCTGACCGCCGTTACCGACGAGGGCGTGGAGGCCGTGCACACCACCGAGGACGGCCCCGAGGAGCCGGTGAAGATCGCCTGCGATTACGTGGTGATGGCCGTGGGCTCCAAGGCCAACGCGTTTGACCTGGATGGCGTGACGGTGCCCGTGACCTGCGTGGGCGACTGCTCGGGCGAGCGCACCGCCGACATTGCGAGCGCCATTCGCACGGCGTATCACGCGGCCAACGAGCTGTAGTTGAACATCGCGGCCAGGCGGGGCGGTAGCACGGATCCGCCTCGCCCGGCTGTGTCCCGTCGGGTGTCAACCGGTGCGGGGCCTGCAAGCGCAGCAGGCCCCGCCCTTTTTGTTTTGCTTCGGTGGATGGCAATGCGCGGTAATCATGAGGAGTAAGGACGTCTACTGCCTTGCCGATTACTCAAAATTATTGGGGGAGGGGTTAATAACTATATCCTCTATGCCAAAGGACATAAAGAGGTGTCAATTTTGTTGACAGGCGAATGACGATTGGCTGCGAGTCAGCTACCAGCGTAAATAATCGATAAAGAAATGTCGTAAATTGGTGCCAAATGCCCAGATAACGCCGCGTCTATTTTAATTAACTGCTTTGAGCAAACAGTAAAATGCTACTATCTAACTTGCACGTAAGAAAGCAGATTAACGGTTAAGGCTAAGAAGTGGCAGGTATGTCGGAAGCAACTAGGACTCGCACGCATGCGCCCGAGGTTAGGCAGCGCGCCGTCGAGATCCTCCAAGAGGGGGTCGGTCATCGCGTCCTCGCCGCGGAGCTTGGCATTCCCCAGGCCACGGCTCGTCAGTGGGCCCGCGCGTATGCCGTAGGCGGTGCCGACGCCGTTCTCAACGCCGGTTCGCATCATCACACCTATTCGTACGAAGTTAAGCTCGCCGTGGTCAAGGACCGCTTGGAAAACGGCTTAACGGTTCGCGAGGCCATGATCAAGCACAAGATTCCCAGCGAGTCTTCGGTCAAGGCTTGGTGCCGCCAGTATCGCGAGAGCGGTGAGTCCGCGCTGGTTGATAAGCCGCGCGGTCGCAAGCCGCGCGTTAAAAAGGCGGAATAGCGAACGGGATGGTGCGCCCACAGGGGCGCATTTTTCTTGCCGCGCCAACTTTTTGGACCGTCGTGAGCCTACTGGAACATCCTCCAAAGTGGTTAATAAACCGCGCGCAGTGGCCCGTGCGCCCGCCGCCGCGATAGGGGGAGCGTCGCCTCTCTGCTCCAAAGCGGACAGACTCGTTACCCCGTACGCCTAAAACTCCCCAGTTGACCGAAAACCCGCCGCCGCTACTCCTCAACTGAGCTATAACGTTAAACAATTGCAGCGTTTTTGCATGGGGGAGTGATGGTATGACGCTACTGTATTTCCTTACCCTGTTTCCGCTGGTACCGGCGCTGGGCATGCTGCTCGCGCGCGGTGACCGCGCCCGCGATGCGGTAGGGCTTGTAGGCTCTGGCATCATTATGGCGGTGACGGTTGTAGTCGCCGTCATGTTTTTTGGCACGGGCCCGCAGAGCTTCGAGGTTGCCCCCGGCACCTCGCATGTGCTCTCGATCATCAGCTCCGTCATCGACGTGATCCTGTGCGCCGTCATCCTGTACAACGCGCGTAAATATAAGAGCACGCTCACCACGGTGCTCGGCGTGGTGCAGCTGGTGGGTTCGGTTGCCTTCGCTGCCATGACGCTGCCCGCGGCCGAGGTTGTCACCGCCACGCCGCTCTACCTGGATTACATGAGTGTGATCATGGTGCTTGCCGTCGGCATTGTCGGCAGCCTTATCTGCGTGTACGCCCTGGGCTACATGAAGGACTTCCAGGCCCACGACGAGCACGAGGCAGCGCTGCGCGGGCAGGCGGCGCCCGACCGACGCCCGCAGTTCCTGGCGCTTATGTTCCTGTTCCTCTCGGCCATGTTCGTCATCGTGACAAGCGACAACCTTGAGTGGCTGTTCTGTGGCTGGGAAATCACCACCGTGTGCTCGTTCCTCATGATTGGCTACACGCGCACGCCCGAGGCCATAAAAAACGCTTTCACCCAGATCATCCTCAACATGCTGGGCGGCATCGCGTTTTTGGCCGGACTCATGTACCTGCACGTTAACGGCATGCCGCTGACCATCTCGGGCATGATCGAGCTTTCCAGCGCCGGAACCGCGCAATCCGCGCTGCTGGTGATGCCGGTCCTGTTGCTGTCGCTTGCCGCGCTCACCAAGGCCGCACAGATGCCGTTCCACACTTGGCTATTGGGTGCCATGGTTGCCCCCACGCCCACGAGTGCCCTGCTGCACTCGTCAACCATGGTCAAAGCCGGCGTGTTCCTGATGGTCAAGCTCAGCCCGCTCTATGCCATCTATCCCGTGACCGGCTTTATGGTCACGAGCGTGGGTGCCATCACGTTTTTGCTCGCTGCCCTCATGGCCATCTCGCAGAGCAACGCCAAACGCGTCCTCGCGTACTCCACCATTTCCAACTTGGGCCTCATCAGTGCTTGCTTGGGTGTCGGCGCGCCCGAGGCCGTATGGGCCGCCATCTTCCTGATCCTGTTCCACACGGTGGCCAAGTCGCTGCTGTTCCTGTGCGTGGGCACGGCCGAGCATCATATCGGCAGCCGCAATATCGAGGACATGGACGGTATGTTCAGCCGCATGCCGCACCTGACGCGCCTGATGATGCTGGGCATTATGGGCATGTTCGTGGCACCGTTTGGCATGCTCGTGTCCAAGTGGGGCGCCCTGGTGGCGTTTGCCCAGACCGGCAACGTGCTCATGATCATGGTGCTTGCCTTTGGCTCGGCCGCGACGTTCTTCTTCTGGGGCAAGTGGCTTGCCAAGCTTTCGGGCGTCGACCCCACGGCTCAAAACGTTGAGGTCAATGTCCATAAGACCGAATGGATGGCCCTCAACACCATCGCCGCGCTGCTGATTCTTTGCTGCGTGGCGTTCCCGCTCATCTCGAGCGGCCTGGTGTCGCCTTACTTGGCCATGGTGTTTGGCCGCGTGCCGTACGTTATTGGCAAGGACTCCATGTATCTGATGGTGGTTATCGTGGCGTTTATCGCCGTGGTGCTGCTGACTTCATTCCGCGTGAGCAACAAACCGCACGTCAACGTGTACCTTTCGGGTGTGGGGACCGACAAATATCGCCATTTCCGTGGCTCGATGGGACACGAGGTGAAGGCCGAAAAGCGCAATTGGTACTCGGAGGACGCCCTTGGCGAGAAGCGTATTGGCCCCGCGGGTAGCGTCGTGTGTTGCAGCATTATCTTGTTTGCGCTGCTGTGTTGCGCGTGGATTGGGCCCGAGCGGCTTGCCATGAGCGCGCCCTCGGTGCTGCGCGGCAAGTATTTCGAAGGCTCGGGCGTCGTGGGCATTTTTATTGGCACCGTGGCGTTTGCTTTGCTGGCGCCGCTTGTGGGCGGCCTGATCGACGGCCTTGACCGTAAGCTTTCGGCTCGCATGCAGGGCCGCGTGGGTCCGCGTCTGCTGCAGCCCTTCTACGACGTTGCCAAACTGCTGCGCAAGGCCCCTGCCAGCGTAAACACCATGGACGATACCTATATGGCATGTGCGCTCATCTTTACCGTGGTAGGCGGCGGCATCTTTGTGTCGGGTTCCAACACGCTGCTGTGCGCTTTTATGGTGACGCTCGCCGCGATCTTTGTGGTGCTGGCGTCCGCCTCGACGCAAAGCCCGTTTGCGCAGGTCGGCGCCGATCGCGAGCTGCTGCAGGTTATGAGCTACGAGCCCGCCGTTCTGCTGATGAGCGTGGGCCTGTACCTTGCCACCGACAGCTTCGATTCCATTGCCGTGACGGGGCAGTCAGCCCCCATCATCGTGTACAGCGCGCCCATTTTCCTTGCGCTGCTCGCGGTGCTTACCATCAAGCTACGCAAGTCGCCGTTCGACCTTTCGTACTCGCATCACGCGCATCAGGAGATTGTCCAGGGCGTCGCCACCGAGATGAGCGGCAGCACGCTGGCCAAGATGACCCTTATGCACTGGTGCGAGACCGTGCTGTTTTTGATGTGGGTGGGCATGTTCTTTGTCTGGGACAACCCGGTGAGCTGGGCCGTAGCCCTGGTCGTGATGGCCGCGACGTATTTTGTCGAGGTACTGATCGATAACACCTTCGCCCGTAGCACCTGGCGCAGCTGCTTTAAGCTCGGCTGGGGCGTGGCGCTGGTGTTTGGCCTGCTCAACCTTATGCCCATCCTCGTCGACGTGTTTATTTAGGAGGCGGCATCCATGGATCATAAAATGTCGCGCTCACCGTGGGTTATTCACTACGACGGCTCGAGCTGCAACGGATGCGATATCGAGGTGCTGGCCTCGCTTACCCCACTGTTCGATGCGGAGCGCTTTGGCGTGGTCAACACCGGCAACCCCAAACATGCGGACATCTTTTTGGTGACGGGCTCGGTCAATGCCCAGAACCTGCCCGTCGTGCGTCAGATTTACAACCAGATGCTCGAGCCCAAGTGCGTGGTGGCGTGCGGCATCTGCGCGTGCTCGGGCGGCGTGTTCCGCGATGCCTACAACGTGATCGGCGGCGTGGACCGCGCGATTCCCGTGGACGTGTACGCGCCCGGGTGCGCCATTCGCCCCGAGACGGTGATCGATGCCATCGTGGAGGCGTGCGGCATCTTGGACCAGAAGGAGGCCGTGATGCGCGCCGGCGGCGATCCGCTCACCGTGGGCGGCGCCGCCACCTGGGACGGTGGCGTTGAGCTGGGCGAGGACGGGTTTGTGGCCGCGGCTGAGGCCGGCGACGCGCCCGCCGCTGGCGACGCACCTGCTGGGACGCCCGCCGCGTCCGTCGCTGCAAAGGAGGCCGAGTAATGCAAGAGGCAATCTATACCATCGTTGGGATCGACGAGCTCCTGTCGCATGTCCAGGCGCTTAAGGGCGTCGGTGCGCGCTTTGTGCAAATGCACGCCGAGCGTAACGTCGACGACGGCTCGTATCGCTTGGTCTATACGTTTATCAACGTTCGTGCTGCTCAGGAGCATATTGCGCAGGGCGGCAGCTATGCGATCGAGAACCTGGTGGTCGAAGGCATCGACCAGTACCAGGAGATTCCGTCCATCAGCTCGTATTATCCGGCGGTATTCCCGTTTGAAAACGAAGCGCACGATCTGTTTGGTCTTGCCATCACCGATATGCAGATCGACTTTAAGGGCTTTTTCTACCAGGTCTCGACCGCTGAACCCATGAGCGTTATCACGCCCGAGGTGAAGGCCGCGCGCGAGAAGGCCATGAAGGTCCGCGCGGCTGCCGAGGTCAAGGCGCGCAAGGCCGCTGCCGAGAAGGCCGCCGCGGCTGCGGCTGCTGCAGGGGAGGGCGTTGCGGGCGCCGGCGATGCCGCGGGCGCCGCTGCTCAGCCCGCTGCGGCTGCCGGCTCCGATGCTCAGCACGATGGGGCTGCTGCGAAGGCGGCGCTCAAGGCCGCCGAGATGGAGGCAAAGCTCGCCGCCATGGATCCCGAGAAAGCGGCCAAGGTCCGCGCGGCGCTTGCCGCCAAGGCCGCCCGCGACAAGCAGAAAAAGGAGGCGTAAGGTCCATGGCACATCGCTCCGTTATTCCGTTTGGCCCGCAGCACCCGGTGCTGCCCGAGCCGCTTCATCTGGACCTGGTGATCGAAGACGACCGCGTCATCGAGGCAATTCCGCAGATCGGCTTTGTGCACCGCGGGCTCGAGAAGCTCACCGAAAAGCGCGATATGCATCAGTTTGGCTACATCGCCGAGCGCATCTGCGGCATTTGCGCCGTGGGCCACAGCTGCGGCTATGCCAGCGCCTGCGAACGCATGCTCGACATCGAGGTGCCCGGCCGCGTGCAGTATATTCGCACCATTCTGCACGAGCTTTCGCGCATTCACTCGCATTTGCTGTGGCTGGGCCTGCTTGCCGACGCCTTTGGCTTTGAGGCGCTGTTCTATCGTTCGTGGACCCTGCGCGAGCAGATTCTCAAGATCTTTGAGAGCACTTGCGGCGGGCGCGTGATTCTGTCGATTAACGAGATCGGCGGCCTTAAGCATGATATCGAGGACTCCGAGCTGGCAGGCATTGTCCAGACGCTCGATGCCATGCGTCCTGACTACGAGGCTCTGGTGCATACGTTTTTGGACGATGACAGCTGCGGCGAGCGCCTGCATGGCGTGGGCGTGATTAGCAAGAAAGACGCGCTGGAGCTTTCGATGGTCGGTCCGTTTGGGCGCGCCTCGGGCGTGGACTACGACGTGCGCATGTTTGGCGACGGTGCCTATGCGGACCTGGCTGCGTTTGATCCGGTTGTCGCTACCGATGGCGACTGCTATGCCCGCTGCCAGGTGCGTTGCGCCGAGGTCACGCAGGCCATGGACATCATCAAGGAGCTTGTGGGCAAGATTCCGCACGACGGGATCGGCGGGCGCACCAAGCTTACGCCGGCCGACGGCGCACGCGGCGAGGTTGTGATTGAGCAACCGCGCGGCGAGGCGTATTACTATGTGCGCGGCAACGGCACCAAGAACCTGGACCGTTTCCGCGTGCGCACGCCGACGTCGCAAAATCTGGCGGGTCTGACGCATGCGCTGCAGGGCGTGCTCATTGCCAACGTGCCCATGATTATCCTGACCATCGACCCCTGCATTAGCTGCACGGAAAGGTAGGCGCGGCATGAGTTTGCTGACATTTGCCAAGACGGCCTTGGGTTCTATGGTCAAGCAGCCGGTAACGGTGTGCTATCCGCAGGAGGGGCTGACGGCACCCGAGCGCTTGCGCGGGCATATCGTCAATGACATGGATGTGTGCATCTGCTGCGGCATGTGCGCTCGGCGTTGTCCGGCGGGCGCGCTCGCGGTCGATCGCAAGGGCGGTACCTGGTCGATTGACCCGTACGCCTGCGTGGTGTGCGGCGAGTGCATCGAAAGCTGCCCCAAGCACTGCCTGACTATGGACACCGCCCGTACTCCGGTTGCGGCGGACAAGACCCCCACGGTAGAAACCAAGCCGGAGTAGCGCTGGAATGGGGCTGGTATAGCGCTGGAATAGGGGCCGGCGGGGCAAAAATGCCCCGCCGGCCCCGCGCGTGAACGCGTGTGCGGGCCGCCACGCGACCCGTCCAGCCCGAAAATGACCCGTCTGCCACGAAATGGGCCCATCTACTACGTTTAAGCCGCTACCCTCAACCATGGCAAGTAATGCGAAATAAAAACCGCAGGTAGAACGCCTGCGATTTTTCATGAAAAGCGGGTATGGTCGGGGATATTGAGTCAAACGTAGTAGATGGGCCGATTTCGTGGCGGGCGCTGTCAGCCGATCTCCGCGGGCGGAAGAAAACGGATCATTTTTGTTCCGCGAGGCCTGGGATGGTATCCGTGCGGGACTATCCGAACAAAACTATGTCGGTTTACTACGATGAATTCGACATTCCCGACCATGACTGCATTTTTCTAAATATTGCAGGCGTTCTACCTGCGGTTTTGCAAGCGCGCAATTTGCCGTGGTCGAAGGCGGGCGATTCATCGTAGTAAACCGGCATAGTTTTGAAATGGTATTAAATCGGTAGCAGCCATTTTGCTATGCCGGGGCGGTTGGCCGTTGGGTAATTACCCTCGCAGGTAGGCGATGGCGATTTGGGTGCGGTTGCGCAGACCCATTTTGGCAAGGATCGAGCTGATGTGGTTGCGCACCGTGCCTTCGCCCATATAGGCGGTGGCGGCGATTTCCTTGTTATCGAGACCGCGGGCGATGAGCTCGGCGACTTCGAACTCGCGGTCGGTCAGACCGGCAAAGGCCGCGGGCCGGTGGGGCGCGCCCGTCTTGTTGCCCATCCCGTCAAAGTCAACATCTTCGATCGCCTTACCCTCGAGCACGCGTTTGCCGCTCATGACCTGCGCCAACGCCGGAGGAATGGCGGCGACATCGGTTTTAATCAGGTAGCCGCGGGCGCCCAGTTTGAGCGCCGACACAATGTACTCGTCATCCGAGAATGTCGTCAGGAACACCACGAGCGCCGCAGGATCGCGCTCGAGGATCTCGCGCGCCGCCGATAGGCCGTCTCGTCCCGGCATCTGAATGTCGAGCAGCGCGATGTCGGGCGAGTGCTCAGCGTAGAGCGCCACTGCGTCGTTGCCGTTGGCACCGGTGCCCACCACCTCGATCTGCGGCTGGGCGCCCAGGATAATCTTGAGCGAATCGACCACTAGGCGGTCGTCGTCGACAACGATGAGCCTCATCGGCCATCATCTCCTTGCTGTTTGGGAACGGTGGCAAACACGCGCCAGCCGCCGGCGCCGGCACGCGGGCCGGCGGTGAAGGTGCCGCCAAGCGCCTCGATGCGCTCGCGCATAGAGGCGAGCCCCATGCCCTCCGCGGTGCCGTGGCCGCTTGCTTGAACCCCGCCCGCGCCATCGTCGGTAACGATGAGCTGGTAAAACGACGGATGCTCCATGCAACGTACAGTGACAGCATGGGCGCAAGCGTGGCGCATGGTGTTGGAGAGCGCCTCGCGCAGGACCGCCGCAAAGCAGTTCGCAACGTTTGCGGGCGCATGTTCGGTCATAACTTCAAGCTCAATCCGCGGACCGCCGTCCGAGCGCGCGCCTTCAACAATGCGTTCGAGCTGCACGGAAAGGTCGACGGCGTTGTCGTTGAGCGCGTGGACGCTGGCGCGCACGAGCTGGAGCGCCTCGTCAACGGTGTATTTGACGTCGGCGAAATCGGCGGCAACGCCGGGCTCGTTGGCATGGACCACGCGCAGGGCTTCGGTTTGAAGCGAAGCGCGCGTGAGCTGGTGGCCCACGTTATCGTGGATCTCGCGCGCGATGCGGGCGCGTTCGGCGAGCGTCGCGAGCTCGACTTCGTAGTCCTGGCGGTCGGCGAGGTCGCGGTTGCGTGCCTCGAGTGCCAGGGCGCGTTCTTGCAGCTTGTCGCGGGTGCGACGCATGCGTTCCTGTTCGCGCTCCAGCTGCGCGGTGCGCAGCGACAGCAACGTGGCGGCGACCGAAAGGATGGCGGTTAGCAACAGCGTTCGGGTGGTGAGCGCGCCGCAGCGAAGGTCCGTGGCAAGTGCGCAGGCAAACACGGAGCCAATTGCCAGCGCGGGCCAGATGCGTTCACGGCGCACGCGTCGCGCGATGTCATAGAGGGCGAGAGGTGCGAACGGCACAAACGGCGGCACGAAGACAGCCGCGATGACGTAGGCGTAGCTGCCGGCCTCGCTGGCGCGACGGGCGCGTTCTTCCTGCGCGACCTCGGCCAGCGCGGCGATGACAACGCCAAGGCAAAACGCCGCGACCAGGCGAGCATCCACAGCAAGGCCCGTGGCGGCTGCGATGCAGCACGCCAGCACGATCGATTTGTCGAATAGCCTGTTCATACGGGTATTGTACGCGATGCCGCGCACGGGGGAGGCGCCACTCAAAGCAACCGTGACATTCCTCCCACGCGGCGGGGCGGTCGCGTCAGCAGGCTACGCGACCGCCCCGCACTCGTGACAAAGCTCACTGGTGCGCGCCGTCAGCTCCTGCGATGATGCAATCGTACCGGGCCGCAAGCAACAGAAGGGCCGCCTCATGACAGACATCGTCCACGTCGAAAACCTCGTTAAGCGCTACGACGACCTTATTGCGCTCGACCACTTTAACCTGAGTATCGCCCCCGGCGAGATCTTTGGCCTGCTGGGCCCCAACGGCTCGGGCAAGACCACGTCCATCAACTGCATCCTGCAGCTGCTCGCCTACGACAAAGGCACCATCGAGCTGTTCGGCGAGCGCATGACGCCCGCCCGCTACGACCTCAAGCGCCGCATCGGTGTGGTGCCGCAGCAGGTGGCGGTGTTCGACGAGCTCACCGTGCGCGAGAACATCGACTATTTCTGCAGTCTCTACGTCAACGACCGCAAGCGCCGCCGCGCGCTGGTGGACGAGGCGATCGACTTTGTCGGCCTGGGCGACTTTACCAAGTTCCGCCCCGGCAAGCTCTCGGGCGGCCTGGCGCGTCGTCTCAACATTGCCTGCGGTATCGCGCACAAGCCCGAGCTCATCTTTTTTGACGAACCCACGGTGGCGGTCGACCCGCAAAGCCGCAACGCCATCCTGGAGGGCATCTGCCGCCTGCGCGACGAGGGCGCCACGGTGGTGTATACCAGCCATTACATGGAGGAAGTCGAGCAGATCTGCAGCCGCATCATGATCATGGACGGTGGGCGCGTGCTGGCGCAGGGCACTAACGACGAGCTCAAGCGCATGATTCAGATGGGCGAGAAGATTGTAATCGAGGTCGGCGAGGTTCCGAGTGCGGCGCTCGGTGCCGTCGCAAGCCTGCCGCACGTTCTGGACCTTTCGGCAACGGCGGGACAGCTCACGTTTTCGTGCGAAGCGAGCCCGCACAACCTGACGGACATTCTCGATGCGCTGCGCTCGCATGACGTGCCACTCGGCCGCATCTATTCCGAACCGCCGACCCTCAACGACGTGTTCCTCGAGATCACCGGCCGCGAGCTGCGCGACTAGGGGGCGGCCATGTTCAACACCATCATCACCACGGTCAAGACGCTGCTGCGCCGGCCGAGCACGTGGGTCTGGGGCGCTCTCTTTCCTATTGCGCTTTCCACGATGTTCATGTTTATGTTTGCGAACCTCAGCTCCGACGGCACGGTCGACCCGGTGCCGGTTGCCGTCGTGGCGGACGAGGCCTGGGATGCCTCGACCTTTAAGGACGTGGCAGCTTCGCTTGCCAAGGCAGGCGACGACCAGCTGCTCGATGTGAGCGAGTACGAAGACTTGGCTGTCGCGCGCAAAGCGCTCAAGGCCGGCGAGGTCGCGGGCATCTATACGGTTGATGCCGCGGGCACGCCCAGGCTCACGCTGCTGTCGAGTTACGACAGCTCGCGCGCCTCGTCGGTGCTCACCGACCGCAGCATCCTTGAAACGGTGGCAAGCTCGTATACGCAAAATGTCGAGCTCATGCGCCAGATTGCCCAGGACAACCCGGCGGCGCTCGCCGATCCGGCGGCGGTTGCGCACGCCCTGTCGCTCGAGGGCGGAACCCGCCGCGTGAGCCTGACTCGTGCCACGCCCGATGGCACGGTCATCTACTACTACGCGCTCTTTGGCCTGGTCGCGATGATGTCTGCCGAGTTTGCCGCCTTGAGCGTCGTCGATTTGCAGCCTAATCTGTCGGGCCTTGGCGCGCGCCGCTGCGTGGGCGGTCTTTCCAAGACGGCGTCGCTGGCCGGCATTTTTGTCGGCTCGTGGCTGGTTTCCTTTGCATCGATGGCGGTTGCGATCGGCTACGTGCGCCTGGTCGTGGGCGTCGACTTTGGCGGGCGCGAGGGGTTGTGCCTGCTGGGCGGGGCTGCATCCGCGCTTGCCGCCACGGGCCTGGGGCTTTTTGTGGGCACGCTTCCCGTTAAGGGCGGCAAGGCATCCAAGTCGGGCATCCTCACGGGCTTTGCCACCACGTGCGCCCTGTTCGCCGGCCTCTACGGCGAGCCGGCGATGGCGCTTGCCGACGACGTCGCCCGCGCTTGTCCGGTCGAGTGCTGGCTCAACCCCGTCAAGCTCATCTGCGACATGTTCAATCGCCTGTATTTCTTTGAGGACCTGGGGCCCTTCGCTGTTCGCGCCGGCGCGCTCGTCCTGATGGCCCTGGTGTTTGTCGCCGCCGCTACGCTGATCTTTGGAAGGAGCCGCTATGAGCACCTTTAAGACCGCGCTTCGCATGGCGCTGGCGCACCCGTTCTACCTGCTCATCTATACGGTGTTCATCTCGCTCATGGGCGTATTCATCGCGGCTTCGGTGAGCTGGAACTCGTCGCAGCTTACCGAGTACAAGCCCTACGACACCAACGTGATCGTGGTCGACCGCGACAATAGCGACCTTTCGCGGGCGCTTACCAAGCACCTGGGCTCACGCTTTGACCTGGTCACGGGCGTCGGCGACGACACATACGACCTTGCCGACGCGCTCTCCAAGAGCAACAGCGCCAAGGGCAGTGCCGATTGCGTGTTCTTTATCCCGGAGGGGTTTGAGGACGATCTTGTTGCAGCCGCCCGTGCGGGGGAGGCCCTGCCCAAGCTCGACGTGACCTATGGTTCCGGCACCATGGCGGCGGCGCTTTCGTCCGCCGAGGCCTCGCGCTGGATCTCGCTCGCGGGCGCTGCGGCGGCGCTTGAACCCGCTGCCTCCAACGGTGACGTCGCAAGGGCCGCCGAGCACGCGGCCGCAAAGCGCGCGGAGGTCCAGATCGAGCAGGTCAAGGTCGACTCGACTGCTGCTACCACGCTCGAGTCGTACTTCAACTTTGGCGCGTACGCGATCATCTCGTCGGTCATCGTGTCGGTGGGACTGGTGTTCTCGGGCATGAACGAGCCCGAGCGCGTGCGCCGCATGGATGCCAGCCCGGTCTCTGAGCGCCAGCGTTCGCTCGCTGTGTTCGCGGCCGCCGCCGTGCTCACCGTCTGCATCTGGCTCGTGTCGAGCATGATGGGCGTCGTGGGCTTTGCCAGCGCGGTTGCCGAGGTCGGCGTGGGTCGCGTGTGCCTGGCGCTGGCGGCAACGTTTGCCCTAGCGTGCACGCCACTGGCCGTTGGCTTTGCCCTGTCGAGCCTGGGCGCGCGCGAGGAGCTGCTCAACGGTGTGGGCAACCTGCTCGGCATGCTCATGACGTTTTTGGGCGGCGCCTGGATGCCGCTGTCGCTCATGGGCTCGGCCGTGCAGACGGTGGCGCACTTTGTGCCGACGTATTGGGTGAACGACGCGATCGGCAAGGCGCTCGCCGCGGACCTGACGTCCACCGTGCTGGGCGACATCGCCTGCGATCTGGGCGTCACGGTGCTCTTCGCCGCCGCCATCGCCGCCGTAGGCCTGGCCCTCACCCGCGCCAAATCCCACGCCTAGCTACCTGGTCATCGGGGACGTTCTTAAACGGCTAGTCATCGGAGACAGTCTTTGTCGATTCGCCGGCCCGCCGGTCGTGCCGGCAAGGACTGTCCCAATATGTCGGCACTTGGGGACGTTCCTTTCCTGCCGGCACTTGGGGACAGTCCCGGCATTCATTGGGCACTCATTGGGGACAGACTTAAATGAGCGATTTCACTCATTTAAGTCTGTCCCCAATGAGTAGGTTGGAAAATAGTTCGCGCACGTCGCTTAAAAATAGTTCGCCCAGGTTTACTATTACCCTAGAAAAGTAGCAGAAGGCTAACAACGGGGGATAGCATGGCGACAAAGCATGCCTACGTCCAGGTCAACGGACTCAAGAAACACTACGGCGACGGCGATGCGCGCCTGATGGTGCTCGACGGTATCGATACGTCCATCAACCGCGGCGAAATCTGCGTCATGCTGGGGCCCTCGGGCTCGGGCAAATCGACGTTCCTCAATCTCATCGGCGGCCTAGAGGATGCCGACGGCGGCTCCATCATGGTGGACGGCTGCGACCTCACGGTGCTCAAACCTACCGATCTGGGCGAATACCGACGCCGCGAGCTGGGCTTTGTCTTTCAGTTCTACAACCTGGTGCCCGATCTCACCATCAAGGAGAACATCGAGGTCACGGCGCACCTGTCCAAAAACCCGCTCAACATCGACGACCTGCTGCGTTCGCTGGGCCTCTACGAGCACCGCAACAAGTTCCCGCGCCAGGTCTCGGGCGGCCAACAGCAGCGTTGCGCCATCGGCCGCGCGCTCGTCAAAAACCCGGGCCTGCTGCTGTGCGACGAGCCCACGGGCGCGCTTGACTACAAGACGTCCAAGGAAATCTTGCAGCTCATGGAGGATGTCAACCGCACCTACGGCTGCACCATCATCATTGTCACCCACAATGCCGCCATCGCGCGCATGGCAAATCGCGTGATGCGCCTGCGCGACGGCCGTATCGTCGAGGACGAGCTCAACGAATCGCCCATCGCGGCCGCCGATCTCGATTGGTAGGCGACGCCATGACACCTCTCGCAAAGCGACTCCCGCGCGAGCTGCGCCGCAATGTCGGTAAGTACCTGGGCATCTTTTTGCTTATGTGCGGAAGCATCGCCCTCACGTCGGGCTTTTTGCTCGCGGCGCATTCCATCGGCTGCCTCATTGACGACATGCGCGATGAGTACACGATCGAGGACGGCCGCGTGACTACCTCCTTCGAGGCCACCGACGAGCAGCTCAAGGCTGCCGAAGACGCGGCTGAGGACGTCGGCGGCGTCACGCTCTACAAGAATTTCTCCATCGACGCCATCATCAAAAAGACCGCCGGCGACGACGGCACCAAGCGCACGCTGCGCACCTATGCGCACCGCACCAAGGTCGATATCGCGTCCTACTGTGAGGGCAAGGAGCCCAAGACGGACGATGAGGTGGCTATCGACCGCGTTTTTGCCACCAACAACGACCTTGTCGTGGGCGATAAGGTTGAGCTTGAGGGCCGCACCTACACCATCTGCGGCATCATGACCCAGCCCGATAGCCAGGCACTGTTCCTCAACAATTCGGACTTTACGGTGAACACCATCACCTATGGTGTGGCCGAGGTCACCGACGCCGGCTTTGCCGCGCTCGAGGATGCCGGTGGTGCACCTGCCTACACCTACTCCTTCACCTTTGCCGATCGCGACCTCCCCACCGCGGACCGCATCGATGCCGAGCAGGATATGGTCGAGGCGCTGACCGATGCCAATGCGCGCGTGGACGATCTGATCGATGCCGATTCCAACCAGGGCATTGGCTATGCGCGCGACGACGTGGACGGCGACTCCATGATGTGGATGACGTTGCTCGACATCATCATCGTGATCATGGCGTTCGTCTTTGTGGTGCTCACCGACGCCACCATCGAGGAGGAGGGCGCCATCATCGGCACGCTGCTCGCCAGCGGCTATCGCCGCCGCGAGATCGTGCTGCACTACCTGGCACTTCCCGCCATCGTGGGCGTGCTCGCGGCGCTTTTGGGCACCGCGTTCGGCGTTGCGTTCTTTACCGAGCCCATGCGCGGTCTCTACTACGGCTCGTACAGCCTGCCGCCCTTCCAGGTGTACTGGAGCTGGGAGATCTTCGTGAAGTGTGCCGTGGTTCCCGCCGCCGCGCTCATCCTCATCACGCTGGTGGGTCTGCTTCGCAAGATGGGCAAGACGCCGTTGCAGTTCCTTCGTCACGAGGCGAGCGGCAAATCGGGCACCAAGCGCGGCCTGCAGCTGCCGGAGCGCATGGGTTTTGTTTCCCGCTTCCGCCTGCGTATCTTCCTGCGCAATCTGGGCAACTTCGCCACGCTCTTCGTGGGCATCGCGTTTGCCTCGCTGCTACTGCTCTTTGGCCTGGCGATTCTGCCCACGATGACGCACTATGCGGACAATCTCGAGACGAGCCTGGTCGCCGAGCACCAGTACACGCTCAAGGCTCCGCTGGAGCTCGAGGGCACTGTCGAGGAACGCGAGCAGTGGTCGGCGCTCGAGCGCTTGCAGTCGATTGACGGCGCGCTGCTTTCTGCCGCCCAGGATGCCGATGACGAGCTTGACGACGCGGCCGATGCGGCGCAGACGGCAGCCGATGCCGTAGCCAGCTCTCCGTCTGCCGAGAGCCTGGCCGCGGCGCAGGACGCGCTCGCAAGCGTTCAGGACAAGAAGGATGCGCTCTATGCGCGCCTCGACGACCTGGCCGATGCCCTCGGCTGCGACCGCGATGAGGCTATCGACCTGATCGACAAGGCCTCTAAGATCGACACTGACAACGACGATATCCATCCGGTCAATACGACCGACAACGGCGCGGGCGCAATCGCGCAGGCCGAGAAATACGCCGTTTACCAGCTGCAATACGACCGTGGCGATGGTAATGGTGAGGAGACGATTTCCGTCTACGGCATTTCATCCGATTCGCGTTATTGGAAAGACCTCGACGTCGGCGACGGCCGCGTTGTCTTTGGCGGCGGCCTGCTCGACAAGTTTGGCTGGAGCGAGGGCCAGAAGGTCACACTCAGCGATAAGTACGAGGGCGAGCATTATTCCCTTGAGTACGCGGGCAAGGACTATGCCTGGGGCTCCAAGTCGGACATGAATATCTATATGAGTATCGATGACTTTAACGAGCTGTTCGACAACGATGCCGCCTACTTTAACGGCTATGTGAGCGACGAGAAGCTCGACCTCGACGCGCGCTACTTTGCCGGCGACACAACGCCCGACGACATGCGCGCCGTGGGCGACCAGTTCATCGGCATGATGAGCAAAATGATCGGCATGATGGTCGGGCTCGCGGTGTTTATCTTCCTGCTGTTTATGTACCTGCTGACCAAGGCCGTGATCGACCACAGCGCCCGTTCGATCAGCTATATGAAAGTCTTTGGCTATCGAGATAGCGAGATCTCGCATCTGTACATCCGCTCGATCACGCTGTGCGTGGCGGCGTCGCTCGTGCTGAGCCTGCCGGTGATCATCGGCTCGCTCACGGCCATCTTCCGCTCTATGCTGCTCGCCTATAACGGCAATATCGAGATTTACGTGCCGACCTGGTCCATGGCGGCATGCGTCGGCATTGGCTTTGCGACCTACCTGGTCGTGGCGTTGCTACACACGCGCTCTATCAAGCGCGTCAGCCTGGCCGAGGCCCTCAAAGTCCAAGAGTAGTCATCGGGGACGTTCTTAAACGACTAGCCATTGGGGACAGTCTTTGCCGATTCGCCGGCTCGCCGGCCGGGCTGGCAAGGACTGTCCCCAACTGCCGGAAGGGAGGCACTCATTTAAGTCCGTCCCCAATGAGTGCCTAACGACTCGGTGTTGCGCTTGACTTCGACCCTACTTCAACGGGTACCATCCTCTATGTCTGTAACGCCATATAGACCGAGGGGATAGATCTATGACCGCAACTGCACCCGCAGCACCCGCTAAGGTGTACTTCACCAACCTGCGCACGCATGCTCGCGAGAGCCAGCTCGACAAACTCAAGCGCCTCATTCGCCGCGCCGGTATCGAGCAGATCGACTTTGAGAACAAGTTCGTCGCCATCAAGATTCACTTTGGCGAGCTGGGCAATCTGAGCTTTTTGCGCCCTAACTACGCCCGCGCCGTCGCAGACGTCGTGAAGGAGCTGGGCGGCAAGCCCTTCCTCACCGATTGCAACACGCTCTACGTCGGTAGCCGCAAAAACGCACTCGAGCACATCGACACCGCCTACCAGAACGGCTTTACCCCGTATGCCACGGGCTGCCAGATCATCATCGCCGACGGCCTCAAGGGTACCGACGAGGCACTCGTCCCGGTCGAGGGCGGTGAGTACGTGCGAGAGGCAAAGATTGGTCAGGCACTCATGGATGCCGACATCGTGATCAGCCTCACGCACTTTAAGGGTCATGAGCAGGCCGGTTTTGGCGGCGCCATGAAGAACCTGGGCATGGGAGGCGGCAGCCGTGCCGGCAAGATGGAGCAGCATGCCGCCGGCAAGCCGAGCGTCGATACTACCAACTGCGTAGGTTGCCGTGCCTGCGAGAAGATTTGCGCGCACAGCGCCATCACGTTTGACGGTACGCGTGAGCGCGAGCTTGCCAACGGCAGTACCCGCACGGTTCACGTGGCTGCCATCGACCACGATCGCTGCGTGGGCTGCGGACGCTGCATCGCGGCGTGCAACCAGGACTGCATCAAGCCCGACTATGACGCCGCGGCCGACGTGCTCAACTACAAGATCGCCGAGTACACCAAGGCCATCGTCGACGGCCGCCCGAGCTTCCACATCTCGCTCGCCATGGACATCAGTCCCAACTGCGATTGCCATCCCGAAAACGACACGCCCATCGTCAACGACATCGGCATGTTCGCGAGCTTCGACCCGGTCGCCATCGACCAGGCCTGCGCCGACGCCGTCCTGGCGTCCGAGCCGCTGCCTAACACCGAGCTTACTGACAGCGCGGCCAAGATGGAGCATAATCACGAGCATCTGGAGGGCGAGCAGGCCAAGGATCCCTTCTGCATCACGCATCCCGACACCGACTGGCGCGCGTGTATCGCACATGCCGAGAAGATCGGCCTGGGCACGAGTAAGTACAAGCTCATCGAGGTCAAATAGCGCCTAGCTATTGGACAAAACAAGCGCATTCGTGGCGTAATTCAAGCAAAAACCGCCCGCGAGCACAGCGCTCGCGGGCGGTTTTCCGGAAGTATGCGGCAAATTTCGAGACCGCCGAGCACACGACGTTTTTTGGCAACAAAACCCTTGATAAATTGTTGATAAAACTGCGGTCTGGTCGGCAGTTCCAGATTTTGCCGCATACTTTCGAAAATAGGGGGTCAGATAAAGCCTCGGACGTTGCTTTTTGCCTAAAAATTCTTTCCGAGGAAGTCGTCGACCGTATTCCAGTAGAGCTCGGGGTCGACTTGCGCGCTCTTGGCGTGGGTAGCGCCATGGATGGTGAGCTTTTGCTTGACCTTGCTGGCGCACACGTCGTAGTTTTGGTCGAGCATGTCGTACGGCACAAAGGTGTCCTGGTCGCCGTGGATGAACAACATGGGAACCGTCGCGTGTTTGAGTTGCTCCACACTGCTCGCCTTATGAAAGTCGTAGCCCGCGCGCACGTTGCACACCAAGTTTGCTACATCGAGCAAGGGAAAGCTGGGCAGGCCGAACACGTCCTTGAGCTGCAGAGAAAACTCGTCCCAAACACTCGTATAGCCACAGTCCTCGATAATGCATTTCACGTTTGCGGGCAGAGATTCCCCCGCGACGTCCATGGCGGTTGCTGCACCCATCGACTCGCCAAAGACCAGGATGCGCGCCTCGGGGTCAGCCTGAACGATCCGCCCAATCCATGCAACGACATCGAGCCGCTCGGGCCAGCCCATGCCGATATAGTCGCCGCCGGAGCGCTCGTGGGCACGGGCGGCAGGCGCGAGCACGTTCATGCCGCGGTCATGGAATCGTTTGGCGTATCGGGCCATACCGATGGGCTCATCGGTGTATCCGTGTAGGCAGATAGCGTAATTGTGCGTGCTCTCTGGGGCGGCAAAATACCAAGCGGCAAGTTCGGTTCCGTCATCTGCGGTGAGGCTGCTGCTCTCGCGGTTCTCTTTAAACCATGCCCGTGCCTCGGTTCCCTCGGCATCCGGCTGCTCACTTTCCTTGCCGTCCTTGCCGTCCTTGCCGTCCTGCATCATCTTCATGGTGTATGGAGCGCGGGGATTCAGCGCGAAGTCAAACAGAAAGTTGCCGGCAAACCCCAGCAGCGCGACAACGAGCACCAGTGCAACGATGCCGGCTATCTTGAGCTTTCGATGGGAATGTGCGTTTTGAGCCATGCGGTATTCTCCTATAAGATGTTAATGCATCAACATTTAATGCAAGCGCATTATGGACGTTCGCCGTTGATGCGTCAACAGGCAAAGAATGGGTAAACAAAGGGTCACGTATGGTGCAAATTTCGCACGCACCCAGACGCTTTGATATAGTGTTGAGAACTCTTTACGTTGGAGGATGTAACCGGCATGTCCGATTCGAGCGACAGTTCTAAGCCGCGACCCAAGGCCGCGGCCGTTCCGCACTACACGGTGGGCGAGGAGATCATGAACTCCGTCACCCATGGTGTCGGCTGCTTGCTGGGTATCGCGGGTCTGGTGCTCCTGATCGTATTCGCTGCCCTGCGCGGCGGAGGCCCGGCCCACATGGCCGCGGCGATTGTCTATGGTGTCAGTATCATCCTCGAATACTTGGCCTCCACGCTCTATCACGCGATTCAGCCCGCTCGCGCCAAGCGCGTGTTTCGCATCATCGACCACAGCTGCATTTACCTGCTCATAGCCGGCAGCTATACCCCGTTTTGCCTCATCACGCTCGCAAACGACGGCGGCCCTGCGCTGTTCTTTGCCGTGTGGGCCATCGCCATCATCGGCATCGCACTCGAGTGCTTTTTGCGCGAGCGTCAGCCGCACTGGGTAAGCGGCCTGGTCTACCTGCTGATGGGCTGGCTCGTCGTCTTTAAGCTGCCCGAGCTCGTGTCGCTGCTCAACCCCGTGGCGCTTGCCCTGCTCGCCGTTGGCGGCGTGTGCTATACCGTGGGCGTGCCGTTCTATATCGCCAAAAACGTGCGCTATCTGCACAGTGTTTTCCACTTGTGGGTGCTCGCCGGCAGCATCTTCCAGTTCATGGCGGTGATCCTCTTCGTAATCTAGCGACCGCGCCCACGGCCCCGCTCGCACGGGCAACCGGCGCAATTGCCCTATCCGTCACCTACGCTTACTACCCAACGTCCCGAATCTTGGAGGTTCGAGAAACTCCCGATGGACATAACCATCTCCCTTATTACCACGCTCGTTTTAACGCTTATCAACGGCTACTTCTCCATGTCCGAGATGGCTCTCACCACGGCTAAGCGCGCCGTGTTGGAACACGATGCCGAGGAGGGCGATAAGCGCGCCGAGCGCGCCGTCCAGCTTGCCGCCGATTCCGACCAGCTGCTCGCCACCATTCAGGTCGCCATCACGCTCGTGGGCTTCGCCTCGTCCGCCGTCGCCTCGACGAGCCTGTCCGACCCGCTCGCCACATGGCTCATGAGCTTTGGCATCGCGCCGCTTTCCGCCATCGCGCGCGGCCTGGCGCCGGTCATCATCACCGTCGCGGTCGCCTTTGTGTCCATCGTGATCGGCGAGCTCGTGCCCAAGCGCATCGGCCTTGCTAACGCCGAGGGCGTATCCAAACAGGTCGTGGGACCGCTCTCCGTGTTCCAAAAGATCGCCCGCCCGCTCGTGTGGCTGACCGGTGCCTGCTCCGACGGCCTGGCCCGCATCCTGCGCATCAAGAGCGCCGATGACCGCCAGAACGTCTCGGAGGAAGAAATCAAGTACATGGTCTCGGAGCAGGACGACCTGCTCGACGAGGAAAAGCGCATGATCCACGAGATCTTTGACCTGGGCGACACCGTTGCCCGCGAGGTCATGGTGCCGCGCGTGGACACCACCATGTGTGAGGACGACGAGACGGTCGCCGACGTGTTGTCCACCATGCGCCAGACCGGCTTCAGCCGCATCCCCGTCTATCACGAGGATCCCGACAACGTCGCGGGCATCGCGCACATCAAGGACCTGATCCAGCCCGCGCTCGACGGCAAGGGCGACCAGCCCATCGCCGGCTTTTTGCGCGACGCCACCTTTGTGCCCGATACCAAGGACATCCTGCCGCTGCTGTCCGAGATGCAGACCTCGCACGACCAGATCGTGGTCGTCGTGGACGAGTACGGCGGCACGGCCGGCATCATCACCATCGAAGATATCGTCGAGGAGATCGTCGGCGAGATCGAGGACGAGTTCGACCCCGACAACAAGTACCTCACGCGCCTCTCGCGCCGTGAGTGGCTCGTCGATGGGCGTTTTTCGTGCGATGACGCGATTGAGCTTGGTTGGCCGCTCGAGGAAAGCGATGATTATGAGACCATCGCCGGCTGGATTTTGGAGCTTTGCGACTCGGTGCCCGACATCGGAGAGGTGTTTGAGGTCGCGGGGTACAAGTTTAAAGTGCAGTCGATGCGTGGCCAGCGCATCTCGCTCATTCGCGTGATCGCTCCGGCCGAAACCGATAAGAAGGATTCCGAGTCTTCGGCAGAGAAGCCGGCGGCGTCGGGTGCGGGCCCTGCGGATCCGCACGACGGCGACGAGTAGGGCAAGGACGAGTAGGGGAGAGTTATGGCAGGCCTGTTCAACATCCTTAAGGTCACCGTCAGCGAGGACAAGATTTGCGCGCACGTGCTGGTGAACCCCGGCATGCCGCTCATGACCTCGGAGGATATCGAGGCCACGGCGCGCGTGTACTACCTGGTGCCCGCGATTGCCAAGCACCTGTGCCTGGGCGATTCGGGTCGCGAGTTCCAGGACTGCATGGGCCAGACCGAGCTTTGCCACCTGCTGGAGCACGTGACGGTCGAGCTCATGAATGAGACCGGTCTTGCCGGCAGTATCTCGTGCGGTCGCACGCGTGTGAGCGAGCATGACGAGCGTGTCTTTGAGGTTGAGCTTTCGTGTCCCGACGACGCGTTGGCCATTGGCGCGCTGTCATCGGCGACCTTTATGATGGACTGGGCGTACCTGCACGCCGATCAGCCGGCCCCCGACGTGGAAGGCACGGTCGCGGGCCTGCGCAACCTGGTGCTGGGCATGCGCGCCGAGGCCGAGGGCAAGGACCCGCACGAGGCCGTTGCCGCTGCGAACGGCGAGGACGTGGCCGAGGATGCGCCCGAGGGCGACGCTCCTGCCGAGGCCGACGCTGAGCCCGTTGCCGACGCGCCTGCTGAGCCCGAGTCTGCGGAGCCCCAAGGCGTCCCGAGCTTTGACGACGAGCCGCAGATGCCAATCGATACCGAGGGTGCGGTCGCCGAGAACCACGAGGCCCCCGCGGCCGTCTTTGGCGGTGCGGCAACGGCTCCGTCCGGCTCGGCGCACGAGGGCAACCTGCCGCTCGTTGATGGCGCCGGCGAGGATCCGGCCGCCACGGTCGCCATGCCGGCTGCGCCTCAGGAGTAGGCTCACTCGCTTATCACCATCATGTACCTGCGCTTTTACCGTACGCAGATGAGCGCGACGGCAAGTGTTGCGCTGCGGGTATAATGGACAGCATTCAAACGGTGGGCATCGAGGTGCCCGCAGGAGAGGAATGATCATGGGAAAGACTTTCAGCTTTGTCTCCGGTGCGCTCTTTGGTGCTGCTGCCGGCGCTATCATCGGCGTTGCTCTGGCCCCGCGCTCGGGTGCCGAGACCCGCGCCATGGCCGCCGATATCGCCAACGATGCCTGGGACAACATGCGTGACACCTACGAGCACGGTGCCGAGGAGGCTCGTGCCGCGGTCAACGACTTTGGTCCGATGGTCGACGCCAAGACCGATGACCTGCGCGCCAAGGTCGACCTGGCCCGCGAGCGCATGGACCAGCTTCGCGAGCAGCTCAACGATGCCATCTCGGGCGGCAACGTGACGCCCGCTGCCGACGTCGTGGTCGAGAACGTCGCCGAGGCCGACACCGAGGCCACGGAGCCCTCGACCGAGGCATAATGCGCGCAGGGGATTTTGTCGGCGTCAAGGTTTATCGTAAGCCTGCCGAAGACAAGCGCACCAAAAAGGACGGCACGCCGCGCAGCCCTAAAAAGCTCGGCAAGATTCACTTTCCCGTCTTTACCCCGGGCGGCACGCGCGTGGTGGGCTTTATGGTCCGCCAGTCCGATATCGCGGGTATGATCGAGCGCCCCGACCGCTTTGTGGCGCTCGATGCCATCGGCGTCTATGAGGGTGCTGTTGCGGTCGACGACGTCAAGGGCACCTACGATGCCGCCGCGGCCAAGCGCCTCGACATCAACCTGGACGATTGCATCATCTGGGTTGGCATGGACGTGCGCACGGAATCGGGCGATGTCGTGGGCTACTGCTCGGACGTTGAGTTCAAGCCGCGCTCGGGTATTGTGCAGATGTTCTACGTGACCGCCGGTGCCGCTTCGAGTGTGCTGGTGGGCGACACGCAGGTGCCGCCGACGATGCTGCGCGGCTACGAGAACGGCGCGATGATTGTCTCGGACGAGGTCAAGGCGCTCGGGTATTCGGGCGGCGCGGCCGCCAAGGCTGCCGAGGCCAGTGTCGTGGTGGGCGATAAGGTCAAGAAGGGCGCCAAGGTGCTCGATGACAAGGGATCGGTCGCCGTGGACAAAGGCAGCCGCGCACTGGGCAAGCAGCTCGGCAAGACGCGCGGTATGTTCAAGGCCTTTAAGGACGAATATCAAAAGGCGAGCGGGGGCTCGTCAAAAGCTAGCAAATAGCGACGTACCAAATGATGGGAGGCGAGCCGGAGACATGTTGCTCCGGCTCGCTGTGTTTATGGGGGAGGGCACATGCGCCAAAACGAATCTAACTTAAACGGGCGCTCGGGTGCGCGTCCGACGGCGCGCCGCGACCTGGGGCAACTGCCCAGCGGTCAGCGTCGACGTCGCCGTAAGCCCGGTGCGATGTACCTCAACCATAGCCGTGGGTTTAGCGATCGCAGCGCGCGCATCGGCAACGGGCGCTCGCCGCGCCGACCGTCCCGTCTGCCCTATGCGCTTATCGCCGTGGGTTGCGCGCTCGTGCTGTTTATCGCTGCCGTCGTGGGCTACGTCAACCGCAGCGTAGACGTGGAGCTCAACGGGCAAAAGACCGCGGTGCGCGTGGGCTCTACGTTGCAGAATCTTATCGACGATCAAAGCCTGACCGAAACGTACGACGCCGGCGATCTGCTGGCCGTCGACGACAGCGTGCTCAAGCGCCATGGCGGCGAAAAGCTGTCGGTGAAGGTCGACGGCAAGCGCGTGAAGCAAGGCAAATGGGATAGTCGCGAACTTGAGGGCGGCGAGAAGGTGACGGTCAAGGACGGCCGCAACATGTACGAAAAGCACGAGGTCCAGGCCACGACTATCGAGCCAAAGCTTAAGGTCGAGGGCACGGGTGCCATTGAGTATGTCAAAACCTGGGGCGTTCAGGGCCGCTCCGAGGTATGGGTCGGCGAGCAGTCGGGCAAGACGCAGGACCGCGGCGAGGTCGTGCCCGCCACCGACTGCGTAGTCGAGTGCGCAAGCGTAGCGCCCAAGGGCAACGAAAAGTACGTGGCCCTGACATTTGACGAGGGTCCGAGCGGCGCGACCAAGCAGATCTTGCAGGTACTCAAGGAAAAGGGCGTCACGGCGACGTTCTTCCTTTCGGGCGATGCCGCGGAAGCCTCGCCCGCTACTGCCAAAGCGATTGTCGATGCCGGGTGCGAGATCGGCTCCAACAGCTACAGCGATGATTCGCTCAAGGGCGAGGATCGCGAGACGGTGCGCAAGCAGATCGCGAAGGGCACCGAGGCGATTAAGTCGGCGACCGGCGTCGAGACGATGTTGCTGCGTGCCCCCTACGCCGCGTTTGATGAGCAAAACTGGATCGATTCGATGGACCTGGTGTCCGCCGTGGTTTCGTGGAATATCGATTCGGGCGACTGGCTGCTCAACGGCGCTGACGAGCAAGTATCGACCGTGCTCGATTCGGTGACGCCAGGCAATATCGTGCTGCTCACCGATAGCGATGAGTGCGCCGAGCAGACGCTCGAGGCACTGCCGCAGATTATCGATGGCCTTGTCGCCGACGGCTACAAGATCGTGACGCTCAGCGACCTGGTCAAGACGGACACGGCATTGAGCAAAAAGCTCACCTCGCTCACCAAGGTTTCCATGCCCAAAAACGCCGTGTTCCCCCAACTCCCCGAGGACGACGACACCACGGACTAATCATGTAAGAACGTCCCCAATGACTATGTCACGGATACGTCAGTGTTTGGTATGCCTGCAATGTGCAGCGCATAAATTCGGTGCCGCAGCGCGATGCTGATGCTATAGTTACTGCGGTTAATGAGGGTCAAGAGAAAGGTTACAGGTGAAATCCAAACCTCGACCATACAGTCGATGACCCCATGCAGGTGCTTTCTGCGCGTGCACGGGGTGTGAGCGTCGAGCGGCGTGCCGCCCGCGCATGCGTATACATGTCTAAAAGTCCACGGATTGCGTGCCGGCATGGCCACGCGGTCCGCAGGAATAATGATGGGGAGCACCATTGAATTATCTGAGTGAGATGCTCAAATTGCCGGTCTTGGACGTCGATGGCGAAAAGCTCGGCGTTGTGAACGATTTTGGCATTGCAACCGGCGAAGTTTTTCCGCACGTGACGTCGCTCGCGTTCCGCGGACCCGGCAAGACGCCGTTTATGATCAGTTGGCGCAAATGGGTCGACCGTATCGACGAGACGGGCGTTCATCTTAAGTCGCCGGCCACCGAAATCCGTTTTTCGTACTTGCAGCCGACCGAGCTGTTGCTGGCTCGCGACGTGCTCAACAAACAGATTGTCGACACGCAGGGCATGAAAGTCGTGCGCGTCAACGACATCAAGTTCTCCATGTCGGGCGAAAATCAGTTGCGCCTGCTGGGTGCCGAGGTCGGCGCCCGCGGTCTGCTGCGTGCAATCAGCCCCGCGCTCGAGCACGTCGTCGAGGGCTTTATGAAGCACTTGGGCAAGCCGCTCAGCGAGGACATTATCGCCTGGTCTTACATGGACCTGCTCGATCGCTCGACTAAGAACATCCAGCTCTCGGTGTCGCACAAGACGCTTGGCGAGCTGCATCCTGCCGACATCGCTGACATCATCGAGCAGCTCGACCCGCGCCTGCGCGCGCAGGTGTTCGCGCAGCTCGATACGGCGCAGGCCGCCGAGGCCATCTCGGAGTTCGATGACGACGAGCTCATGACCGAGATGCTCGAGGGCCTGTCCGACACGGACGCATCGTCGATGCTGGCCATGATGGACCCGGACGACGCTGCCGACCTGATCGACGAGCTCGATTATGAGAAGGCCGAGAAGCTCCTGCGCCTGATGGGCGTCAAGGAGGAGAAGGCGATTCGTAATCTGCTGGGCTACGAGGACAACACCGCCGGCCGCATCATGACCTCGGAGTTTGTCTCGCTGCCCGCCACGGCGACGGTCGGCGATGCCATCGAGGCGATTCGCAAACTCGACGAGGACTTTGAGAGCGTCTATTACGTCTATACCGAGGATCCGAGCGGCATGCTGACGGGCGTGCTTTCGCTGCGCACGCTGATCGTGGCCGACCGCGACGCCACGCTGGGCCAGCTCGCCTATCGCGATCTGGTCTACGTGTCGCCCGACGAGGACCAGGAAGACGTGACGGACGAGATGACCAAGTACGACCTGGTTGCCATCCCTGTCTGCGACGAGAACCGTCATATCCTGGGTATCGTGACCTTCGACGACGCCATGGACGTAATCGCCGAGGAGCATCAGGAGGACCTGCAGATCGCCGGTGTCGGCTCGGGCGATAGCGCGTCGGACGACTCGACGAACGTGCTCAGCTGGTTCGTGCATCGTCAGTACTGGGTCGTCGTGTGGGGCATCGCCTCGTGCATTATGGCGACGGTGCTGGGGACGGCGCTGGGCTCCGCGCATCTGGTGGTGTTCCCCATGTGCGCCATGCCGCTCGTGCTGCTGGCTGCCTCGCGCATGGTGTCGTTCGTCAAGAACTACTTCCTCGAGTACGACGGTCACGACGACGAGCCCAAACCGTACCTGGGATTCTTCTTCCAGAGCACGGGCATGGGCCTGATCCTTTCGCTTGTTACTTACCTGTGCGCGCAGCTGGTGCGCACCGCTGCATTCCCCGATGCGCCCATGTTTGAGGAGCAACTCTTTACCGGGTGCTTTAATATCGCTGCCATCATTTGCCTGGTTGGCAACATGAGCGCCGTGATTTACCTGATGGTGCTGTTCTGGCGCGACGAGCACGACCTTAACACGTCGGGTACCGCCATGAACGTTATCGCCGTCATGATCTCGTGTGTGGCGTACTGCATCGCCGCGGTGCTGCTCACCATGTCGGTCATGGGATAGGTGGTCGCGTGCAAAACACGAAGCAAAAGGCGAGCACCAAGCAAAAGCTGACCATCGCCGCCATCTTTGGCGCCATGGGCCCCGGTCTGTTGGCGGCGCTTTCGGGTAATGACGCCGGCGGCATCGCCACGTATTCCAGCGCGGGCGCCAGCTATGGTTACAAGATGCTCTGGATGCTTCCCGTCATGACCGTGCTGCTCATCGTGACGCAGGAGACCGCGGCGCGCTGCGGATGCGTCACGGGTAAGGGCCTGGCGTCGCTCATTCGCGAGCGCTTTGGCGTGCGCAAGAGCGTGCTGGCCATGGCGGCGCTGTTGATCGCCAACACGGCCGTGACCATTTCGGAGTTTGCGGGTATCGCGAGCGGACTTGCCCTGTTTGGCGTGCCGGCGAGCATTTCGGTGCCGCTCGTGGCGCTGCTGGTGTGGATGCTTACCATGTCGGGCAGTTTCCAGCGCATCGAGAAGATTTTGCTGCTGGTAAGCTGCGTGTTCGTGACCTACATCGTCGCCGCGTTTATGGCCGGCCCCAACTGGGGCGAGGTCGCGGTCGACTTGGTCGTCCCCAATATTCAAAACGACCCCAGCTACGTGTCGCTCGTGGTCGCAACGATCGGTACCACCATCGCACCGTGGATGATCTTCTTGGCTCAGAACAACGTGGTCGATAAGAATGCGGGCGAGGACGACATCGTGCTGCAGCGTATTGATACCGTGAGCGGCTCGATCGCTGCTGATATCATTGCGGGCTTCATTATCATCACGACCGGTACGGTGCTGTTCCCGGCGGGTATTCAGATTAGCGATGCCGCCGATGCCGCCCGCGCGCTGGAGCCCATCGCGGGCCAGTGGTCCACGGTGTTGTTTGCCTCGGGCCTGGCCGCAGCGAGCTTTTTGGCTGCCTGCGTGCTGCCGGGCGTTACGTCGAGTGCCATCTGCGAGGCATTTGGTTGGGAACGAGGCGCCGATCGCAGCTGGGACGAGGCCCCGGTCTATCGCGGCATCATTACGGCCATCATCGGCATTTCTGCCGTGTTGGTGCTCATGCCCGGCGTCGATTTGTTCCAGATTATGATGACCTCGCAGGTCATCAACGGCGTGCTGCTGCCCGTGGTTCTGGTGTTCCAGGTGGTTATCGCCGCCGACCGTCACATTATGGGTGCCAACCGCAACGGCCGCGTGTGGAACGTGCTCACTTGGGCGACTATCGGCGTGATTACGGTGCTCACGGTCGTCATGTTTGTTCTGCAGGCGATGGGTTACAGCGCTTAGCGCCTCTTTTTGACTCCAAACAGGCCGCAGCGATGGGCTGCGGCCTGTTTTTTGCCTGTTATAGGGGGTTAGTAATATGCGAGTGGACAAAAAATGCCAAATATGAGTACTGTTGCCTGGCCGATAGCATTTACGACCAAGAAAATAATGAACATAGCTAAGAATCTGTTCATTAAAAGCGGGTCTCCAAGTCCTAAGTCGGCTATTCTGGTCAACTGGAAGGGTCGCGCGCTACCGCAGGGGCGCCATTTTGGGTGGTTTTGCCTGCTACTAAAATGGTAACAGTACTCATATTTGCCACTTTTTGTCCATGACCTCTTGGAGTCGGCTCGAAAAGAGTGATTTTGGGTTGTTTGCTGCGGGTGTGGGCTTGGAAACAACGCTCGGGGTGGCGAGGTACTCAGAATTCGGTCGCAAGGAGGGCGTTCCTCGGCTGTGTCAGGAGTGTCCCTGGGTGCCGGCACATAAGGAACGTCCCTAACTGCCGGAGGGGTGCCTGCCGTGGCGGGCACCCCTCCGGATGTGGGAAGTTTGCGCTGCGGGTTACTTGTCGGTGCCCAGCTTGTGCGGCTTGAGAGCGAGCGCATTGACGAGCGCGTCGGTGGCAGACTTGACGGCTGCCGGCTGCGGATCGTTGACGTGATCTTCGGGGTGCACGGGCAGGTCCTTCTTGACGGCATCGTGGATCAAGTTGAGGTACTCAGTCACGCCAGCGGTCGATAGGTGCGTGCCATCGCCATCGAACAGGTCGTTGCGGTTGGCGCTGTATCCGTACCAGTCGATAACGCGCACGTTCTTGTAGCGCGTAGCGGCGTTGGCGATGGCCTGGTTGGTAGAGCCAACCCACGGCTGCGGGCTGCGTGTGTTCACAAACACCACAATACGCTTATCTCCTGCATCGGCCATGATGGCGTCGATCTGATCGTCGGTTACCAAGCCGTTGGTGCCCAGCGCAAAGACCACGATCTTGCCGGCAAGGTTCTGTTGGAGATAGCCCTCAAATGTCGCGCGGCCCGCATCAAACTGGCGGCCCTTTTCGGCATCGATATGGCTGTGCGGGAACCCGCCGTCAAAGGAATCAACGGCGCGCAGCGACACGGAGTCACCGATCATAAGCAAATCGTAGGAGCCATCGGGGAAGCCGTCGTTGTCCTTGTCGGTGTCGTCGGCCGCCTGTTGGTCGGCGGGCGCGGTGTTTTTGGCTTCCTTGTTGAGGACTTCGGCGCCCTCACCGCTCAGTGCGGAGGTCTCCGGCACAAAGATCAGGCCGCCCAGTGCAACGACCAACACGACAGCGCAGGTTGCGCAGACAGGGACGTGCGCGCGTGCCCAGTTGGCGGGCGTGGCGGTGCCGTCGCGGAACTCGGATACGGTGCGCTCAAAGGCGCCCTTTCTAAACGGCGTTTCGATAAAGCGATATGAGCATTCGGCCACGGCGACCACCACAAGTACCTGCAAGATGTACTGCCACCACGGTGTATCGTTGATGTTGGCGACCGGGTTCATGAGCAACAGCAGGGGATAGTGCCACAGGTAGATGCTGTACGAGCGCTTGCCAACCCACACGAGCGGCTCGGCGGACAGCGCGCGGGCAACCATTCCCTGGGGCTGCACGCAGGCCGCGATGACCATGAGCGTGAGGACCGAGCACAGCAGCGTGCCGCCGCGATACTGGAACGCGGTGTAGCCGTTGGTGAGCGCGACCATGGCGGCAAGGCCAACCAGACCCACGACGCCCAACACATCGATGGATGTGGGCGAGGACCAAAAGCGCACGAGGGCGCTCGGCTGTGCCGGGGCGGTCTCGGCTGATTCGTCGGCCTTCTCGCTAGGTTTGCCCTCGGCGTTCTTGTCGTGCTTGGCGGCGCCAGCCAGGCGATTGAGCCCCAAACGATGAGCGAGACGCACTGGCGCCAGGTCGCGATCGGGGATAAAGGCCATCCAGGCACCCAGCAGTAGCGAGAACACGCGGGTGTCGGTGCCGTAGTACACGCGGCTGGGGTCGGCGGCAGGGTTGTAAAGCACCATCATGGCGAGGGCAGATACCGCGGCAAGGCCCAGAACCAAGCGGCGCGTGTTGGGCTTGCTCACATGCATGGATACCATGGCAAACAGCAGTGGCGGCCAAATCAGGTAGAACTGTTCCTCGATGGCAAGCGACCAAAAGTGCGTGAGCGGCGAGGGGTCGCCCAGAGCATTGAAGTACGAGACGTTTTGGGCAATCTGCCACCAGTTGTTGAAGAACAGCAGCGACGGCAGGATGTCGGGGCGCATCTTGGTGAGCATCACGTGGTTAAAGATGGTGCACAGCGCGCAGGTCACGAACACTACCGTTACCACGGCGGGGACCAGGCGACGGATGCGGCGAATCCAGAAGCTCTTGAGGTCGATGCGGCCGGTCTTAGCGACTTCGTTGAGTAGCAGGCGTGTGATCAGATAGCCCGAAAGCACAAAGAAGATCGTGACGCCGAGCAGACCGCCCTGCGCCCACGTGAGGTTGAGGTGATAGAGCACCACCGCGACGACGGCAAGCGTGCGTAGGCCGTCAAGGGCAGGGATGTAGCGGGACTTGGGGCGAGCAGGCGTCTGCTCCGCGGCGGGAGTGTTGGCGCGGCCCGCGTTGTTGGTAGAAGCGCGATGAGGGCTTGCGGTGCGTCGCGGCTCGTTGGTACGGCGTTCGCTCTTCACGCGTTCGTGCGGCGCCGGCTCGTTGCCTGTGCGGCGTCGACCGCGCGAGCCCGATTGCGAGAATTGTTCCATAAAACATCATCCAATGACGAGAATAATCAGCACGTATTTATTGTAGCTGCCTGCTCCTGTGAATGCTTGCTGCTGGCGCAAGCTCAAGCGTGCGTCCACATCAAAGTGAACTAAAGTTATAGGGGGTGCGAGGGCGCACAATCGATGGTCGACGGTGGGCATAAGGCCCGCAGATGAGGAGGTTTCCATGGCAGATCGCGACATCATTGCGGTGTTCGGCAGCATGAACATGGACCTTTCGGTGGCGTGCGAGCGCATGCCGCGTGCGGGCGAGACCGTCGGCGGCAGCGGGTTTATCACCAACGCCGGCGGTAAGGGCGCTAACCAGGCCGTTGCCGCCGCGCGCATGGGTGCGCGCACATGCATGATCGGCGCTGTTGGACGTGATACCTTTGGCGATGCGCTTGTGGCGGGGCTCCAGGATGCCGGCGTGAGTGTTGAGTTCGTGGCGCTTCGCGATGACGTGGAGACCGGCACCGCGACTATCATTCGCTGCGAGGGCGACAACCGCATCATACTGTCACCGGGCGCCAACCATGCGCTTGCGGGCGCGGACGTTGCCTGCGCGTTGAGGCGTCTGGTGGCCCATGAGCTCGACGGCGACGCCAGCGAGATTGCCCCGGCTGCCGGAAGCGTCTTTATCGCCCAGGGCGAATGTGACCTTGTGGCGACGGCCGAGGCGCTTGTTTGCGCTCACGAGCTGGGGTTCTATACGGTCTTTAATCCAGCGCCCGCCTGCGAGCTGCCTGCGGAGGTCTGGCCTGCGGTCGACCTGGTCTGCCCCAACGAGACCGAGTGCCAGGTGCTGACGGGCATTCTGCCCACGGATGATGCGAGTTGCGTCGCCGCGCTCAATGCGCTGCTCGACAAGGGCGCCGGGGCTGCGGTCATCACGTTGGGCGGCGCCGGCTCGGTTACGCTCGGCGATGGCGGTGAGCCGCTGCGCATGCCGGCGCTTTCGAGCGCGGTGGTCGATACGACGGCCGCGGGCGATACGTTTATCGGCGCGTTGGCGGTGGCTCGTCTGGAGGGCCTGCCGCTCTTTGAGTGCATGGCGGCGGGTGCTCGCGCCTCGGCGGTGACGGTGTCGCGCCTGGGCGCTCAGCAATCAATTCCCACGCGTACGGAAGTCGAGCACAAGTTTGGGTCGGACGATTTAGTACAAGGCGGAGAAGCGGAGTAGAACAATGGCAACCAAGAAGCTGATCCTTGATCTGGATATGGGTGTGGACGATGCGATGGCGCTCGCCTATGCCATCGCAAGCCCCGAGGTGGAGCTCGTCGGCATCACCACGTGCTTTGGCAACGTGCGCGTCGAGCAGTCGGCGCACAACTGCTTGGCGGTGCTCGACCTGTTGGGTCGTCCCGAGGTGCCGGTGTACCTGGGCGCCGATCGTCCCATGAAGGCGACCGAACCCTACACGCCGCCGGCGTCCACCACGCTTATCCACGGCAAGAACGGTATTGGCGGCGCAAGCGTGCCCGCTTCGCCGTACGAGCCGGTGGGCGCGACGTCGGCCGATGGCAATGCGGCGGTCGATTACCTGATTGATGCCGCGCGTACCTATGGCCCCGATTTGATCTACGTGGCGACCGGCCCGCTCTCCAATCTGTCGCTCGCCCTGGAGCGTGATGCGGCGGCGATGATGTCTATCGGTCGCGTGGTCGTGATGGGCGGTGCGCTTACCGTGCCCGGCAACGTGAGCGCGGGCGCCGAGGCCAACATGGCGGGCGACCCCGAGGCTGCCGACGCCGTGTTGCGCTCGGGCCGCAAGCTCACCATGGTGGGCTTGGATGTGACGCACCGCGTGGTGCTCACACGTCGCGACGTTGCCGGCTGGACGGGCTCGGGCACTATGGCTGGCTGCGCGTTTGCGAGCATGGTCGAGCACTATATCGGTTCGTACGAAATGAACGCGCCCTACCTGGGCGGCTGCGCGCTGCACGATCCGCTGGCGGTTGCCGTGGCGATTGATCCCACGCTCGTGGGTGCGCTCGGCTGCAATCTTCGTGTCGACCTGCTGGGCGAGTACCGCGGCCGCACTATCTGTGACGAGCACCGTCTGTCCGATCCGGATAAGAGCGCGCTCGTGGCGCTCACCGTGGACGCCCCACGTTTCCTCGTGGAGTTTAAGGCACGCATGGCTCGCATCCTTGGCTAAACGGTTTCTGTGCCCCGTTCCAGATTAGCTACCGAGTAAATACGCCCGTTGGGGGAATAGTCGCGTCGCTTCGCTTGACAACAGGCTAAACTAGCTATTAAACATTTACTATTCTGTTTAGATTGAATTTGCGGTCGTTTAGTTGTCGAGTCACGGGGCGGTCAGGCCACGATGCTCCGCCACGACCGTTGCTAGGGGGAACCATGGCCAAAGCAAGTGTTCGCGAGATCAGCCGCATCACCGGTTTTTCGCCCGCAACCGTGTCCAACGCGCTCAACCGCAAGCGCAGCGTGAGCGAGGAGACCGCCAAAGTCATCCTGGAGTGCGCGCAGTCGCTCGGCTATCAGCAGTCGACGCAGCTCGAGAGCATCCAGTTTGTGCTCGCGCGCAAGACGGGCGCCATCCTGGACGAGAGCACCTTCCATCCCGCGGTCATCGAGGGCGTGGAGCGCCAGGCGCGTCGCCACGGCATGAGCACGAGCTTTGTCTCGCTCGACTTTAGCGACCTAGACGCCGTGCGTCCGCAGGTCGAGGGCCTGATTGCCGATCCGGCCGCCGCTATTGTACTAATGGGTACGGAGTTGGGCGAGGAGGACTACGCCCTGTTCGCTAACGCCGCCGCCCACCTGATTGTGCTCGATGGCTGGAGCGACCGCCAGTACTTCGATGCCGTGGTCATTGCCAATACCGATTCGGTGCTGCGTGCCGTGGACTACCTTATCGAGAAAGGTCACAAGCAAATCGGCTATCTGGCGGGCGACCTTCGTATCCGCAACTTTAAGGACCGCGAGCGCGGCTATCGCCAAGCACTTGAGGATGCGGGCCTCGAGGCCAATCCGGCATGGCGCGTCACGCTGGGCACCACGCTCGAGGGCGCCTATCGCGACATGGGCGCGTGGCTCGACAATTCCTCGCGCGAAGATCTGCCAACGGCTTTCTTTGCCGAGAACGACGTGCTCGCCGTGGGTGCCATGCGCGCGCTCAACGAGCACGGCATTCGCGTGCCCGATAATGTCTCGATCATCGGCTTTGACGACCTGTCGTTGGGCGCTTTCTCCAACCCGCCGCTCACCACGGTGCATGTTCCCAAGCACGAGGTGGGTGAGATCGCGGTGCGCCGCCTGGTGGGCAACATCCGCAATCCCAAGAGCTACACCTGCAAAACGGCCGTGTCGACCTATTTTGTCGAGCGCCAGAGCGTGCGCGAAATCTAGGCGGAGACGGCATTGCCTGCAGCGTGCCAAAGCTCGCTAGGGCAGTTAACATAGTGCCATTCAGAAGAGGATCCTTCGGGGTCCTCTTTTTGTTTCCCTTGTATGTTCAGATTGTTTACATACCGTTTAGGCTGATTTCTCTACCGTCTACGGGTATTTCGCGCTAAACTTCTAAACAGAAGAGTAAAACATTTAGTAAACAGAACAAAACGAAACATGCGTCTGTTTACTGAACATGTGACTAGGGGAGGACGTACATGGACAAGATCAAGCTCGGCTTTGTGCCCACGCGCCGCAGTATCTTTAGCGCGCCGGACGCGATCAAGTATCGCGGTCTGACGGCTGATCGCCTGCGCGAGATCGGCGTCGAGATTGTGGATATCGACGACATCAACGACGAGGGCCTGCTGTTCGACGACAGCCATATCGTGCCTATCGTCGAGAAGTTCCGCGCCGAGGGCGTCGACGGCATCATGCTCTGCCACGCCAACTTTGGCACCGAGTACGTTTGCGCTCGCCTTGCCCGCGAGCTCGGCTTGCCCGTGCTGCTGTGGGGCCCGCGCGATGAGCGCCCCGAGCCTGACGGCACCCGCCTGCGTGACAGCCAGTGCGGCCTGTTCGCCACCGGCAAGGTCCTGCGTCGCTTCCAGGTCCCCTTCACCTATATGACCAACTGCCGCCTGACCGATCCCGAGTTCGAGCGCGGCGTCTGGGACTTTTTGGCCGTGTGCAACGTGGTCAAGACCTTCAAGCACACCCGCATCCTGCAGATGGCCACCCGTCCGTTCGATTTCTGGTCGACCATGTGCAACGAGGGCGAGCTGCTCGAGAAGTTCAACATCCAGCTTTCGCCCATCCCCATGACCGAGCTTGTCCAGGCCGTGCGCGACGCCCAGGCTGACGAGCAGGCCATGGCAGCCATGCTCGCCCACATTGGTGACAGCTTTGAGATCTGCATCCCCGAGGACAAGGTTCCTGCGGTCGCAGGACTCGCCATTGCCATGAAGCGCCTGGTCGAGAAGTACGGCTGCAACGCCGGCGCCATCCAGTGCTGGAACGCCCTGCAGGACGAGTTGGGCATTATGCCCTGCGCCGCCAACGCAATCCTCAACGAGATGGGCATCCCCATCGTCTGCGAGACCGACATCCATGGCGCTATCACCGCGCTGATGGTCGAGGCCGCCGACCTGGGCCGTCACCGCGGCATGTTCGCCGACTGGACCGTGCGTCATCCCGATAACGAGAACGGCGAGCTGCTGCAGCACTGCGGCCCCTGGCCCTGCAGCTGCGCGGCCGTCAAGCCCAAGCTCACTTACCCGCTGGCTTTCGATCACCCCGGCGCGCTGACGGCCGAGGCCAAGCACGGCGACCTCACCCTTGCCCGCTTTGACGGCGACAACGGCGAGTACTCGCTGCTGCTGGGCAACGCCCGCGGCATCGACGGCCCGGCCGGCATGGGCACCTACCTGTGGGTCGAGGTCGACAACCTCAAGCGCCTCGAGGCCAAGATCGTCGAGGGTCCCTACATCCACCACTGCGTCGCCATTCACGCCAACGTGGTGCCGGTGCTCTACGAGGCGTGCAAGTACATCGGCATTGTCCCCGACCTGTACGACCCCATCGAAGAAGACGTCAAAGCTTACCTGCGAGGAGAGTAGAAATGGCAACTATCGAAGAGCTTGAATCCCTGCGTTGGGACCTTCGCCGCGATTGCGTCGATATCATCATGGCTGGCGCCGGCGGGCACATCGGCGGCGACATGTCGGTCATCGACGCCCTCATGACCCTCTACGCCAACCACCTCAACATTTCGCCCGAGACCGTCGACGATCCCAACCGCGATCGCTTCGTGCTCTCCAAGGGCCACGCCATGGAGGCCTACTACGCGGTGCTCTGCCACGAGGGCTATCTGGACCTCGACGACGTCAAGGCCCGCTTCTCTAAGTTCGGCAGCCCCTACATCGGCCACCCCAACAACAAGCTCAAGGGCATCGAGATGAACTCGGGCTCGCTGGGTCACGGCCTGCCCGTGGCCGTCGGGATGGCGCTTGCCGGCAAGATGGATGGCCGCGACTACCGCGTCTACACCATCATGGGCGACGGCGAGCTTGCCGAGGGCTCGGTCTGGGAGGGCGCCATGAGCGGCGGCAACTACCAGCTCGATAACCTGTGCGCGCTCGTGGACCGCAACCGCCTGCAGATCAGCGGCAGCACCGAGGACGTCATGAAGCAGGACTCGCAGGAGGAGCGCTGGGCCGCCTTCGGTTGGAACGTGCTGTCCATTCCGGGCAACGACGTCCAGGCCATCGACGCCGCGCTGACGCTGGCCGCCGAGACCAAGGGTAAGCCCACGGTCATCATCCTCAACACGGTGAAGGGCTACGGCTCGCCGGTTATGGAGGACAAGGCCGCCTGGCATCATCACCTGCCCAACGATGAGGAATATGCCCAGATCATCGCCGATTTCGCTGCCCATAAGGAGGCTATCAATGGCTAACAAGATCGCCAACCGCAAGGCTATCTGCGACACGCTGCTCGAGGCCGCCGCAACCGATAAAGACATCGTCGTCCTGTGCTCCGACTCCCGCGGCTCCGCATCGCTCACGCCGTTCTTCGATCAGTATCCCCAGCAGTCCATTGAGGTCGGCATCGCCGAGCAGGACCTGGTGAGTATCGCCGCCGGTATGGCCTCGTGCGGCAAGAAGGCCTGGGCCGCCTCGCCGGCGTCCTTTGTGACCACGCGCTCGTATGAGCAGTGCAAGGTTGACGTTTCGTACTCCAACACCAACGTCAAGCTCATCGGCATCTCGGGCGGCGTGTCCTACGGCGCCTTAGGCATGAGCCATCACTCCGCGCAGGATATCGCCGCCATGAGCGCGATTCCCAACATGCGCGTGTATCTGCCGAGCGATCGATTCCAGACCGCCGAGCTCGTGCGTGCCCTGGTCGCCGACAACAAGCCGGCCTACATCCGCGTGGGCCGCAACCCGGTGGAGGACGTGTACACCGAGGACGAGTGCCCGTTCCAGATGGATCGCGCCACCTGGGTGCGTCGCGGCACCGATGTGACGATTGTCGCCACCGGTGAGATGGTCCGCCACGCCGTGGACGCCGCCGACCTTTTGGCCGAACAGGGTATCTCGGCAACGGTGCTCGACATGTACTGCGTCAAACCGCTCGACGCCGAGGCCGTGATCGGGGCCGCCGACGCCACGCGCGCCGTCGTGACGGTCGAAGAGCACAGCCCCTTCGGCGGTCTGGGTTCCATGGTCGCGCAGGTCGTGGGCGAGCATTGCCCGCGTCCGGTCAAGTGCCTCTCCCTGCCCGATGCGCCGGTCATCACCGGCACGAGCCCCGAGGTCTTTGCGCACTACGGGCTCACCGGCGAGGGTATTGCCAAGACGGTCGCCGAGTTCCTTCCCGCAGAGTAGTTGGTGCATCGGGGACAGGTTTGCACCAATCCTTTTAGGTTGAATTCAGAGCAGGCCGGCTGCGCTCTCATGAGTCGGTCGGCCACTCGCTCCTTGTCCGTCGGGTTTTAGTTGTTGAATCGACGGGGGAGACAGGAGAGTACATGAGCAAATACATCATCGGAATCGATCAATCCACGCAGGGCACCAAGGCGCTGCTGGTGGACGAGGGCGGCCATTTGATTCATCGTGCCGATCGCCCGCATCGCCAGATTGTCAACGAGGTCGGCTGGGTGAGCCATGATCCAGCCGAGATCGCCGCCAACGTGCTGGCCGTGGCGCGCGCCGTGGTGGAGGAGACCGGGGTCGATCCGGCCGACGTCGCCGGCATCGGCATCTCCAACCAGCGCGAGACCACCGTTGCCTGGAGGCGCACGACGGGCGAGCCGCTGTGCGACGCCGTGGTGTGGCAGTGCGCCCGCGCCCGTGAGCTGTGCGACGAGCTGGCCGCGCGCGAGGGCGTGGCCGAGCTGGTGCGCGACACGACGGGTCTAGTGCTCTCGCCCTACTACCCGGCGGGCAAGATGGCCTGGATCCTCGCGAACGTTCCCGCGGCTGCCGAGGCCGCTGCAGCGGGCGAGCTGTGCCTGGGCACCATCGATGCCTGGGTGGTCTGGACGCTCACGGGCGGCGCGGAGTTCCGCTGCGACTGGTCCAACGCCAGCCGCACGCAACTCTTTGACCTGCGCCGTGGCTGCTGGAGCGAGCCGGTGTGCGAGGCCTTTGGCGTTGACGTGGCCTGCCTGCCACAGGTGACCGATTCCGATGGCCTGTTTGGCATGACGGACCTGGGCGGCTTTTTGCCGGCACCCGTGCCCATTCACGGCGTGCTCGGCGACAGCCATGCCGCCTTGTTTGCGCAGGGCTGCCATAGCCGCGGCATGGCCAAGGCGACCTATGGCACCGGCAGCTCGGTCATGATGAACGTCGGCGACGAGTTCGTCGCCAGCTCGCACGGGCTTTCGAGCTCGCTCGCATGGCGCATGGACGGCGTGACCGAGTACGTGCTCGAGGGCAACGTGAGCTACGCCGGCGCCGTCAAGACGTGGCTGCGCGACGACCTGGAACTCATCAACAATCCCGAGGAAGTCACCGACCTGTGCTACGCCGCCAATCCGGCAAGCCGTGTCTACTTTGTGCCGGCGTTCACTGGCCTGGGCGCGCCGCACTGGGCGAGCGATGCCGAGGGCTGCATCTTTGGCATGACGCGCACCACGGGCCGTGCGGAGTTCGTAAAGGCCGCTGACGAGTCGATCGCCTATCAGATCTTCGACGTGATTGATGCGATGGTCGAGGATTCGGGCGCGGCGTTGGCCGAGCTTCGTGTTGACGGCGGTCCCACGCGCGACGCATACCTGATGCAGTTTGAGAGCGACTTGGTTGGCTCGCCCATTCGCATCGCGAGCAACGACGAGATGAGCGGTCTGGGCGCGGCCTGGGCCTGCGGCATTGCGCTGGGCATGTACACGCGCGACGTCGTCGACGTCTACGGCGCCCGCGGCATCGTGGAGTCCACCATGTCCGCCGACGAGCGCGCCAAAAAGATCGCCGGCTGGCGCCATGCCGTGAAATCTACAATCGCGTACACCGCCTAGCATGATTATTCTGAGACGGGGATTAAAAACTCATTGATCCCCGTCCCGGGCAGCTCATTTGGGACGGGGCTTTTTTTGACTGGTATGATTGGTGCGATCATTCGAACCAGCTAAAAGAGCCCCGTCCCAAATTGACTACCGAGAGGATCTGCCATGGAGCGCATCGCGAGTTTTTCCGTTGACCATCTGCTGCTCGAGCCCGGCGTGTATGTGAGCCGCATCGACCGCGATCCGGCGACCGGCGCCGCCGTCACCACCTTTGACCTGCGCCTGACCACGCCCAACAAGGAGCCAGTTATGAACACGGCGGAGTGCCACACCATCGAGCATCTGGGTGCCACGTTCCTCCGCAATCATGCCGAGTGGTCGAGCCGCATTGTCTACTTTGGCCCCATGGGCTGCCGCACGGGCTTTTACCTGGTTGTCTTTGGTGAGCTGACGAGCGAGGAGATTTTGCCGCTCGTGCGCGAGCTGTTCGAGTTTGTTGCTGGTTTTGAGGGCGATATCCCCGGCGCCGCTCCCGAGGAGTGCGGTAACTATCTGGACCAGAACCTCCCCATGGCAAACTGGCTCGCGCGCCGTTATCTCGACCGCGACCTGGCCAATATCGACGAGAAGCACCTGCACTATCAGCAGGCATAAGGATGCTGGCAGGAATAGCGTTTGCGCCAGAAGCGCTCCCACTCTTGTGGGGGCGCTTTTTCATATCGAGCACTCAAAACAGAACGAGATTGTTCTAGAATGTTCGTACTGTCACATAAACGAACAGGAGTGAACATGCATATCTACTCTGTCAACGATCCCGAGTTCAAATCCTATGGCAACGTTTGGGATAACGTTCCGTCCGAGCTCACGTCGCCCGTGCTCGAGGCGCTCTCTGCCACGCCCATCCCCGAGGGCAGCAAGTACGTGGCAAGCGCGTCGGAGCTCGAGGGCGTCAAGGGTGCCGACAAACTGGGCTTTCTCATGTTTGGCGGCCGCCCCTTCCAGCTCGGCTGGTGCAACGGCCACAACACGCAGCTCAACTGCCTGGAGTATCACCGCGCCAGCGAGTTTAACCTGGGCGCCCGCGACTTTATCCTGCTCGTGGCGCATCGCTGGGAGATCGAGGACGGCAAGCTCGACACTGCGTGCGTCAAGGCGTTCCGCGTGCCGGCGGGTACGGTCGTCGAAGTCTTCAACACCACGCTCCACTACACGCCCTGCATGGTCGACGACGGCGGCTTCCAGGTGATGGTGGCGCTGCCGGCGGGCACCAATGGCCCGCGCCCCGAGGTCGCAGCCGACATGCCCGCCGCCGGCGACAGCTACTGCTACTGGAAGGCCGACAAGTGGGTTCTCTGCCACGCCGATAGCCCCAAGGCTGCCGAGGGCGGCTACGTGGGCCTCGTCGGCAAGAACCTCGACATCGCCTGTGACTAGCATCTTCCGTCTCGATCTGTAACATCTAGCGGGCTAAATCGTCTCTACCTGTTACAGATTGAGATAAACTGCGGGGGGCTGCCCGAAAATCTCGATCTGTAACACCAAGCCCGGTTTTGGCTGCCTACCTGTTACAGATCGAGACAAACCGGCCCAAGCCACCACAAAGGGGACAGGCACCTTTGTGGTGGTTGTCTAGAGCTGGCTGCGCAGATAGTCGGCCATATATGGGACGGCGAAGCGCACGTAACCACGGCGCGCCTGCTCGATAACGCCGGCGATATTTCTGTGCATAGTCGGGCGTGACCGACATGCGCTCCGCCACATCAGAAATACGCGACACAGCGCCTTCGTCGTCAGTCATTGCGGTGAGAAACGCGACGTCTTGGTCCGATAGCGCGGCGAGCGTCGTTTCGCAAACATCGTTTTCGAAGTCGACCTTCGAAGCTTCGATGGCTCCGTCGATTTGCCCTTGCGCTGCGCGTTCTCCAGCCTTGCAGCGATTGGCGATGTTATAGCCGATCAGCTGCAGCATATAAGGGGAGCCTTGGGTTGCGCGAGCGGCACGGAGGCGAAGATCGCTTGGAATGTCAATGCTGAGCTCTTCGAAAGCCCGCTGGTAATAGGCGTCGACATCTCCGACCGAAAGCGGTTCGAGCGTGACCTTGCGAGCGCGGTTGAGAAATGTCAGCACGCGGTCATTGAGTGTTGCGCAGACGGCTCCCGGAAGGCCTGCCATGACGAGCGCGACGTTGAGTCGTTCGCCGACCAGTTCTTGATAGGCGGTGACGAGCTGTCTGATCTCGGGTGAATTCGCTTGGAGCTCGTCGATGAGGATGAGGATACCGTGTCCCTGCTTGGTCAGTTTGCGCGCGAGCTGTGTGAGTTTGAACTGAAAGCTTTTGGTCTCCTGCACGTCTCGTGTGAACTCGAGGCCTGCCGAGAACCCAAAAACACTTAGACTGCCGCTCGTGAGTTTGGGAAGGCGGCGTTTATTGACGTAAGGCTCGCCTGCTTCCTGGATCTTCTCAACAATGCGCTCGAGCATATCCTCGGAGGCTACGGTGGGCGTAGCGACAACAAAGCCGAGCTTGCGTGCGCGGTCGGCAAGTTCCCACAGAAGAACCGTCTTGCCGCTGCCTCGCTGTCCAAGCATGAGCATGGCTCGGTCGCGATTGCCCGCCTCTTGCTCAATGCCAGATACGAATGTCGAAATTACCGCTTCGCGCCCGACTAGATAAGAGGGGCGATTTCCAAATGAGGGGGAGAAGATGGTCTCAGTCATAAGTCTCCTTTCCTTTTTTTCCTATTTTTTCCTTTTTTTCCTATTCGGTCAAATGACCTGCTGCCGAGGGCGGCTACGTAGGCCTCACCGGCAAGAACCTCGACATCACTGTGGACTAGGGTCCTTGTCTCAAACCACCACAAAGGTGCCTGTCCCCTTTGTGGTGCGCCTTTGGTTGCCTTTGCCTTGGGGGGTGTTCCTATAGTTTTGTCAACTGGGAAATGCTCTCCGT
>NZ_QSCW01000016.1:0-15678 GCF_003463445.1 Collinsella sp. OF02-10
ATGCTCGCCATCGAAATTTATCGATGGCCTATTTCAGACTGTAATGGACGTACTTAAATGAGTGGTTCTATTCATTTAAGTACGTCCCCAATGAGTGCGTCCCCAATGACTAGGGCTATTCCACGGTGCCGTAGACGGCGCCCCAGCCGTGGGCGGCCAAGGCGGAGTTGAGCTGGTCGCAAAGTGACTGGCGGTCGTAGTAGCCGGGCGGCAAAAGATTCACGATCTCCATGAGGTCGGGCGCCAGGTCCAAGATTTCGGCCTGTACGATCAGATCCAGGCGGTCGATGGCGTGGCGGTCGTAAAACAGTCCGTCGACCAGGCGCTGCAAGTCGCCGAATTCCTCGGCCTGAAACGATCCGTACTCCATAGTGCCTCCTTGGGCGCCCCACGCCGGCATGCGCGGCGATTCGTAATTGATTGCGATGAACTTAATCTATCACGGCTTCATAACGTTGCGACGATGGCGGTCTATACTTAGACGAACTGCAACGTACCGCTTCGCGAAAGGTCGCACCCCATGCAGACGATCTACCAGAAGATGGAAACCACCGAACTCGATGCCGCCATCGAGGCGCTTAAAGCCGAGGTTGCCGAGGTCAAGGCCAAGGGCCTGGCGCTCGACATGGCGCGCGGCAAGCCGTCGCCCTCCCAGGTGAACATTTCTCGCCCCATGCTCGATATCCTCAATGCCGATGCCGATCTGCACGACGGCAATGTCGACTGCTCCAACTACGGTTGCTTCGAGGGCATTCCCTCGGCACGCAAGCTGGCGGGGGAGTTCCTGGGTTGTCCTGCCGAGCAGACGCTCGTACTGGGCTCATCGAGCCTGCTGATCGAGCACGATATCGCCGGTATGTTCTGGCGTTGCGGCTCGTGCGGCAGCGACCCTTGGGAGGCTTACGAGGCAGCGCACGACGGCAAGAAGGTCAAGTTCCTGTGCCCCGTTCCCGGCTACGATCGCCACTTTGGCATCACCGCCGACTTGGGCATCGAGAACGTCCCCGTCGCGATGACCGACAACGGCCCCGACATGGACGAGGTTGAGCGCCTGGTTGCCACCGACGACTCCATCAAGGGCATCTGGTGCGTGCCCAAGTATTCCAACCCCACGGGCATCACCTTTAGCGAGGACACTGTGCGTCGCCTGGTCGAGATGCCCACGGCCGCGCCCGATTTCCGCATCTTCTGGGACAACGCCTACTGCGTGCACGACCTGTACGACGAGACCGACGAGCTCGCCAACATCTTCGATCTTGCCCGCGCGGCGGGCACCGAGGACCGCGTGGTGGCCTTTGCCTCGACGTCCAAGATCACCTTCCCGGGTGCCGGCATCGGCTTTATCGGTGCGAGCCCCGCGGTCATCGCCGAGTTCTCCAAGCGCCTGAAGGCCGGTCTTATTAGCGCCGACAAGCTCAACCAGCTGCGTCACGTGCGTTTCCTTCCCACCATCGAGGCGGTCAAGGAGCACATGAAAAAGCATGCCGAGTTCCTGCGCCCGCGCTTTGAGGCCGTTGAGCGTAAACTCACCGAGGGCTTGGGCAACACGGGTTGCGCCACTTGGACTCATCCCCATGGCGGCTACTTTGTGAGTTTCGATGGCCCCGAGGGCTCGGCCCAGAAGGTCGCCGCGCTTTGTGCCGACCTGGGCGTCAAGCTCACGCCGGCTGGTGCCACCTGGCCTTATGGCAAGGATCCGCGCGACACCAACATCCGCATCGCGCCGAGCTATCCCACGGTCGAGGACCTGGAGGCCGCGCTCGATGTGCTGGTGCTGGCCGTCAAGCTCGTCGCTGCCGAGCTTGCGCGTTCCGAGCGCGCCTAACGCGTAGGACCCCGCAAGTCCACGCCTAGTACTATCCGCACTTTCGATACGTAAAGGAGCGTATACATGGATTTGGGTATTTCCACCAACCCCACGCCAGAGCTCTACACCATTAAGGTGACCGGTGAGATCGATATCTCTAACGCCGATAGCCTGCGCAATGCCATCGACCTGGCGCTCGAGCAGCCCACTGAGGCCGTTGAGCTCGATTTTGCCCAGGTGAGCTACATCGATTCGACGGGCATTGGCGTGCTTGTGGGCGCCGCACACCACGCAGCTGATCATGGTAAGCGTTTTAGCTGCGTCAACGTGCAGCCCCCGGTGATGCGCGTGGTTCAGCTGTTGGGCGTCGACCAGGAGATTTCGATCACCGCTGCATAATCTTTGCCCCCAAAAGGGCGTGCCGTTTGGCATATGTTTGTGATGCGCTCGGACGTTTTGGCGTCCGGGCGCTATACTTGACCGAATGAATAGACGAGTTCCGGCCGAATGGCGCGGTGCGGGCTCGACTCACATCGAGCCTTGGAGGTATGTGTGTTTGGTATTGGAGAGGGTGAGCTCGCGATCATCGTGGTCTTCGGCTTTTTGCTGTTTGGCCCGGATAAGCTCCCGCAGATGGGCCGCACGATCGGCCGTGCTATCCGTCAGTTCCGCGAGACGCAGGAAAAGATGACGGCCGTTGTTCAGTCCGAGATTATCGATCCGGTGAGCGAGGCCGCGTCGGCCCCGGTCAAGCCCAAGAAGACTGCTGCGACCGACGACGATTCCGATGCGGACGAGGATGCCGCCGAGACGGCAGCGCCCGCCAAGAAGGAGACCTTTGCCGAGCGTCGCGCCCGTCTTGCTGCCGAGAAGGCCGCAAGCGAGGGCGCTGCTGAGGGCGAAGGCGCTGTTGATGAGGCCGAGGGTACAGAGCCTGCTGCTGCCGTCGAGCCCGAGCCTGCTGCAGAGCCCAAGCCCGAGCCGGCAGAGCCCACGACGGCTGACCTCTACGCCCGTCGTCCCCGCAAGCGCAAGGCCGTCGTCGACCAGCTCGCTCGCGAGCTCGAGGTCGAGGACGATGCCGAGGCTGCTGCCGCCGACGCCCCGAAGGGAGGCGATGAGTAATGCCGATCGGACCTGCGCGCATGCCGCTCTTCGATCACCTGGGAGAGCTCCGTCGCCGCCTGACCATCGTGGTCGTTTCGGTGTTTGCCGCCGCCATCGTGCTGTACTTTGCCACGCCCGTGGTGCTCGATATTCTTGAGGACCCCATCCGCTCCTTTGTGCCGGACGGTAAGTTTTACATCACCACCACGCTCGGCGGCTTTGGCCTGCGCTTCTCGCTTGCCATCAAGATGGCCGTGGTCATGTGCACGCCCATGATCATCTGGCAGATTCTGGCATTTTTCCTGCCGGCACTGCGCCCCAACGAGCGCAAGTGGGTTGTGCCCACGGTGCTCGCCTCGACGGTGCTGTTCTTCCTGGGTGCCATCTTCTGCTACTTCATCATCATCCCGGCGGGCTTTGAGTGGCTCATCGGCGAGACCTCGGCTGTCGCTACGGCGTTGCCCGATCTGGAGAACTACGTCAACATGGAGCTGCTCTTTATGATCGGCTTTGGTGTGGCGTTTGAGCTGCCGCTCATCATCTTCTACCTGTCCGTTTTCCACATCGTGTCCTATGCGGCCTTCCGCAGCGCCTGGCGCTACGTGTACGTAGGCCTGCTCGTGGGTTCGGCTGTGATTACGCCCGACGGCTCGCCCGTTACGCTGGGTCTCATGTATGGCGCCCTGCTCTCGCTCTACGAGATTTCGCTCGCCATCGCTCGCGTGGTCATTACCGCGCGCGAGGGCAAGGAGGGCCTGTTCGTGAGCCGTCTGGACCTGTTCTCGGACGACGAGGACGACGAGGAGTAAATCGGTATGCACGAGGTTGGCATTGTCAACGGCATACTCGATACAGTGATTCGCGCGGCGCGTGGGGCGGGGGCCTCGCGCGCCGTTTTGGTAACGCTTCGTATCGGGGATATGACCGAGGTCGTGCGCGAGGCACTCGACTTTGCGTGGGAGACGTTTCGCGATGAGGACCCGCTCACGCGCGGCTGCGAGCTTGCCGTGGAGGAGGTCCATCCACAAAGCGAGTGCCTGGACTGCGGCGAGGTCTTTGAGCACGACCGTTTCCATTGTCGCTGCCCCCAGTGTGGCGGCGCCAACGTGCGCCTGCTGCACGGCCGCGAGCTCGATATCGCAAGTATCGAAATCGAAACCCCCGACGATTAGCCCGCTAGCCATCTAATGATGGGGTATAAAGGGGCCAAAGTAAGGAGCGCTAAGTATGGCCGAGAAAACGATTGATATCGCGTCGCCGATCCTGTCGCGCAACGAGCGCCTGGCAGATCAGCTGCGTCAGCGATTTAATGAGGCAGGCACCTACGTGATCAATGTGCTGTCGAGCCCCGGCTCGGGTAAGACCACCACGATTCTGGGCACCAACGAGCGCCTGCGTGACAAAGCCGGCCTGCGCTGTGCCGTCATCGAGGGCGATATCGCCTCGGATGTCGATGCCATCACCATGAAGGAAGCCGGCATGCCCGCCATCCAGATCAACACGGGCGGCCTGTGCCACCTCGAGGGCAACATGATCATGGAGGCCGTCGACGCCTTCGACCAGGCTGTGGGTCTGGAGAACATCGACGTCATCTTTATCGAAAACGTGGGCAACCTGGTCTGCCCGGTCGACTTTGACCTGGGCGAGAACCTGTCCATCATGATTCTCTCGGTGCCCGAGGGCGACGACAAGCCCATCAAGTACCCGGGCATCTTCCAACACGCCGGCGCGCAGCTGCTCAACAAGGTCGACGTGGCTCCGGCTTTCGATTTTGACATGGATAGGTATACTAAGACACTCGATGACCTCAATCCGCAGGCGCCGCGGTTTGCCGTGAGCGCGCGCAAGGGCGAGGGCATGGATGCCTGGTGCGATTGGCTCATCGGGCAGATTGAGCAAGCAAGGGCGTAAGTCGGCCGCCATACGGGCGGGCGTAGCCGCAGAGATACGAGATAGGAGCCTCTTTTGAAGCTCATCATCGCCGAGAAAAACGACGCCGCGCGTCAGATTGCCGAGCGTCTGTCCACGGGCAAGCCCAAAAAGGACAAGGTGTACAACACCGCCATCTACCGTTTTGAGTGGAAGGGCGAGGAGTGCGTGACGATCGGCCTTGCCGGTCACATCCTTGCGCCCGATTTTTGCGACAGCGTGCTGTTCGATAAAAAGCTGGGCTGGTATTCGGTCACGGAGGACGGTGAGATGCTGCCGGCCGATATGCCCGATGGCTTGGCCCGCCCGCCGTACGACACCAAGCGCAAGCCGTTTCTTGCCGACGGCATCTCCATCAAGGGCTGGAAGCTCGAGAGTCTGCCCTATCTCACCTGGGCACCCGTCATTAAGCTGCCGGCCGAGAAGGAACTCATCCGCTCGCTCAAGAACCTCGCCAAAAAGTCCGACAGTGTCATCATCGCCACGGACTTCGATCGCGAGGGCGAGCTGATCGGTTCGGACGCCCTCAACAAGGTGCGCGAGGTGGCGCCCGACTTGCCGGTCGCCCGCGCCCAGTATTCTTCGTTTACCAAGGCCGAGATCACGCAGGCCTTCGATAACCTTGTCTCGCTCGACCAGAACCTGGCCGACGCCGGCGAGAGCCGTCAGCACATCGACCTCATTTGGGGTGCAGTGCTCACGCGCTACCTGACGCTCGCCAAGTTTGGCGGCTTTGGCAACGTGCGTTCCGCCGGCCGCGTGCAGACGCCGACGCTTGCCCTGGTGGTCGAGCGCGAGCGCGAGCGCATGGCGTTTGTGCCCGAGGACTATTGGCAGATTCGCGGCATGGGCGCCGCGCAAGGCGCTGCCGAGGACGATCGCTTTAAGATCGCGCACAAGACGGCGCGCTTTACCGACAAGGATGCTGCTGAGACGGCGTACGGTCACGTTGACGGCGCTACGACGGCAACCGTCGCCGCGGTGACCAAGCGCTCGCGTAAGCAGCAGCCGCCCACGCCGTTTGCGACGACCTCGCTGCAGGCTGCCGCCGCGGCCGAGGGCATCTCACCTGCGCGTACCATGCGCATCGCCGAGTCCCTCTACATGGCCGGTCTCATCAGCTACCCGCGTGTCGACAACACCGTGTATCCCGCGACGCTCGATCTGGGCGCCGTGGTGAGCGACCTGGCAAAGATCAACCCGGCGCTGGCGCCCGTGTGCAAAAAGGTGCTCGCCGGCCCCATGAAGCCCACGCGCGGCAAGGTCGAGACCACCGACCACCCGCCTATCTACCCCACGGGCGAGGGCGATCCGTCCACGCTCGACGGCGGCCAGCGCAAACTCTATGACCTCATCGCCCGTCGCTTCCTGGCAACGCTCATGGGGCCCGCGACCATCGAGAACACCAAGCTCGAGCTCGATGTGAACGGTGAGCCGTTCGTGGCTTCGGGCGACGTGCTCGTGACCCCGGGCTTCCGCGAGGCATATCCGTACGGTCTCAAGCGCGACGAGCAGATGCCGCCGCTTGAGCAGGGCGACACGGTCGACGTATTCGACATTAAGCTCGAGGCCAAGCAGACCGAGCCGCCCGCGCGCTACAGCCAGGGCAAGCTCGTGCAGGAGATGGAAAAGCGCGGCCTGGGCACCAAGTCCACGCGCGCGAGTATCATCGAGCGCCTGTATGCCGTGCGCTATCTCAAAAATGATCCCGTTGAGCCGAGCCAGCTGGGCATCGCCATCATCGACGCGCTGTCGCAGTTTGCCCCGCGCATCACGAGCCCCGATATGACCAGCGAGCTCGACGGCGACATGACCCGCGTGGAGCGCGGCGAGGACACCGAAGAGCATGTCGTGACGCACTCGCGCGCGCTGCTGGCCGGCGTGCTCGACGAGCTGCTCAAGCATACGCAGGAGCTGGGCGACGCCATCAGCGACGCCGTCACGGCCGATGCGCGCGTGGGCGCCTGCCCCAAGTGCGGCAAGGACCTGGTTATGAAGACGAGCGCCAAGACCCGCGGCAGCTTTATCGGCTGCATGGGTTGGCCCGACTGCGACGTGACCTATCCGGTGCCGAGCGGCGTCAAGGTGAGCCCGCTCGAGGGCGAGGCCGCCGTGTGCCCCGAGTGCGGCGCGCCGCGCATCAAGTGCCAGCCATTCCGCCAGAAGGCCTTCGAGATCTGCGTGAACCCCACGTGCCCCACCAACTACGAGCCCGATCTTAAGGTGGGCGAGTGCAAGGTGTGTGCCGAGGCCGGACGTCACGGCGACCTGATCGCGCACAAGAGCGAGAAGAGCGGCAAGCGCTTTATCCGCTGCACCAACTACGATGACTGCGGCGTGAGCTATCCGCTGCCGGCGCGCGGCAAGCTCGAGGCGACGGGCGAGACCTGCCCCGAGTGCGGCGCCCCCATCGTGGTGGTCAACACGGCGCGCGGTCCGTGGCGTATCTGCGTCAACATGGACTGCCCGACCAAGGAGAAGAAGCCCGCCCGCGGTCGCAAGACCACAACCAAGGCGAGCACGGCAAAGAAGACGACGGCGGCCAAGAAGACCACGGCTAAGAAAGCCACTGCCGCCAAGAAGACGACCGCGAAGAAGTCGACTGCCAAGAAAGCAGCCTCCGACAAGTAACGGCGCGGTCGAAACATTGCCTAAAAAACGAGCGAGGACCCCACGATCCTCGCTCGTTTTTTTGACCGGCAGTTAGGGACGTTCCTTTTCTGCCGGCAGTTTAGGAACGTCTCTAACTGCCGGCTCGGGAACGACAAAGCGCTAGTTCACCTCGACGGGTTTGGCGCCGGGATAGCGCTCCTCAAAGTCTAGGCGGTACTTATTGTCATTGGTACCCGCCACGTTGTCGCGCGACAGCGGCGCCACGATCTCATTCTTGTGGTCCGCAGGCTTGGCGTATTTCAGGCTGATCTCCCAGGCATCACAGATTGCGTCAATGCGGTGATCCAGGTCGTCGTACAGGGCGATGATGTCCTTCCAGGAGCTGTAGTTCTTGGAGCTCGTCGGGACGTCCAGGTCCTCGACGATGTCGTAATACTGCTCGATGGTGTCCTCCGTGCGCTCGGCGACGTCGGCGAGATTTTGACGGGTGGTTCGATCCTCTTCCAGATAGTTGCCGTTGAAGTTCTGCGCGCAGCCACGGACCTGGCTGTCGAGATCTTCGAGCAGGTCGTAGTATTCGCTCAGGCGACGGTAGAGGTTCTGCTCGGAGAGCGTTGCTTCGCCGCCATCCTCGTCGTCATCGTCATCATCGTCGTACAGGCTGTTGGGATCGCCGAGAGGCTTTAGGTCATCGTCGTCGACGTCATGGTGCAGCTTAGCTACCGCGGCAGTCGTCTGCGTGGCGGCGTTGTCGAAAGGCTTGATCACAAAGAAAACGACCAGGGCGATGATGATCGCCACCAGCACAACAATAACGGCGATAAGCGGCCCGGTGCCGCTCTTTTTGGGAGCGGGGGTCTGTGGCGAAGCGGGCGCGTATGCGGGAGCCGGCTGCTGTTGGGGCGAGCCGCTCGCGACGGGTATGCGCTGCGTGGTCTCGACGGCCTCGGTCCTTGCGGCAGGGTCGGGGCTATAGGCGAGGGAGTCATCCGCCTTGGCTTGCGGCGTATCAAGGGAGCCGGTCTGCTCAAAAGCGGGCTGGCTATCGCTTGCGGCTGTTTGCTCAACGGGTGCACCGCATGAGGTGCAGAACTTGGCATCATCTGCAAGAAGCTTGCCGCACGAGGCGCAATACCGAGACATTGCCACTCCTTTCGCCACATTTCAATGCAATACGACGATTATACCCAGCATCCAAAATTCCCCATCATAAGTTGCGGTGAAATAGGGACTGTTTGGCGGTCTCAGAGCTTCAATCAGTCCCTATTTCACCGCAACTTTGGAAAGGCGCCTTTAGCCATTGGGGACGCGCCGAGCACTGGGGTATCATGGCTTGGTTGATATATCTGCATTTACGCGCCTTGTAGGAAGGGGCTGCGCCCATGGCTTTTGAGCCCGCTCAACATAGCTTCATTACGCTCGAGGGCGTCGATGGCGCCGGCAAGTCCACGCAGGCGCGCCTGCTTGCCCGCGCGCTCGAACTCGCTGGCTATCAGGTTGTGAGCCTGCGCGAGCCGGGCGGCACTGCCATCAGCGAAAAGATTCGCGCCCTGCTGCTCGACCCTGCCAACACGACGATGGGCGATACCTGCGAGCTGTTGCTCTACGAGGCTGCGCGTGCCCAGCTGGTGCACGAGGTCATCGCGCCCGCCCTCGCTGCCGGCAAGGTGGTCCTGTGCGATCGCTTCTACGATTCCACGACCTGCTACCAGGCATTTGCCGATGGGCTCGACCGCCAGATGGTGCGCGACGCCAACAACCTGGCCGTCGCGGGAACGCACCCGGCGCTCACGCTCGTCTACCACATCACGCCCGAGCAGGCGGCGCTGCGCATGGCAGCTCGTGGCGCGGCAGATCGCATGGAGGCTAAGGGCATGGCATTCCAGGAGCGTGTCTACGAGGGGTTTTGCGCAATTGCTGCCGAGGAGCCAGACCGCGTAAAGCTCATCGACGCCACTACGACCGTCGAGGAAGTCTTCGAGAAGACGGTCGAGCAGGTTCGCGCGTACGGTCTCGACATTCCGCAGGAAGCCGTCGCCGCCGCGCTTGCCAAGGAGGCCGAGTAACATGGCCCCCGCTCAGGCAAGCCTGCTGGCCAAGCTCGACACCCAAGAGCGCGTGCGTGACTTTTTGACCAATGCCGTCGCTAGCGGTCGCGCATCGCACGCCTACCTGTTTTTGGGCGCTCCCGGCGCGGGCAAGCTCGACGCCGCGTGGGCGCTCGCCCAAGCCTTCCTGTGCGAGCAGAATGGCTGCGGCTCATGCGATAGCTGCGTGCGCGTCGCCCGCCATACGCACCCCGACGTGCACTATTACACGCCCGAGAGCGCCACGGGTTACCTCATTGCCCAGACCCGCGAGCTGCTCGATGACGTGCCACTGGCGCCCATCCGTGCCAAGGCCAAGGTCTACATCATCGACCGTGCCGAGCAACTGCGTGCCAACACCGCCAACGCACTGCTCAAAACGCTCGAGGAGCCGCCCGAGGGCGTTATGTTTATCTTGCTGGGCACCTCGGCCGACGTGATGCTGCCCACTATCGTGAGTCGTTGCCAGTGCGTGCCGTTTCGGCTGGTATCGCCCGCCGCCGCCGCGCAGGCCGTGAGCCGCGCCACCGGTCAGGACCCTGCGCGTTGCCGCATGGCGGTCGCCGTGGCGGGAAGCCCCACACGCGGCATCGAGTTTCTTAAGAGCGCCGAGCGCCAGGATGCTCGCCGCCAGATGGTCCGCGCCATCGATTCGCTCATCGCCGCCGACGAGGCCGACGTGCTCAGCCGCGCCAAGTCGCTCATTGTCGCCGTTAAGGCGCCGCTCGCCGAGGTCAAGTCCACGCAGGAAAAGGTACTCGAGCAAAACGCCGACTACCTGTCGCGTGGAGCATTGAAGCAGCTTGAGGACCGCAACAAGCGCGAACTCAACGCGCGCGAGCGTTCGGGTATCATGGAAGCGCTGGCGAGCGCGCGGACGCTCATGCGCGACGTGCTGCTGACACTTCAGGACGAGGCAGCCGACGTGGTGAACGAGGACGTGCGCGACACGATCGGTCGGCTTGCCGCCGCGACCAATGTTGCGGGTGCCACCCAGGCGCTCGAGGCGGTCGCGACCGCCGAGCGCAACATCGCCAGAAACGTTACTCCCCAGCTGGCCATCGAGGTCATGCTGTTCGATATCAGGAAGGCACTGAAATGCCGTTAGTCGTACCCGTTAAGTTTACCTACGCCTCGCGCGACCTGTGGTTTGACCCGCAGGACCTGGATATCCTCGAGGCAGATTACGCTATTTGCTCCACCGAGCGCGGAACCGAGATCGGCCTGGTCACGGCTGATCCCTTCGAGGTACCGCAAGACGAGATCGGTCAGCCGCTCAAGCCCGTGCTGCGTGTGGCGAGCGACATCGACCTGCAGCTTGCCGACGACCTGGCCATCCAGGGTGACGAGGCCATGGTCGATTTCCGCCGTCTGGTCAAAGAGCTCGACCTCGAGATGAAGCCGGTCGGCGTCGAGTACCTGTTTGGCGGCGAGAAGGCCGTGTTCTACTTTGCCGCCGAGGAGCGCGTCGATTTTCGCCAGCTCGTCAAGGATCTGTCCTCGACGCTGCACATTCGCGTTGACATGCGCCAGATCGGCGTGCGCGACGAGACTCGCCTGGTGGGCGGCTATGCCCAGTGCGGCCAGGAGCTCTGTTGCACGCGCTTTGGCGGACAGTTTGAGCCCGTCTCGATCCGCATGGCAAAAGAGCAGGACCTGCCGCTCAATTCCTCCAAGATCAGCGGCGTTTGCGGCCGCCTGATGTGCTGCCTGCGCTATGAGTTCGAAGCGTACAAGGACTTTAAGAGTCGTGCGCCCAAAAAGAAGACGCTCATCGATACGCCGCTCGGCAAGGCGCGTATTCAGGAATATGACACGCCGCGTGAGCAGCTGGTGCTGCGCCTGGAGAACGGCAAGGTCTTTAAGGTCAACCTGGCCGATATGACCTGCTCGGAGGGCTGCAAAAAGAAGGCCGCCGAGCAGGGCTGCAACTGCCGCCCCGACTGCGTGACGCGCGACGTGCTCGAGCGCATCGAGTCGCCCGAGATGCGCCTGGCACTCATGGAGCTCGACCGCGAGAACGGCGTCGACGTGGGCGATGGCCTGTCGAGCGCCGACCGTCTGGCCGGTACGTCGATGCCCAAGCGCCGTCGTCGCGATGCCGATTCCGATGCTCGCGCCGGTCAGGGGCAGGGCGAGGGCCGTGGCCGCGGAAAGGGCCGTGGCAATGCCGCAACGCCTGAGGCCGAGGAGGCCGCCGGTGGCCGTCGTCGTCGCAAGCGCGCGGGCTCGGGCGATGCTGCCGAGGCTGCAGCCGCGGGCAAGAACGCCTCTCGCGAGCGCGAGGTTCAGCAACCCCAGCAGCAGAATCGCGGCGGTGGCATGAACCCCACACGTCGCCGCCGCCGTCATCTGTCGAGCGAGGAGCGCGAGGACGCCTTCCGCGCCGCAGCTGCTCGCGAGGCTGGTGCCGCTTCCAAGGGCGCCTCGGCCTCCGATGCGTCTGCCGACAAGGGCGGCAAGTCACGTGGCGAGGATGAGCGCGCGCCGCGTCCGCGCCGTCGCCATTCCTTGGGCGCGCAGCAGAAGCCTTCAGTGCCCTCCGTGGCCGATCAGGTCTCGGATGGCGAGGTCAAGGTCACGCGCCGTCGTCCCGGAGATGGCGGGGGAGCGGCTGCTAAGGCTTCGCGTGGCGCCGCTCGCGACGAGCGCGAGCCGCGCGAGGATCGCGGTGGCGAGGGCTCGGCCGACCAGGGCCAAAAGCGCCGTCGCCGTCGCCGTTCCCGCAAGCCGCGCCAGGATGGTGGCGAGGGCTCGCCCCCGTCTTCGTCTGCACCACAACCGCCCGCCGGCGAATAACGCCCGCGAGCGGATTTTGCTCGCCTTGCCCCGAGCGCATCGGGGTATCATAGCGCTGAATCAACAACCCTCCCTGCGACCGAACGTAGGGAGGGTTGTGTCTTGAAGAGCCATCTGAACAAATTGAGCCGTCTGCAGGGTGCCGGCGCCCTGCCGTTTGCGGACGAATTGCTGCCGTTTGCCGAGCGGGCGGCACGCGAGGCACTCGAGGCATTGTCGCCAACACGATGTGCCGGCTGCGAGCGCGCCGGTGCGCTTATTTGCCAAGACTGCCTGGCCGCGCTCACGCTCATCGACCCACGTCATAGCTGCACCCGATGCGGCGCCCCGTTTGGGGATTTGCTGTGCACTGAGTGTTCGGTCGAGGGCACGTCCTCGGCAATGGCGGAGGCGCTCGACCGCTGCCTGGCGTGCTCCGTCTATGCGCATCCGCTGCCGCGCATCATTAAAGCGTACAAGGACGCGGGCGAGCGACGCCTGGCGCCGTATCTGGCGGAGCTGCTCTACGACACCGCCCTGCATGCCCAGGTCGTAGCGCCCGATCGCTTAGGAGGTGTGCTGTCCGGTGCGGATGCGGTGGTGTTTGTGCCTGCGACGGCGGCAGCGTTTCGGCGGCGCGGTTTTGATCATATGGAGGCCATTGCGCGCCCATTTTGCGAGCTGTCGGGTGTTCCTCTGCTCGATGCCCTCGTCAAGTACGGGCATGGCGACCAGCGCGAACTCGGTCGTGAGGAGCGTCGCGAGCGTGCCCAAGGCATGTACGAGACGGTTGAGGACGTGCACGGCCGCCGCCTACTGCTTATCGATGACGTTATCACCACGGGCGCGACCATGGCAGCAGCCTCGGCGGAGCTCAAGCGTGCCGGCGCTGCGGCAGTCGATGGCCTTGCTATCGCACGTGTTTGGTAGGGGTGGTTTTGTGGCAGTGAAGATGGCGCGTGCGGCCCGTCCTGACCTGCGAAATCTGTACTCGCGATGCGAATGACGCCCCTAACCTTAAACTTTAGCTTGAACTTAGCTATAATGCGCTACGTTCCTGCCAGGCTGTGGTTGCGGACGGACGAAATGCCCGTCCTAGTCCAAGACAGACGCGGTCAAAGGGATCCACGTAAGCGACCGCGTGCGCGCGGCGCGATCATGGCGCGTCCTAGATGTAAGCCGCACCGTCCGTTCTACTTTCTTTGGGGCAATACCGCCTCGCGGGCGAGCGGGCCAGTCGTGAAGGTGGCTGCGGCCTCCCGAGCAAACACCCCGGTGCGCAAGTGTGGGGTCAAATACCAGGTCAGCTGGTGGGAACAATCTGATATTCCGCGCAACGCACGGATCGTATACGACACAGAAGGCAGGGTAGTGGACATGGTGAGGGGCAGCTTGATGCACGCGGCTCGGTTAGGTGCTGGGACCGCAGCGGTCATCGCCGTTTTGGGCCTGAGCGGATGCGCGTTCAACCCGCTGTCTACGTTCACGACTCCCACGATCGACCAGATCGAGTACGAGACCGTCACGCCCGCGGTGTCGGATGATGCCCTGGTCACCCCCGGTACCCTGACGGTTGCCCTCGATACCTCCGATGCGCCGCAGGCCATGCAGGGCGCTGACGGCGAGCTCACGGGGTATGCAGTCGACGCTGCCCGCGCCCTCGCAAGCCGCATGGGCCTTAAGGTCGCCTTTGTCGATGCGTCCTCGGCAGGTTCCGCGCTCGGTGACAAAAAGGCTGATATCTTTATCGGCGAGATCAACTCCACGGATGGGGACGTTAGCTCGCTCGGCACGTGCCTGTACGATGCCGCTTCCGTGTTCGGTAAAACCAGCGATGGTGGGTCGCTGAGCGTTTCCACCGATACCCTTAACACGTCTACTCTGGGTATCCAGATGTCCTCGGCCTCGCAGGAGGCGCTTGCTAAGCAGAGCATCACCGCCAACCAAAAGACTTACTCCAACATCAACGAGTGCTTTGAGGCGCTCGAGTCCGGCGAGGTCGACTATGTGGTCTGCGACTCCACGGCTGGCGGTTACCTTGCGCGACTGATGAGCGAGATCTCCTATGTCGGTGCGCTCGAGGCGCCCTCGACGCTTGGTGTTGCAGGCCTTTCGTCCAATGACGAACTGTGTCGTGCCGTGAGCGATGCCCTCGACGGTATTACGGCCGACGGCACGCTCGAGGCGGTCCACTGCGTCTGGTACGGCACGATGCCCTACGACCTCACCACTAAGACGGTTTCGGGCGCTAACGTGCAGCCGGGCGACTCTGAGTCCAGCGAGACCACATCCTCCGGCAGCGAGTCCTCCGATTCCAACAATGAGACCGCATCCTCCGAAGACAAATCGTCCAGCCAGGAAGACACCATCACCGACGACGACATTAACAAGCTTAATAGCTAGTTATTGCTAGGGGTGGCGTCTCCTATGCGCTAGGAGGGACGCCTCTTCACGGTTTCAACACGCATCGCCGGGCTCTCCCAACAGGGGAGCCCGGCTTTTTCGTTTCCATAAAACCAGCAGGTCAAAGACATTTTTTAGGTGCAAAACCAAAGTCGCCGTCGCTCTTCCATAGCGCACTTTGCCACAGAAAAGTGCGAGACTTCGGTATGCGGTATCAAGCAGTCGTTATTCGGGTCTTTAGGAATCCGCGTGATTAAATGCACGGCAATGGGTACATAGCCAGTACAGTAAGTCCCCGAGGCAGATTGGAGCCACGTATGGATATCAAGGTTTCTGGACGCAAGACGACGGTAACCGATGCTCTGCGTGCGCATGTGGATGAGAAGATCGGCGAGGCGCTCAAGGTTTTCGATATCGAGCCCATGACAGTCGACGTCGTGCTTCGTTATGAGAAGAACCCCTCGAACCCCAACCCGGCAATCGTCGAGGTCACGGTTCGTGCCCGCGGCTCTGTGATTCGCGTTGCCGAGCACGGCGCAGATATGTATGCCGCCATCGACCTCTCCGCCGATAAGGTTACCCGCCAGCTGCGCAAGTTCAAGACTAAGGTCGTGGACAACCGCCAGGGTGGTGCCAGCGCCGCGGATGTCGCACCGGTCGAGCGCGTCGAGGATCTGGCCGACCTGCTGCTGCCCGAGGAGGAAGACGACCTGCTCGTCCGCGAGAAGGTTATCGACGTCACTCCGATGACTGAGGAGCAGGCGCTGGTGCAGACCGATCTGCTCGGTCACGACTTCTACGTGTTCGAGAACGCGACGACCGGCCTTATCAATGTGGTGTATCACCGTAAGAATGGTGGATATGGCATCATCAAGCCCCGCATCGAAACACTTGACGAGTAAAATACGTTAACTTGCATGAGTTAACGGCTGGGGGGGGGGGGGGGGGGGGGGG
>NZ_QSCW01000016.1:15688-51660 GCF_003463445.1 Collinsella sp. OF02-10
TCCCATGCGGGTGGCCGCCTTTTTACGTAAGGAGTCGCTTTGATGGACAAGGCCGCATCCGCCGGTCATTCGGACCGTTGCCGCATCGTCGTCGATACCTGCTGCGACTTTAGCCCCGAGGTCGCCGCGAACCTCGATGTCGATATCCTGGGTTTCCCCTTCATTATCGATGGCGAAGAGCGCACGGACGACATCTGGTCGAGCATCACACCCAAGGAGTTCTACGACCGTATGCGCGCCGGTGCCCGCGTGTCCACCTCGGCTGTGTCGCTCGGTCGCTATATCGAGTTCTTTACCGAGTGCGCCAAAGAGGGTACGCCTACGGTCTACCTGTGCTTTACCTCGGCGCTGTCGTCGAGCTACAACTCCGCGTGCCAGGCGGCGGACGCCGTGCGCGCCGAGTATCCCAACTTTGAGCTGTACGTGGTCGACAACGCTCTGCCCTGTGCGACCGGCGAGCTCTTGGCGCTTGAGGCCGTGCGCCAGCGTTCGGCGGGACTGACCGCCAAGCAGCTGGTCGACTGGGCAAACGAGGCCAAGACCTATGTCCACGGTTACTTTACGCTCGAGAGCTTTGACGCGCTGGCTGCCGGCGGCCGCATTCCGCCCGCGGCGGCACAGCTCACGGCAAAGCTCGACGTCAAACCCGAGCTGTCCTACGACCTGGCCGGCTCGCTGTCGCTGATCGGCGTCAACCGCGGTCGCAAGAAGGCGCTCAAGTCCATCCTCAAGTCGTTCCGCGAGAACTATGTGCCCGATCGCACCATGCCCATCGCCATTATGACGGCCGATGCCGAGAAGGACGGCGACTGGCTCGAAGCCGTCATCCGCAAGGAGGAGGGTTGCGCCGACGTCACGATCATTCGCAGCTCCGTCGGTCCTACCATCGGCTCGCACGTGGGCCCCGGCATGGTGGCCTGCGCGTTTTGGGGTAAGAACCGCGCCGACAAGGCGTCGCTTTCCGACCGCATCGCCCGCCGCGTGCGCGGCCAGTAGGCAAGCGCTGCGTCCGTAATCGCCCTCGACTCACAGCCCAACGCTGGCACCGAGTATTCAACCTGGTAATAACACCCAACCCAAAAGGAAAGGTTTCATGGCAAACAAGCTCTCCGTCGCATTCATCGGCACCGGAATCATGGGTGCCCCCATTGCCGGCCACATCCTGGATGCCGGCTATCCCGTCACGGTCAACAACCGCACTAAGTCCAAGGCCGCCGCGCTTATCGAGCGCGGTGCCGTTTGGGCCGATACGCCGGCAGATGCCGTGGCGAACGCCGACGTCGTCTTTACCATGGTGGGTTATCCCTCCGAGGTCGAGGAGCTCTACCTGGCGGGCGACGGCCTGCTCGCGTGCACTAAGCCCGGCGCGGTCCTGATCGACCTCACCACAAGCTCGCCCGAGCTGGCGCGCGACATTGCCGAGGCCGCCCAGGTTTCCGGCCGCATGGCGTTTGACTGCCCCGTCACCGGCGGCGAGTCTGGTGCTATCGCCGGCACGCTCACGGCTATCGTGGGCGCCACCGAGAACGATATCGCCCCAGTCCGCGACATCCTTGCCACCTTTGCGGCCAACATCTGCTGCTTCGACGGCGCCGGCAAGGGCCAGGCTGCCAAGCTCGCCAACCAGGTGTCGCTGGGCGCCTGCATGGTCGGTATGGCAGACGCCATGGCATTTGCCGAGCTGAGCGGCCTTGACCTGGAGAAGACCCGCCAGATGATCCTGGGCGGTACCGGTAAGTCCGGCGCCATGGAGAGCCTGGCTCCCAAGGCGCTCGACGGCGACTACAAGCCCGGCTTTATGGTCGAGCACTTCATTAAGGACCTGCGTCTGGCGCTCGCCTACGCCGATGACCGCGAGCTCGCGCTGCCCGGCGCCGACGTGGCCTTTACGCTCTACGACATGCTCGACGCCATCGGTGGTGCCAAGCTGGGCACCCAGGCCATCACGGTCCTCTACAAGGAGGAGGCCGACGCCATCGCCGCCGGTCTGGACTGGTCGCAGTATCGTCCCGAAGAGCACGGTGCCCACGAGGACGGCTGCGGTTGCGGCGAGCACGGCGAGGACCATGAGTGCGGTTGTGGCCATCACCACGGCGAGGACCACGAGTGCTGCGGCGGCCACGGCCATGACGACGGCCACGGCCATGACGACGGCCACGAGTGCTGCTGCGGCCACCATCACGAGGAGTAGCGCCCATGAGCTGGACGTTCGTGGTGCTTGCGCTGGTGCTCTTTCTCTTTGCGATCTACATCGGCTTTTTGTGCGGCCAGTGGGCGTGCGAAAAGCGCGTCATCACCAAGCGCGACTACTGGATCGCCAACTTTGCAGGAGCGGCGGCAGTCGTCCTGCTGACCTGGGTGTTCTCGCTGTTCCCGCTGGTGCAGTTTGCGCCGATCGGCTGGCTCGGCGGCTTTATCGCCGGTCTTAAGATGAGCTTTGGCGAGTCCGTCGGCCCGTGGCGCAAGCACGACGAGGTTTTTAACGTCAACAAGGCCCATCGCGCCGCCGCCGATGCGGGCGACGCCGAGGAACGCCGCCGTGCGCGTCGCAATGGTGCGGCCGACCGACAGCTCATCTCGGTCACCGATGACAGCAAGGGTGCTGGCAAGCACGCTAAGAAATAGTAAGAAGAGGTAACTATGGCAGAAAACAAAGACGAACAGCTCACCGACGAGGAGCTGGCACAGCTCCAGCTGGCAGAGGAGAACGAGAACGCCGTCGACCGCCTGGTCCAGGAGCTCGGCTGCCCCACGCGCCGCATCCGCCAGTTTGCCGCCCGCGTGCTGCACCTGCTTGCCGAGCGCGATCCGCAGCGCGTCGTGCCCTGCGTGCCCGCGCTGATCGAGGCGCTCGATCGCCCCGAGGCGCAGACCCGCTGGGAGGCCCTCGATGCCTTGGCGGCACTCGCCACCACCTGCCCCGAGCAGATGGAGGACGCCTTTGAGGGTGCCGAGACCGCGCTGTTCGACGAGATCTCCTCCACGCTGCGCTATGCCGCCTTCCGCCTGCTGTGCGTGTGGGGTGCCACGAGTGTCGAGCGTTCGCGCGAGGCTTGGCCCATCCTGGACGAGGCCATCCAGTGCTACCACGGCGACCTTGAGTATCGCGACATGCTCGGTTGCCTGTACGAGTTTTGCCAGGGCGAGATCGACGCCGAGGTCGCAGAGAAGCTTGCGCTGCGCCTTAAGTTCGATGCCGAGAACGGTAAGGGCAGCTATCTCAAGGCCCGTTCGAGCGAGATTTGCGAAATGCTTGTTAAACGTTTTGGCCTGGATCTCTCCAAAAAGAAGAAGCGTGCTAGCGTTAAAAAATCTGACGACGCCGAAGACGAGGAGTAACAGATTATGGCGCACGATGTAGTCCTGATTCCCGGTGACGGTATCGGTCCCGAGATTACGCAGGCTATGCGCCGCGTGGTCGAGGCCACTGGTGTCCAGATCAATTGGAACGTCCAGGAGGCCGGCGCCGGCGTCATGGACGAGTTTGGCACGCCGCTGCCCCAACATGTGCTCGATGCGGTTGCCGAGACTAAGGTCGCCATCAAGGGGCCCATCACCACGCCGGTCGGCACGGGTTTCCGCAGCGTTAACGTCGCCCTGCGCAAGCACTTTGACCTGTATGCCTGCGTGCGTCCCTGTCTGTCGCAGCCGGGCGACGGCTCGCGCTTCCGCGACGTTGACCTGGTCATCGTGCGCGAGAACACCGAGGACCTCTACGCCGGTATCGAATTCGATGAGGGTGCTGCCGAGGTCGAGGAGCTTTCGCAGCTCGTCGAGCGCTCGGGCCAGAAGACCTTCGCCGCGGATTCCGCCATCTCGATCAAGCCCATCTCTATCGCCAAGAGCCGCCGTATTGTGGAGTACGCCTTTGAGTATGCCCGCCGCTGCGGCCGCAAAAAGGTGACGGCTGTGCACAAGGCCAATATCATGAAGGCGACCGACGGCCTGTTCCTGCGCGTTGCGCGCGAGGTGGCCGCGGGCTATCCCGACATTGAGTTCAACGACAAGATCGTCGACGCCACCTGCATGGGCCTGGTCCAGAACCCCAACGACTTCGATGTCCTGGTGCTGCCAAACCTGTACGGCGACATCGTGAGCGACCTGTGCGCCGGCCTGGTGGGCGGCCTGGGTATGGCCCCCGGCTCCAACATCGGTGCCGACTGCGCCATCTTTGAGGCGACGCACGGCTCTGCGCCTGATATCGCGGGGCAGGATATTGCCAACCCCACGGCCGAGATCCTCTCTGCTGCGATGATGCTCGATCACCTGGGTGAGAACGACGCGGCCAACCGCATTCGCGCCGCCGTCTCTGCCACTCTCGACGAGGGCGAACAGGTTACCGGTGACGTGCGTCGTGCCCAGACTGGCTCCGTCGAGGGGGCCGTGGGTACGCAGGCCTTTGCCGATGCCGTTATCGCGCACCTAGCTTAAGGCATGCAGGCTGCAAACGCCTAAATAGTACTTAAGTGTTTGCGTATAACCTAAGAATCAATACGCCCGGCGCTCTGTCGGGCGTATTCTATTGCGGACTATGTTTCCTAACAAGGAGTAACTGATATGGGTCTGATTCAAAAGAAGGACGAGAAGGACGAGATCGACGGCATCCAGATCATCGAGCGCGGCGAAGGCCCCGACGGTGACGAGACCGAGAAGATCGATCTGGTCGCCGGTACGTCTGCCGAGCACATCGCTGCTGGCACGACGGCCGAGGAAGAGGACGCCCGCCTGGAGGCTCAGATCGCCGCGGACGCCGCTGACGAGAATCTGATGCCCGAGGAGCAGGATGAGGACAACGACCCCGACGCGGATGACCACGCATCCAGGCACAAGAAGACGATGATTGCCGCCTTTGTGGTCGCAGTCGTGATCGCTGCTGTGGTCGGCTTCTTTATTGGCAATGGCGGCTTTGGTGGCAAGGGCGTCGGTTCGTCGACCCTGACCGAGGGCCAGCTCGATTCGACCGTGGCAAGCTATAGCTACAACGGCAAGAAGAGCGACATCACTGCGCGCGAGGCCATCGAGAGCCAGTACAGCCTCGATACCGTCAAGGATAGCAACGGCAACTACACCGCCCCCTCTGCCGACGTCATCCTGTCCTACGTGCGCAACAAGATTCTGCTCGATGCTGCCGAGGACGAGGGCATTACCGTCTCCTCTAAGGAGATGAAGAAGTACGCCGAGGATTCTATCGGCACTTCGGACTACGACACCATGGCCAAGCAGTATGGCGTGTCCAAGGACCAGGCCAAGCAGATCGTCCGCCAGTCCGCGACGCTGCAGAAGCTCTACAAGAAGAAGGTGGGCGATACGTCCGCGAGCATGCCGACCGCTCCGACCGAGCCTTCTGACGGCAACGAGGACACCGCGAGCAAGGATTACGCCGATTACATCATCAACCTTGCCGGTGACGAGTGGGATAGCTCGAAGGGCACCTGGAAGGACGAGAACAGCACCTACGCTAAGGCCTTCGCTAACGATGCCTTTACCGCCGATAGCGCTACCTATAAGCAGGCCATGACCGCCTATTACACCGCCTATCAGCAGTATTCTTCGCAGGCCTCGAGCGCCAGCTCCAAGTGGACCGAGTATGCCAACGGCCTCTATGCCAAGGCCAACATCAGCATCTACGGCCTGTTTGCTTAAAGGTTGCCCGAGCTTTCGAGCACGAAGTCGAAATATCTGATTGAGCCCGCTAGAACGCATCGTTCTGGCGGGCTTTTTGCGTTGAGGGCGTGATTGGCGGCTTAATTATGGCTATTCATCTTTAAGTCCAAAGAGGTTATCGGCTTCATCGTCAGGCATATATTCCAGCACATCGCCCGGTTGGCAGTCGAGAGCCCGGCATATCGCGTCAAGAGTTGAAAAGCGCACGGCAGAAACCTTGCCCGTCTTGATACGCGACATATTGACCTGGGAGATACCCACGCGTTCCGCAAGCTCTTTGGATGAAGTCTTGCGTTCGGCAAGCATGCGGTCGAGCCGCAGAATAATCATGGATTCCCCCTAGAGCAACTCGTCATCTTGTTTTTGCAGGATACACCCGTACTGGAAGATGCTAGCAATCAGGCTAATAATTAGGCCTGCAAAGAGCATAGAGAGGTCGAGATGCTGCCCGCCAAGTGCATCCGTAAAGCTGCCGCCAAATCCTGAGAGTATCAGCCCTGTGACTATGGCACCAAAAAGTTTCACGGCGGCGCCGCCGATAAGGAACAAATGTCCTATTTGACGTAGTATGCGGATGCATTCGAGGTCAAAGGGCCTGCCCGCCTTTTCAATGGCGGAGAAAAACCTGTATGCGCTTAGCGCGATGGCAAGCGCGAGGCATGCCATCATGCCGCTCCCTATGGCAGTATGACCGTCGTGCGCGACAAGCATAAGAGGAGTCTGTTCATTGGTGCCGACGAGAGCGAGAATTGGCCCTTCGCTAGCCTCAAGCTCTACGGATTGGAGACAGAACCCTTGGGAGAGGCTAGGCAATATGAGTAGATCGTAGATTGCAATGACTGCGAGGAGTCCCAGAGCGAGCGCCACGATGGTGCAGATTGTGCCCCATTTGCAGTAGCGAGTGAGCTTCCTCAGTTTGGCTATTGCCTGTTCACGGTCGATGGCTTCATTCGATTTGGATACGTTCCAGCGGATCATAGCTCCTCCAACCAATGTCTTGGATGATACTTGTATCTTATATCATACTTAATGATAAACGATAAACAATTACAGATTAGAGTAAGAGTAAGTAATGTTTGTGAGACGAATAGCGAGAGCTTGTGGCATATTTAGGGAGTGAGAGTTTGGCACGTGGGGGATGGACGAGTATCTAAATATCCTGCAACCGCGCAAGTGCTTCATCGGGTTTCCCTAATTCATATGGAAAAGGAGCTGCAAACGATTGGAAATAACCGCTGAGCGGTCGAAAACTACCGTTCACCGATAATTTCTAAACTGGTTCTAACTGGTATTAAGTCAAAAAGACCAATTCACAAATCTTCACAATGACCTGCATTTTTTCTACATGCCATTTTTGGCCACCCTGCGTTGTTTAGACACAGAAAAGGTTCCGATCATTCGTCGAATCATTTCGAAACGGTTTCAAAGCCGCAGGTAGAAGTGTTAACGAGCGGTAAACGGTCGATTTATCGCCGTGAGCGGTGCAAAAACGTTTTACTGCGTGAATCAGCGAAAGCGACCTCTTCTGTGATGATATAGTGACAACAACACGTCACGTGGTTACTACCAGTTGAGATACCACTGGTCTTCAAAGAACGCTTTCCAAGAAGCTTTAAGGGCGTCCGCCCGCTGGCTTCCGAAAACATCGGACTCAGATCGTACACACCTTCGGAAGGGAAATTTGAATGGTTGGCTTTATTCTTACCGGTCATGGACAGTTCGCACCCGGCCTCGCAAGCGCTATCGCTATGGTCGCCGGTGATCAGCCCGCTTTTACCGTCGTTCCTTTCGAGGGCGACCAGGCTGCTTCCTACGGTGAGGATCTCCGCGCCGCTATCACCGCCATGCGCGAGGAGTGCGATGGCGTGCTCGTCTTTACCGACCTGCTTGGTGGTACCCCGTTCAACCAGGCAATGATGATTGCCCAGGATGTCGACAACGTCGAGATTCTGACTGGCACGAACCTTCCCATGGTTATTGAGCTTCTGTTCCTCCGCGGCAACGCTACGCTCGCCGAGCTTGGCGAGCAGGCCGTGACCGTTGGCCAGACGGGCATCACCGCCCAGACGGTTGCCTCCGTCGCTGGTGCCGAGGAAGAGGATATCTTCGGCGACGAGGACGGCATCTAATGGCCGATTTCGGAGCCAGCGTCCTGAGCTCCTCGGTCGCTCTTTTAGGTCTTCTCGTCATCATGGGTGTGATTTACACCATTTGGTCTCAGATCAACATGAAGAAGAAGCAGAAGTACTTCAAGGAGCTGCACACCGAGCTCAAGCCGGGTCAGGAGGTTCTTTTCGCCGGCGGTATCTACGGAACCGTCAAGGGCATCGAAGGCGAAAAGGTCCAGATCAAAGTCCGATCCGGTGCCGTCGTAGATGTTTCGCGTTATGCGATTCAGGAGATCAAGTAACTGTCGTCAGCAAATAACGAAAGGAAGCTGATCAACATGGCAGAACCCAACATTCTTCTTACCCGCATCGATAACCGACTGGTCCATGGTCAGGTCGCTACCCAGTGGAACTCCACCCTGGGCTCCAACCTTATCCTCGTCGCCAACGACGATGTGTCGACCAACACCATGCGCCAGAACCTCATGAAGATGGCCGCTCCCGCCGGCGTCGCTACGCGTTTCTTCTCCCTGCAGAAGACCATCGACGTCATTGGCAAGGCGAGCCCGCGCCAGAAGATCTTCATCGTGGCCGAAACACCGGAAGACGTGCTTACGCTCGTCAAGGGCGGTGTGCCTATAAAGAAGGTAAACATCGGCAACATGCACATGTCGGAAGGAAAGCGCCAAGTCGCCACCTCCGTCGCAGTTAACGACGAGGATGTCGCTGCGTTTAAAGAGCTGCAGGAATTGGGGGTGGAGTTGGAGATCAGGCGCGTTCCGAGCACGCCTGTTGAGGACACGAGCAAGCTCTTCTCGTAATCCTCGTGATCCACGTTGTCAGGAGTGAAACCCTGACGTTCTGTACGTGATATCCAAAGTGCGTACATACATTTTGAAAGGAGGAGCAAGATGGAATACTCGATCATCCAGGTCGCTCTGGTCTTCATCGTCACGTTCGTCGCGGCAATCGACCAGTTCAACTTCCTCGAGTCTCTCTATCAGCCCATCGTCACCGGCGCCGTCATCGGTCTTATCCTTGGCGACCTCAACACCGGTCTTCTCGTGGGTGGTACCTATCAGCTCATGACGATCGGCAACATGCCGATCGGAGGCGCTCAGCCGCCTAACGCCGTCATCGGCGGCATCATGGCAGCCATTCTCGCTATCGCTACGGGCCTCGAGCCCAACGCGGCAGTCGGCCTTGCCATTCCGTTCGCTCTGCTTGGTCAGCTCGGCGTTACCCTGGTCTTCACGCTTATGTCGCCCCTCATGTCCTCCGCGGACAACATGGCTCATAACGCTGACACCAAGGGCATCGAGCGTCTGAACTACTTCGCCATGGCTCTGCTCGGCCTGATCTTCGCTGTCGTCGTCACCCTGTTCTTCATCGCTGGCGCTACCATCGGTCAGACCATCGCTTCCGCCATCCCGACTTGGCTGCAGACCGGTCTTTCCGCTGCAGGCGGCATGATGCGCTTCGTCGGCTTCGCCGTCCTGCTCAAGGTTATGATGAACCGCGATATGTGGGGCTTCTTCCTCATGGGCTTTGGCCTCGCGCTCATCACCGTTGCCAACGATTCTCTGGCAACCCCTGCCCTGCTCATCCTCGCTCTCATCGGCTTCGGCATCGCTTTCTGGGACTTCCAGCAGCAGACCGAGCTGAAGGGTGCAGCTGTTTCTGACGGAGGTGACTTCGAAGATGGCATCTAATGAGTATGTGATCCCGGAGCACTACGAGGATCTCACTCCTGCTCCGCAGCTCGACCAGAAGACCCTCAACAAGATGGCTTGGCGCTCCTGCTTCCTGCAGGCATCGTTCAACTACGAGCGCATGCAGGCCGCTGGCTGGCTTTACTCCATCATCCCCGGTCTGGAGAAGATCCATACCAACAAGAACGACCTCGCGGCTTCCATGAGCCACAACCTGGAGTTCTTCAACACCCACCCGTTCCTCGTCACCTTTGTTATGGGTATCGTGCTTTCGCTCGAGCAGAACAAGGTTGACATCCCCACGATCCGCGCCGTCCGCGTCGCCGCAATGGGCCCGCTCGGTGGTATCGGTGACGCCCTGTTCTGGCTGACGCTCGTGCCTATCACGGCCGGCATCACCTCCAACATGGCCATCAACGGCAACGCCGCTGCGCCGATCATCTTCCTGGTGATCTTCAACGTCGTCCAGTTCGCTCTGCGCTTCTGGCTCATGAACTGGTCCTACAAGCTTGGCACCAGCGCTATTGACGCTCTGACTGCCAACATGCAGGCCTTCACGCGTGCCGCTTCCATCATGGGCGTCTTCGTCGTCGGTTGCCTGGTCGTCACCATGGGTGGCACCCAGATCAACCTCCAGATCCCCAACGGCACCACCCGTGGCCTCTCCGCTACTACCGTGATCGTCTCCGAGAAGGAGGCCGAGAACTTCACCGGTATGGAGGGCATCGATACCGAGACCGCTGAGGCCGGTACCATCGCCATGACCGATGAGGACGGCAACGCCCTCACCGCTTCCGATGCCGACGGCAACGCTGTCGAGTGCGGCGTCACCGATCTGGGCAACGGCATGGAGTCCGTTACCTACGGCACCGTCACCGAGGATCCGGTCAACTTCTCCGTTGCCGACACCCTCAACACCATCGTCCCGAAGCTCGTCCCGCTTATGCTTACGCTGCTGCTTTACTACATGTTCGCTAAGCACAGCTGGACCCCGACCAAGGGCATTCTGCTGCTCTTCGTCCTGGGCATCCTGGGCGCTGGCCCGCTTGGTCTCTGGCCGAGCATCTGGTAAGGCTCTAGCTTGAGGGGTGTGTCCCTACGCGGCTCACACCCCGACCCCTTAAGCCATGTGTATGTTAAAAGCCGCGTGCTCGAAAGAGCGCGCGGCTTTTGTTTTCTTGATGATTCGGGTGTTGCGGACTGATAATGCTTAACACCCTAGGTAGTTAGCCGAATTCGAGCAAAAGGGAGGATAGGATGGCGATCGGAGCGCGCAAGCAACCGCTGTACGATCAGCTGGTCGATATTCTGACCGAAAAGATTGACCATGAATATCGCGCCGGTGACATGATTCCTTCCGAGCGCGAACTTTCGGAGCGCTATGGTCTCTCGCGCACTACGGTACGCCTGGCTCTGCAGGAACTGGAGCGTTTAGGACTGGTGGTTCGGCAGCACGGTCGCGGTACCTTTGTGACCGACCGTTCGGCAAAGGCAACCAATCTTATGCAGTCGTACAGCTTTACCGAGCAGATGCGCGCGATGGGTCGCGACCCCGAGACCACGATTCTCGAGTTTTGCGAGATGGAGGCCGATAAGAATCTGGCCGAGCATATGGGATTGCGTATCGGTGATCGCATTTTTAAGCTTAAGCGCCTTCGTTCTGCCGACAACATGCCCATGATGGTCGAACGCAGCTATCTACCGGTTCGTCAATTTCTGTCCCTAAAGCGACCGCTGCTGGAGCGCAAGCCGCTTTACGATGTGATTGAGCAAGACTTTCAGCAAAAGATACGCGTGGCCGAAGAGGAGTTCTATGCGAGCATAGCCCGTCCCACCGACGCCCACCTTTTGGGAATTGTCGAGGGCTCGCCTGTGCTCGATTTGGTCAGGACTACGTATAACGAGTCAAACGAGGTTGTGGAGTATACACTCTCGGTTGCTCGTGCCGATCAGTTTAAATACAAGGTTTACCACCAGCGTAGCAACTAGTGTCCGCATCGTTTCCATATGGTGATTCTTTGCATTTAACTGGTTACTACCAGATAACCAACCGAAGTGTATAATTGCACGTCAGAGGATTACTTCTAGAGAGAGGTATTAGAAATGTTCGAGAAGAGTGTCGAGGAGCTCACCGAGCTCGGCGCCCAGATCACCACGGCCGAGATTGCTCAGCAGCCCGAGCTTTGGCGTGATACGCTCAACATCTATCGCGAGAACAAGGAGGCCATCGAGGCCTTCCTGGCCGAGGCTCGCGCTATGGGCGAGGGCCGTCTGTCCGTTGTCTTCACCGGTGCCGGTACGTCCGACTACGTTGGCGATACCTGCGCCCCGTACCTGCGTCACGCTGGCAACACTGATCTCTACGACTTTAAGCCCATCGCCACGACCGACATCGTGAGCGCTCCGCGCGACTTCCTGCGCGCCGAGGATCCCACGCTCGTGGTTTCCTTTGCCCGCTCTGGCAACAGTCCCGAGAGCCTTGCCGCCGTTGCCGTCGCCAAGGAGCTCGTCCACAACGTCAAGTTCCTCAACATTACCTGCGCTCCCGAGGGCAAGCTTGCCGTCGAGTCCGCCGATGATCCCAATGCGCTGACGCTGCTCATCCCGCGCGCCAACGACAAGGGCTTCGCCATGACCGGTTCCTACACCTGCATGACCCTGCTCTCCACCCTTATTTTCGACACTGCCTCTGACGAGCAGAAGGCCGAGTGGGTCGAGACCATCGCCAAGATGGGCGAGGAGGTTATCGCTCGCGAGTCCGAGGTTGCCGATTACCTCGCTGGCGACTTCAACCGCGTGACCTACTTGGGTTCTGGCTCCTTCGGTGGCCTTGCCCAGGAGAGCCAGCTCAAGATCCTCGAGCTCGCTCACGGTCTGGTCGCTACTTCCTACGACACCTCCATGGGCTATCGTCACGGACCTAAGTCCTTCGTCGACGATAAGACGCTCGTCTTCGTGTTCGTCAACAACGACGCCTACACCCGTCAGTACGACATCGACATCCTCAACGAGATCGGTGGCGACAAGATCGCTCAGCACACCGTTGCCGTTCAGCAGGATGGCGCTACCGTCTATGAGGGTGAGTCCTTTACCTTTAAGGGCTACGAGGCGCTTCCCGAGGGCTACCTTGCCCTGCCGTTCGTGATGTTTGCCCAGGCTATCAGCCTGCTCAACTCCGTGCGCGTGGGCAACACGCCCGATACGCCGAGCCCCACCGGCACGGTCAACCGCGTGGTCAAGGGCGTGACGATTCACCCCTTCACCGCTTAATCGCGTCCCCCTGTAAGGGCGCCCGTCCGCTCATAACGGCGGGCGGGCGCTTTTTGTTTTTACATGGACCGGGTATAAGCATCACCACAGTCAACTGCTTTAGAAGCAAGGAGTGCATATGAGCACGTACGCAATTAAGGCTGACAAGTTCTTCTTGCCGGCAGGCCCGCAACTGGGCGGCTATCTTATGGTCGAGGATGGCGTCTTTGGCGCCTGGCAGGCCGACGAGCCCTCTTGCGAGATTAAGGACTACACGGGATCGTGGATCGCACCGGGTATGGTCGATACTCACATCCATGGCTTCTACAACCACTCAACTACCGATAACGATCCCGAGGGCATTGATATCAGCTCGACCGAGCTCGCCCGTCGCGGTACCACCAGCTGGCTGCCCACGACGTTCACCGATGGCGTTGAGCAGATCAAGGACGCCTGCGCCGCTATCGCCCAGGCGGACGAGGGTCGCGGCCCCGACTTCTGCGGTGCTCGCATTCAGGGCATCTACCTGGAGGGCCCCTTCTTTACCATGAAGCACGTGGGCGCGCAGAACCCCGCTTACCTGATCGATCCCTCCGAGGAGGTCTTCGACCAGTGGCAGGAGGCTGCTGGCGGACGTATCGTCAAGAGCGCTATGGCCGCTGAGCGCGATGGCGCTGCCACCTATGCTGCCGCCCTCAACGCGAAGGGCGTCGTGACCAGCATCGGTCACTCCGACGCCACCTACGATGAGTGCATCGCCGCCATCAACGCCGGTGCCAGCTGCTTTACGCATACCTATAACGGCCAGCGCGGGCTGCATCACCGTGAGCCCGGTGTCGTGGGTGCTGCCATGTCCACGCCCGAGACCTACGCTGAGATCATCTGTGACGGCAAGCACGTAAACCCTGCCGCCATCAAGGCGCTGCTGCAGGCAAAGGGCTGGCAGCACACGGTACTCATCACCGACTGCCTGGGCTGCGGCGGCATGCCCGAGGGCAGCTACACCAGTGGCGGCATGGACGTCATCATGAAGGACAACCTGTGCTGGCTCGCCGACGGCAAGAGCATTGCCGGCTCGGTGCTCACGCTTGCCCAGGGTGTCAAGAACATCGTCGACTGGGGCATCGCCAGCGCCGATATCGCCATTCGCATGGCAACCGAGGTGCCGGCACGCTCCGCGCACATCGAGGATAAGTGCGGCAGCATCATGCCGGGTCGCGACGCCGACTTTGTCGTGTTCGACCACGAGCTCACCCTCGTCGAGACGTATGTTGGCGGTCAGAGCGTCGGTAACGCCTTTACCGAGTAACGATAGAAAAAGACGGCGGGCCCGAATCTGCTCGGACCCGCCGTATGGGTTAAACGCTCAAAAGCACCTTTACAGTTACAGCTTGTTAGCGATCTTCTTTGCCGTGCGCTTAACGCCGGCCACCAGGCCTCCTGCAGGATGCTCCTTTTCGTAGGCTAGACGCTTCTCGCGCTTGGCATACTCTTCGACGATGATGTCGCCATACTCGTCTTCGATCTTGTCGAAGAAGTCGACGGCGCCCTTAATTTCCTCAGCGTTCGGGTGCCCCTTTTGGACACCGCCGGTGAGTTTGAACGGCCCCCACGTATCAAAGCCGGGGCAGCCGTAGACGCCCATAAAGATGGCCTGCCTCATGCGGCAGATGCCATCGATATCCTTGCCGTACCACTTGTTTTTGCCACCGTAGGTCATAAGGCCAAACACCTTGTCCTGCGGCTGCAGCACGTTCGTGAGCACGCGTGCCATGTCCTTGTCGATCTCGGAGTAATAGATGCCCGTGGCGACACCGATCAGATGATATTCGTGCAGGTTGGGATACTCGTTTTTGCCGAGCGCCTTGACGTCGAGGGTATCGATTTCGGGGTGCGCCTCGACGATGGCGTCCACGAGCTTTTTCGTATTGCCGTGGTGGCGTGAGGCATAAAGGATGATGGTTCGCATAAGAAGGCCTTTCAGCTGTAATTGCATCAATGTCTGTATGGTACCCCGTTGCATGGCTGGGATACCGGACGCATCGATGAACGTGCGGGTTTGTCCTTTGGTCAGGGCCGAGACGGGTTCTTGCGAGCAAAAAGCAGTTGTTCGAAAGGATGGACAATGGAATACGCTCTCTCCAACGATTCGATTTCTATCAAGGTCTCCACGGCCGGCGGCTCGTTTACCTCGATTGAGGCTGGAGGTCGCGAGTACCTGTGGCAGGGTGATCCCGCCGTGTGGTCCGGCCAGGCACCGATTTGCTTCCCGATTTGCGGAGGCCTGCGTGATGGTAGCGCCATGACGTTTGCCGGGCATCATGTGAAGCTCGCTCGCCACGGGTTTGCGCGCAAACAGGAGTGGAAGCTGCTGAGCCAGAGCGAGAACGAGCTGGCGATGTGCCTGGCTTCGGAGGATAACGCCGCGCTGCTGAGCGATTATCCGTACCCGTTTAAGCTTGTCGCTCGTTATGCGCTTGAGGGGGATACCGTGCGCGTCTCCTATGAGGTGACCAACGAGGGCACCGAGGACATGCCGTTCTTTATCGGTGGACACCCCGGCTTTAGGTGCCCGCTCGACGAGGGCGAGGCCTATACGGACTACGAGCTGCGCTTTGAGAAGGACGAGGCTGCGGAGCTCTGCACCGCCGTTCCTTCGACTGGCTTGATTGATGTGGCAAACCGCTCCAAGAACCCCATGGTGGGGAAGACGTTGCCCCTGTCGCACGAGCTCTTCGATTTTGCGGAGACCATCTTTGACGTACTCGAGAGTCGTCAGGTCACGCTTTCCAAAAAGGGCGAGGACAAGGGCGTTCGCCTGAGCTTCGAGGGCTTTCCGTACCTCATCGTGTGGAGTAAGCCCGAGGGCGATTTTGTGGCAGTTGAGCCCTGGGGCGGCCTTTCGACCTGCTCCGATGAGGATGACGTGCTTGAGCATAAGCGCGGCTGCCTTGTCGCCAAGCCCAAGGAGACCGTCGTTCGCTCGTTCACGATTGAAATTCTGTAATTCCGTTTTGTCGACTCGTATCGCGAGGCACTAGGAGCCTGCGAGATAAGGAGCTAAAAATGATCCTCACCGTTACGATGAACCCGTCTGTCGATACGCGCTATCAGCTCGATGAGCTCGTTATCGACGACGTCAACCGTGTGACGCCCGAAAAGACCGCCGGCGGCAAGGGCCTCAACGTGGCCCGTGTGCTGGGTCAGCTGGGCGACGACGTCGTGGCAACCGGTCTGCTCGGCGGCCACATGGGTGCTTACATGGCTGAGCTCATGGACGCCAACGGTATTAACAACGACTTTGTGCCCATCAAGGGCGAGACCCGCATCTGCCTCAATATCCTTCATGCCGGCAACCAGACCGAGCTGCTCGAGAGCGGCCCGACAATTGCCCCCGAGGAGCTCGATGCCTTTACCGCCAAGTTTACCGAGCTTGCGAGCAAGGCCGACGTCGTCACCATCTCGGGTTCGCTGCCCCGCGGTGTCGAGGCAGACTACTATGCCAAGATCACGGGCATTGCCGAGAACGCCGGTGCCAAGGTGTTGCTCGATACCTCGGGTGCTTCGCTCGAGGCCGCCCTTAAGTCCGAAATTAAGCCCGAGCTGGTCAAGCCTAACCTGACCGAGATTAACGGCCTTCTGGGCACGAGCTTTACCACCGACGATGTGGACGAGCTCCGCGCCGCGCTCGCCTCTGATGCCCGCTTCTCCGATATCCCCTGGGTCGTCGTGTCCATGGGCGCTGCCGGCTCCGTGGGCTTCCATAATGGCCGTGCATTCCGCGCCAAGACCCCCGATATCCCCGCCGTTAACGCTACGGGCTCTGGCGATTCGACCATTGCCGGCTTCGCGCACGCCATCGCAGCCGGCGCGGATGATGAGACGGTGCTGCGTACCGCCAACACCTGCGGCAAGCTCAACGCCATGGATCCCATGACTGGCCACTTGGTTATGGATCGTTGGGACGAGGTCTACAACGGCGTTGTCGTGACCGAGCTGTAAGAGCTTGGGCGTCGCCCCCGGCATCGCTTGCTAGCTCATGCCGACGACAAGTGCGGTAGCATTATGCCGGGGCGCGACGCCGATGCTGTCGTGTTCAATCCCGACCTTACCCTGGTCGAGACGTATGTGGGTGGCAACAGCGTCGGTAATGCATTTACCGAGTAGCTGCCAAATAAACGATCCGAGAGGGGATTTAGATGATTTACGGTGCATTGGGCGATATCGAGGAATACCGCGGAATGCTCAAGGGCCTCGACGTGCTGATCGACTGGCTCGAGGAGAACGACCCGGCACAGCTCGAGGTCGGCAGCCATCCGATTCTGGGCGACAAGGTCTTTGCGAACGTCATGGCTCCCACGACGCGTCCCGAGGACGAGGCTCACTATGAGACGCATCAGCGCTATCACGACCTGCAGATTGACGTCGAGGGTCGCGAGGCCTTTAAGGTCGCTACGGGTAGCCTGACGCTGGTCCAGGAGTTTGACGAGAAGGACGACTACGATTTGGTCGATTCCGACGCTTCGATCGCCGGCGATCTTGCCGACGACAAGTTCGCGCTGTTCGTTGCCGGTGAGCCTCACATGCCCACGCTCGAGTTCCCGGGCGATGGCGCACAGCCGGTCAAGAAGATCTGCTTTAAGTTGCTTGCCGACGCCTACTGGGAGGAGTAGCGAGCTGCTCGGCTGAGTTGCGCGTCTGATGGCGTGATTTCCCCAGGGAAATCACGCTAGGACCCCGCCAAGCGTGTTTCCCTGGGGGAATCACGTTTGGCGGGGTTTCGGTTTTTGAATAGGGAAGCCTCATTTATTTGCGAAGAACATCGGCTAGCCGCAGGATTGAAATCATCGACCGATAAGTGAGTTCCACTTTTTCGCCCGCAAGCAGTCGTTTCGAGCCAATCTCATCTAGCCCCACAAGCCGAGAAAACAGCGGGCCGCTCATCGTGCCCTCGTCAATTGACTCCCTTATGGTCTTCAAAACGTCCGTATCATGAAGCGATGCCGAGCTGTAGGGGGCAACACGAGCGGAACTCTCAATTAACGACGAGACAAAAGGATGGAGATGCTTTGGACATAGTCCATCAAACACCACATCCCCATTGTCGTTCGAGCCGACCAGGCGCCAAGTATAATGATCGACCCAGTCATCCCCGTCATATATGGCGTCCATGAGCAACTTCCCGTCTAGAGAGAGAAACCTATTTGGACATCGGGGCGCAAGACCGCAATCCATATCGGGCCTGCAGCAGCTCCAACCCAACGCACCACATAGGTTCCCTTTCGTACATGTGTATCAATCTGCCCCGAAATGCCGGTGAATGCAATTCCAGACCCGTTTGTCGGATAGCAATCGACGTATTTTTGTTTTCCGCTCACAACCTTGTATAGATATATCGTTCCAGCAAAAGAGAAGGGATCGTTCGCAATTTTGTCCGGAAGAACTTGCCACCTCAAAATCCCGCTACCAATATGGTCAAGCTTGACCGTTCCGCCGTCCCCCTCAAAAGTGGCAAGGGGATTTACCCCAGACTGAGAGTCGGCATCGCCCTCCTTAGCAGTTATCAGCAGGCTGCCCGTATAAGACTGCTGAGGCTCACCTTCAGGACAGACAGCCTCGGCCCAAGAAGGGCCACTCAGGCAGAACAGTCCGAGCAGCATCAATATCAACAAAAGAAAACCCTTAGTTCTTTTCATCTATATCCCCAATGCCTCTCGACATTTGTATATTGTGACTATTTTAGATCTATATGGCCAATTCGAGCCCTCACCATGGCAATTGTTGCAGCTGGGTTTCTTTTCATTAAAATTTCACTTTGGTAAATCCCCGCCCCTAAGCATTAAACCCGAAGTCCACCGAGTGGGCCGCTGTTGACGTGGCGATGCTTGGATTGGCGCGCACGCACTCAAAATCGGCAACAAAAAAGCCGCCCGAAGGCGGCTATCTTGTTCAATGGAGCCAGCGACCGGGCTCGAACCGGTGACCCCCGCTTTACGAGAGCGGTGCTCTACCAACTGAGCTACGCTGGCGGCCATGTGGTGACGCAACTGAGGCGTCAACGGCTGTCTATGATACGGGACATCGCAAATCCGCGCAAGGGTTCTGGCAGCTTTTCTCACTTTTCATGCACTAATATTGGAGACGCGATGTCTTGCTCTTACGGGTCTCAAACAGAATGGGGCAGCGATGGCTCAACCCAAGATTCTTCTCACACGCATCGACGACCGTTTCATTTACGGGCAAGACGTTGTGCTGTGGAATGAGGCGGTTGGTTCCAACCTCGTCCTAATCGTTAACGACGAGATTGCGGCGGATTCGCGCAAGTGGGCGCCTATGAGGGTCGCGGCGGCAGAAGGCGTGTGGATGCGGTTTTTCTCGGTGCAAAGGACCATCGACATCATTCATACCGCAACGCCGCGTCAATGGATTCTGATCATGGTGGCCTCACCCGCCGATGCGCTCGCGCTGGTTAAGGGTGGTGTGCCGATCACCAAGATCAGCATCGGTCACATGCAAGCAGGGGAAGGCAAGCGCCCCATAACGCCTGCAGTCGCCATAGACGATGCGGACGTTGCCGCCTTCAAAGAGCTGCAAGAGCTCGGCATAGAGCTGGAAATCCGCTATCTCCCCAGCTCCGACCCCGATCCCATCGAGAACCTGCTCGCGTGATTACCTGGGGGCGGAGGAAAACGGATCGTGTTTTCCCGTGGAGGAGCGGCGAGATACCCTCGGCCAGGAATTGGGGCCATCTACTACTTTTGGTCGCTTACCTCGAAGCACGATGAAAATCGCAATATTAAAACTGCAGGTAGCGAACGTGCAATTTTTGAAAATAGGGGCGTATGGTCAGGGGTGCGGGAGTAAAAGTAGTAGATGGGCGCAATCTGTAGCGCGCCGATTTCAGGCATGTTGGCGCATGTGTCGGAGCTATGAAAAGAGTGTCCCTTTCGACTGGTCTTTTAGAACGTCAATGACTGCACCACAGCTTAAGCCGTTCGCAAAAATGGCTCCTAAATCTGTTTCGTTAATTGAATTGCGTAAATATGGTTAATCACAGAACCGAAATTTGGTTAAATGTAAACTGTAAATTAAGTTAAACGCGCTGGTAGCAATGGTGATAAATATGCCAAAAAAGTACTACACTAGAATTGTTGAAAATGAGCTCGACCAGCTGCTGGGTATATTCGGTGCCGTTCTCATCGAAGGACCGAAATGGTGTGGAAAGACGACCACGGCCGAGACCCGTGCGGCGTCCAGGCTCCTTCTCATGGACCCGTCCCGCAACTTCGAGAATCGCTTACGCGCCGAGACGGATCCGGCTCTTGCCGTTTCCGGCGAGGTGCCGCGGCTGATTGACGAGTGGCAGGAGGTTCCGAAACTCTGGGACGCGGCACGGTTTGAGTGCGACAACCGCGGCGGTGAGCCTGGCCAATTCATATTTACGGGATCGGCAACACCGCGAGACGACGAACGCCCGATGCACAGCGGCGCTGGAAGATTCGCCAAACTGCGCATGGACACCATGACGCTTTTCGAACTCGGGAAATCCAGCGGTGCGGTTAAGCTATCGGGCATTATTTCTGGCGAAAAGTTCAATGGAGCTTTCGGGTCGCTGGATTCTGCCTCGATTGCCGAGTGCGTTGTTCGCGGTGGATGGCCCGCCGCGGTCGGACACGATGCGCGGGCGGCGTCCGCGATGGCCAAACGCTATATCGGCATAGTCGCCGAAGAAGATTTATCTCGTGTTGATGGCTCTCGCCGCGACCCTGAGAAGGTCAAAGCCGTCATCGAATCGCTTGCGCGCAATGAATCCACTTTGGCGACACTCAAGACGCTCGTAGCCGATCTTGGCGGAGAGGTGTCGAGACAGACGGCGGCATCATATATATCTCTTCTTGCTCGGGTTAGTTTCGTTCGCGATATTCCCGCATGGAACCCTGCAATGAGATCTCCGGTGCATTTAAGAGACTCAAAGAAGCATCACCTCGCCGACCCGTCGCTGGCGGCCGCCGCACTCGGGGCGACCCCGGAGACACTACTGCTAGATTTCAAGACGCTCGGACTGCTTTTTGAATCGCTGGTGCTTCATGATTTGTGGGTTTATGCGCGAGCAAACGGAATGGGCCTCTATCACTATCATGATTCTCGCGATCTAGAAGTCGATGCGGTCATTGCGGCTCCCGGCGGAACGTGGATTCCGGTCGAAGTTAAACTCAGCTCTGCTCAAATCGAAGAGGCGTCTGACAGCCTTGTTGCTGTCGAGAAACGCATGGTTGCCGCCGGAAACAACCCGCCGGTTTCGAAAGTCGTGATCATCGGGTTTGGTTCGCAAGCCTATGTTACCGAGCGTGGCGTCCAAGTTGTTCCGCTGGATGTTCTCGCGCCGTAACGCGACGGTCGAAGCGGGACGGACGCCACCATTGCGCGCGAGGACACGGCATCATCGATGATGCGGCGGCCACATTCGGCAAAGAGTGTCCCCAACGACTAGTCGTTTAGGAACGTCCCCAATGACTAGGTAGAAAAACGCCCGCTGGCGGTGGTGCCGGCGGGCGCTGCTGTGCGATATGTCGCGTTGTGGGCTTAGTGCCTCATAAAGTGATATTCGATCACATTGCTATAGGGATGACCCGGGCCCACAATGCCCTGCGGGAACAGAGGCTGGTGCGGCGTGTCGGGGTACATCTCGGCCTCGAGGGCAAAGCCGGCGCCCCAGCCATAGTTGGCATCGTCCTTGGCGTGCTCGTCGCCCAGCCAGTTGCCGGTGTAGAGCTGCACGCCCGGGGCGGTGGTGTAGTAGTCAAGCTCGCGGCCGGTCCACATCTCCTCGACATGCATCGCACGGCGCAGATTACGGCCGTACTGATAGCCATCGATGCACAGGCAGTGATCGTAACCGCGTGCCTGCTTAATCTGCGGGTCGTCGGCCTCCATGCCAGGCGCGACGGGGCGCAGCTCGCGAAAGTCAAACGGCGTGCCCTCGACCGGAGCGATCTCGCCGGTGGGGATGTTCTGCTCGTTAATGGGCAGGTAGTGGGCGGCGTTGGCGACAAAGAAATGTTCGCAGTCCATGCCGGCGTTATGGCCTGCAAGGTTAAAGTACGTGTGGTTGGTCATGGACACGTAGGTGGCGCGGTCGCTCTCGCAGCCATAATCGATGCGGAAGACGCCGGTGCGCGTAACGGTAAACACGGCCGTAAAGGTTCGGTTGCCGGGCAGGCCCAGCTCGCCATCCTCAAGCGAGGTGGTCATGCGAACAGCGTTGTGGACCTCGTCGAGCTCAACATCCCACACGCGCTTATGCAGACCGTGCTCAAGATCGCTGTGCAGGTTGTTGGCACCCTCGTTGGCGGGCATATGCCAGTCCGTGCCGTCGATGGTAATCGTGGCGCCCGCGGTGCGGTTTGCCACAGGTCCGATGGTCGCGCCAAAGCAGGCGGGGTTGTCAAAGTAATCCTCGAGCTTATCGAAGCCCAGCACCACATCGCGCACGTTGCCGGGGATGTCAGGCACATCGATACCTAGCACGGTGGCGCCATAGTCCATAATGCGAACGCAGATCTCGGGCCCGTTGAGGGTGTAACGATGAACGGGGGTACCGCACGGCGCGGTGCCGAAAAGCTCGGAAGTGATCATTTGGTTCCTAACATCGAGATATTTCGGACAAACTGTAGCGCGAACAGGCGAGATTATCACTACACCCCACTAAAGCAGGGGGTATTTTTCTCAAAAAAGTGATGATTGGAGCTGTTCGGGCGTTCATTTTTGACGCGTACGAGTCTGATACAATTTGTTCGTTACTGTTTGAATGATATGCGCGCAAAGAACGGCGAGGATTCATCGTGATTAAGGCAGAGCGACAGGATAGGGTTCGTCAGCTGCTCGAGGAGCAGGGCACGGTCTCGGTCAAAGAGATTTCGGATGCGCTGGGCGTTTCGGACATGACGATTCGCCGCGACCTCGAAGAACTTGCGAGCCTAGGCGAGATCGAGCGCGTGCACGGCGGAGCCCGCAGTGCACAGGGCCGTCCCCACGCTATGTTGCGCCATGAGTATTCGCACAGCGAAAAGCGCACTAAGCATGCCGAGGAAAAGCTGCAGATCGCGCGCCGCGCTGTGGAGCTTATCGAGGAAGGCTCGACCATCTTCTTGGGTACGGGCACCACGGTTGAGCAGATGGCCTCGATGCTGCCGACGTTTCGCCTGCGCATTGTGACCAATTCGCTTTCGGTGTTTAACCTGCTCGAGGCGCGCGAAGACTGCGAGCTGTGCCTCGTGGGCGGTATGTACCGCCGCCGCACTGCCGCTTTTGTGGGGCCGACGGCCGAGGATACCCTACGTGCGCTGGGCATCGATGCGGCGTTTATCGGCGCCAACGGTATCTTGGACGGTGACGTATCCACGTCCAACATGGACGAGGGCCGTATCCAGCAGCTCGCCTTTAGCAAGGCGGACTCGCGCTATCTGATCGCCGACTCCAGCAAGATCGGCAAGCGCGACTTCTACACCTTCTTCCGCCTGGACAGCCTGGACGCCGTGGTGTGCGAGCCGGGTATTGCCGCCGAGGATCGCGCCGCCATCGAGGAGCACGCGCAGGTCATTTGCTAGCGAGCGTTGCCGGAGATATTGTTTGTTGTGACCTTTGCAATGGTCGGTATTTTTGTAACTATAAGCTCATTTAAAGCTCGGTATTTTTGTATTATTAGATATATCTGAAGGTCGGTATTTTTGTAAACTAGCACGTAAATTATGCTGAGGTGAGATTATGTTTAAACGGAAGGCATATGATCGTCTGCAGGAGTGGAAAGAACGCTCGCAAGGGCGCACTGCGGTGCTTATTGAGGGTGCAAGACGCGTTGGCAAAACGACGCTCGTCAAGTGCTTCGCGCAAAATGAATACAAGGATTATCTGTACATTGACTTTTCGGCTGCTAGCAAAGCCACGCTCGATATATTTCTGAACCATCGTGAAGATGTCGATCTTTTTTTACGCATGCTTCAGCTGCAGTATGGTAAGGCCCTCGAACCGAGAGAGTCGCTGGTCATTTTTGATGAAGTGCAGCGGTTTCCCATCGCGCGCGAATACATAAAGCATCTTGTAGAAGACGGCAGATTTGATTACATCGAGACAGGCTCTCTTGTCTCCATCAAAAAGAATGTCGATAGCATTGTCATACCGTCAGAGGAAGAAAGAATCCCTCTCGAGCCCCTCGATTTTGAGGAGTATCTTTGGGCGACCGGAAAAGATCTTTATGCAGAAGAGATCCGTAAAGCGCGCGAATCTCGGACCGCGCTTCCGGACGGCGTTCATGCGACGTGCATGAGATTATTTGATGAGTATATGCTTGTCGGTGGTATGCCTCAGTCGGTCGACTCCTTTGTGGCAGAGAATGATTTTAGAGGATGCGACAGGGTTAAACGGCAGATTATCGCACTGTACAGGGAGGACATTGCCAAGTTTGGAGGTTCGGACGCTAGACGTGCGCGGGCGGTTTATGACGATATTCCGGGTCAATTATCTGCGGCAAATAAACGGTTCAAATTTGACAGCGTGGAGAAGGGGTCCCGTTTTGAGACATATGAGTCGGCGTTAATCTGGCTTGAGGATGCGCGACTGATTAACCGTTGCTATTTATGCAGTGATCCGAGCGTGGGTTACCGCCTGCACGAGGACGCGTCTTCGCTTAAATGCTATATGGCGGACACGGGATTGCTCGTGAGCTTGGCGTTTGATGATGGTCCGGACCTTATGGATGTTCATAGAGACATTCAATTTGGAAGAATTTCAATTAATAAAGGAATGCTAATCGAGAACATCGTGGCGCAGCAGCTTAAGAGTCTGGGGCATTCGCTTTTTTATTACAGCTGGCAGGAGCCTTCCAAAACAGAGGGGAGTCGGCCCAGAACGCGTGAAATTGATTTTCTTGTTTCGCGCGGCTTTGAAGACGCGGCTGGAAAACCGCGGGTCACTCCTGTTGAAGTTAAATCTTCCAAATCGTATTCAACAATCTCGCTTGACGATTTCGGCAGACGATTCGAACGACGAGTCGGAGAAGAGATAGTTCTTCACCCAAAACAGCTCAGGGCTGAAGGGCATAGGATATATCTACCTCTGTATATGACGATCTTTATCTGATCGGTGGAATGCGGCCAAAAAGGGGGCATGCGGCTGAGATTGTCAGCCCGGTCTATTTTATTTGTCTCGATCTGTAACAGCTAGGGGCGAAAACACAAGCTAGTTGTTACAGATTTAGATTGAAGGGATTGGCTCGCACGTTTATCTAAATCTGTAACAACTAGACGTCCAAAACCGGGTTAAGTGTTACAGATTTAGATATTTCGGCCCGGCCTCCACGTTTGTCTCAATCTGTAACAGGTGGGACCGAAAAACTCGGCTAGATGTTACAGATTGAGACAAACGGCTCCCGGTCCGCCCAAACACAAAGGCCGGGGGCGGCGCGCCGTGTGACGTGCCGCCCCCGGCTGAGAAATGGGGACAAGCTATGTGAGTGGGGCAATGCCGCTCGTCGCAAGTCGCTAGTCCAGACGACGGGTCTGCGCCACGTGCTTATACCAGTATGCGCTTGCCTTGGGCGTGCGCTTCTGGGTTTCAAAGTCAACGTAGAAGAAGCCGTAACGCTTGTTGTAACCATTGGTCCAGGAGAACTGATCCTGCAGGCTCCACAGGAAGTAGCCGCCCACGTTGACGCCTACCTCCATGGCCTTGAGCAGCCAACGCAAGTGCTGCTCGATGTAGTCGATGCGCGGCTGGTCGTCCACAAAACCGTCCTTGTAGGGGTCCTTGTAGCCCATGCCGTTCTCGGTGATGAAGATCTGCTTGTAGTTGGGGTAGCGCTGCTTAATGTAGACGAGCAGATCGAACAGACCCTCGGGATAGATGATCCAGTCCCAGTCGGTGGTGGGGATGCCGGGCTTGTTCACATGCTCACCAATACCCTTAACGCGCCAGCGGCCGGTGCCCTTCTCGCCCGTACCGTTGTGGTGCAGGTCGTTCTCGCCATCGTAAGCCTTGAGGAAGCGGCACTGGTAGTTGTTAACGCCCAGGTAGTCGTTGTAGAGCGCGGCCTCGCGCATGATCTCGAGATCCTCCTCGCGGATCTCGATCGTGCCTCCGGAGACGGCAGCCAGGCGGTTGGCGCACTCGAGGGTGTCGGGGGCATAGTCGCCGCGGAAGGTGGCGTCGAGCAGGAACTGGTTTTGCAGCACGTGCTCGTTGTTGGCGGCCTTGATGTCGGCGGGGTCGTTCTCGTTGAGGGGGTACTTAAACTCTAGCGACTGGATGACGCCAATCTTGCCCTTAAAGCCGCCGTTGTGGAAGGCCAGCACGGCCTTGGCGTGGGCGAGCATCATGTTGTGCTCGCACTGGAAGGCCTCGGCAAGATGCGCCTTGACGCCACCGGGGAAGGTACCCTCGATGTAGGTGTTGGAGGCGTCGGCCCAGATCTCGTTAAAGGTGAACCAATAGGTCACCTGGTCGGCGTACTCCTTAAAGCAGAAGGTGACAAAGTCCACAAAGGCATCGATGGTCTCACGGTTGAGGAAATCGCCCTTTTCAAAGAGAGGAAGCGGCGTATCAAAGTGATGCAGCGTGACAAACGGCTCAACGTGGTGCTTGTGGCACTCGGCGAAAAGGTCGTGGTAGAACTGGACACCCTCGGGGTTGATTTCGCCGGTTCCGTTGGGGAAGATGCGGCTCCAGGCAATGGAGAGGCGAATGCCGTTGATGCCAAACTCCTCACACAGCTCCAGGTCGACGGGGTACTGGTTGTAGAAGTCGGAAGCGGGATCGGGGGAAAAGCGCCCCTGGGCTTCCAGGAAGTCGTCCCAGGCAACCTTGCCCTTACCGTGAGTGCGGGTCTCGCCCTCTACCTGGTAGGCAGCAGTGGCGCCGCCAAAGACAAAGTCCTCGGGAAACTGCGCAGGCGGGTTGGTGACGCTGGCGGGGTTAACGGACATGATGATCCAATCGTCTAAATCGAAGGGCCGGCCGGCTGTTGATGGTCGGCCGGCCCTGGGCGTTACTTACTTCGAGAGTTGCTCGCTTACGAAGGCGAGAGACTTGTCGCCGTTCTGGGAGAGCTCAATGTACTGCTTACCGCGGCAGGCGACGCATTTGTTGCCCACGCGTTCGCAGTCTTTCTGCAGGTCGGCCAGGTAGCTTGCGGCCTGCGGGGCCAGGACGACTAGGTCAAAGTCGGGGAGCATGTCCACGTGGTTGCCATAGGCCTCGGCAGCGGTTTCGAGGTCAATACCGCGCTCCTTGGCAGCCTTGGCCAGCGCGTTGGCGAGCAGACCCGAGGTACCGCCACCCTGGCAGAGCACGAGCACGCGCTTACCGTTGAGGTCGCTGGCGGTCGCTGCCTCGGCAGCGGGTGCTGCAGCAGCGGGGGCAGCGTCGGTCTTTACGACCTCGGCAGCGGCGCCGGCGGCAACACTCTTGGCGTCGGCCTTACCCTGGAAGGCGTCGTTGAGCTTGGCGGCCTTCTCGGCGTTCTTGGCGGCGAGCTCCTCCTGGGAGATCTCGGCCTCCTCGGCGCACTTCTGGGCGTCATAGGCACGGAAGAACGGGTAGTACAGGGCAAAGTCGATGACTAGGATGATGGCGAGCATCACAAAGGCGAGCGGCTGGAAGCCCAGGCCCATGATGGTGCCGATGGGGCCGGGGACGGTCCAGGGCAGGGTGTACATAAAGCCGTTCATGCCCAAGAAGTCGATAAAGACCTTGAGGATCCAGATGTTGGCGATCGGGGCAAAAACAAACGGGACAAAGAAGACGGGGTTGAGCACGATAGGCGCGGCGAACAGCAGCGGCTCGTTGACGGCAAAGCACACGGGGACGATGGCTGCCTTACCGACGGCGCGCATCTCCTGAGACTTGGCCAGGAAGCAGAACATAAAGACCAGGACGAGCGTGGCGCCGGTGCCGCCCATGCAGACGACGAAGTACTGGGCACCCTGGGTCAGGACAGCGGAAGCGTGCTGGCCAGCTTGGAACGCAGCCAGGTTGTCGGTCATGTTGGCAACGAGAGCGGCGGCGATGGCGGGCTCGACGATCGAGGGGCCGTGGACGCCGACGAACCAGAAGAGGCTCATGGCACCGTAGATCACAGCGAGGCCGATGTAGCCGTCGGCGGCGGTGAACAGGGGCTGGAACACCTGGATGACGCCCTGGGCAAAGCAGAAGCCAAAGGCAGCGCGGAAGACGATGTCAAAGACCCAAAAGACGGTGATGCAGACGGAGAAGGGGATGATGTCCTTAAAGGTCTGCGAAATGTTGGGCGGAACCTGCTCGGGCATCTTGACGGTGATGTTGCGCTTAATAAAGAACTTGTAGATGATGCCGGTCACAAACGCAGCGATGAAGGCGGTCAGCAGGCCCTTGGAACCAAGGTAGGTGGTGTTGAAGCCGCTGGCGGCGTCCGTGGCGATCGTGTCGCTCGAAAGGAGCAAGAAGCCGATGATGGCCGCGCACATGCACGAGATAAAGTTGATCTGGTTGTTCTTGGGCAGATCACGGTTCTGGGCGTCGGCGAAGTGCTTGGCCGTGGTGGCGGCGCAGGCGATGGCCAGGATGCCCATGGAGTAGTTGTAGCACTTCCACAGGGCGTTGTTGATGTCATCGGGCCAGTAGAAACCCCAGATGTTGGGGACCGAGGCTACCAGGCAGAAGATGGACGAGAAGATGATGATGGGGATGACGGAGATAAAGCCGTCGCGGATCGCCTTGAGGTACTTGTTGCGGGCGATCGCGTTGAAAAAGGGTTGGCCCTTTTCGATGATGGCGATGAGTTGCTCCATGCAATGCTCCTAAGAGTCGGTGGGTTAGCAACGATGGTAACTTTTGGCGTTCGGTTGCCAAAATGTTGACGTTGCCATTTTGCGACACAAAAAAAGACGCGAACTGATGGTTCCTGTGCCTGCGAACCGTCGATTCCTTATGCGTAAACGTTTGAGCCGCCCGGTGGCTCTGTGTTTGCACAATGGCAACGTTAACATTTGGACTACAAAAGCCGTTCGGGGAAGCAAAAATGTCGGTGAACGGTAGGTTTTGGGTGGTGAGCGTATGGCGGAGGAGGCGTTAGATATACTTAAAGACGTTTCATTTGACTGCGTAGGGTGCCACCAATGGCATCGTTGACATAGAAAGATCGACCTATGGCCGCTGTTAAAAAATCGGTTTCCGTTAAGGATGTGGCACGTCTCGCGGGCGTCTCGGAGCAGACAGTCTCGCGTACGGTGCACGATTCGCCCAGCGTGCGCCCCGAGACCAAGGAGCGCGTGCGTGCCGCCATGCGCGAGCTGGGGTATCGCCCCAATTTTGCCGGTCGATCGCTGCGCCGCGGCAAGTTTAAGACTGTCGGCGTCGCCATGTTCAACATTACCGGCACCGGCAACCTCGACCGTATGGAGGGCTTTGCCGCCGCGGCCGACAAACATGGCTATGCCATCACCCTCACTAAAGTAGACGGGCATCCGTATACCCTCGAGAGCGCATCGTCGCGCATGAGCGCACTGCCGGTGGATGGCATGGTTGTGATTATGAACCGCATGCCGGCGGACTTTGGCACCTTTGAGCCGCTGCCCGGTATGCAGACGGTGCTCGTTACCATGCTGGAGCACCCGCTGTGCTCGACGGTCGATAACGACCAGTTCGATTGCTCGCGCCAGGTGGTCGAGTACTTGCTGGGGCAGGGGCACAAGACTGTGCACTTTATCTCGTGCCCCGAGCGCTCGCTTTCGGGCATGCAGCGCGAGGAGGGCTGGCGCGAGACGCTGCGCGCACATGGTATTGAGCCGCCGCGACTCGTCCGTGGCGATTGGACGGCACAGAGCGGATATGCTGCCGGTCAGGCTCTAGCGGACGATCCGACCTGTACCGCCATCTATGCTTCCAACGATGCCATGGCCTACGGCTGCATTCGCGGGCTCGAGTCGCGCGGGAAGCGCGTGCCCCAGGACGTGAGCGTAGTGGGTGTTGACGATAGTCTGGGCGACATCGTGCCCGACCGTCGCCTGACCACGGTGCGCTTTGACAACAAGCGCGTCGGCATGTGGGCTGTCGACAAGATTGCCGGCGCCGAGGGGGGTGCGTCTGGCGTGGAGCACATGCTGATCCCCGGCATGCTCGTAGAGGGTGATACGGTGCGCGATGTACGCTAGGGTGTGGACCTGTTTGGGTTGCCACTAATTGTGTTCGATATTGTTCGCATTGGTTTAAAAACCGTTCACGGGCGAAAATCGACCGTTCATAGCTCGAAATTGCGTTTTGCATTGTTCTGTTTTGTTTGAATGTTAATGTTTCTGTCATACACAACGCAGCGCGTATGCCCGGACGCGATGCTCTCCATTGGTTCATATGTGAAAGGAACGCAATATGGCAACCAAAGAAGAAATCTCGATGGTTGGATTCGAGATCGTCGCATACGCGGGTGACGCCCAGACTGATCTGCTTGCAGCGCTCGATGCTGCTCGCGAGGGTGATTTTGAGAAGGCCGAACAGCTGCACAAGGATGCGAGCGATGCACTCATTGGCGCCCACGACACGCAGACCAAGCTGCTTTCGCAGGAGGCCGGCGGCGGCGAGATGGAGATGACCTTCATCATGGCCCACGCTCAGGACACCCTCATGACCACCATGATCTTGGAGAAGCAGACCCGCTTTACCATCGATGCCTACAAGCGCATCGCTGAGCTCGAGGCCAAGCTCGCCTAACGAACCCTCACAACCTCGTCCCCTTCCAAAAACCCTGCCGCTATCCGCGGCAGGGTTTTTTGTATCCCACCTATCTAGGTTGCGGCGAAATAGGGGCCGACAGCCCCAAATGACCCGCTTTTCCCGTCCCCGGAGGATCGGTTGGCAGCGCTCGCCACGAAACTGGCTCATCTACTACGTTTAACCCGATACCCTCGAACACACCCGCGTTTCATGAAAAATCGCAGGACTTCTACCTGCGGTTTTGTTTTTTCGCTTTGTGGCATGGTCGGGGATGGGCGGTTAAACGTAGTAGATGGGCCCATTTCATGGCGGGCGGATCATGCAGCAGCTTGTTGCGCCTCCTGCCGTTCGGTTTTTCGATGGGTGGGTATACTTTCCACCGCAATACAGGCCGGAATGAGGAGGTATCCAAATGCCGGACAACGGATCAATTCAAAAAAGAGACGCGTATGAGATGACTCATGGGCGTTCTGTCCAGATAACCGAGCACACGACAGTAACCGAGTTGCAGCCCAGCCTGTCCGATGTCGTGTGCGCAAACAAAAAACTGCAGATTGGCATCATCGTCGCCCTTGTGGTTATGGCGCTCCTGTCGGGCTTTGTCGCGCGCCCGCATTTTGCCGATACCAAGACTTGGGACTCCACCATCGAGGTTATCGATCAAAAGAAGGGCAACGTTTTGGCGCTCACGACCTCGTGCGTTGCCCTGTCTGCGGGCATCACGGCGCTGCCTGGAGATACGGGAACGCCGGTTGCCGAGCAGCTCGCACAGCTTTCAGGCAACCTCGGTATCGTGCTTGCCGTGCTATACCTAGAGAAATACTTGCTCACGATTTTGTGGTCGGTTGGCTTGGGCATCTTAATCCCGTTTGCGTTGGTACTCTTTGCGGTCTCGCTTGGCATTCACGGACGCTGGAGCACGAGTGCCGTCCTGCGCCGCGTGGCGACCCGCGTGCTGGTAGTCGCCATGATCGGCATGGCGTTGGTGCCTGCAAGCGTATGGGTGTCGCAAAAGGTCGACGAAACGTATCGAGTGAGCATCGAGGCGGCCGAGCAAAAGGCGGCCGACGCTGCGGGTGCGGCAGATAGCGACAGCTCCAAAGCAAGTAAGAAAAAGACCGAGTCCACAGAGTCCAAGAATGTGCTTGAGCAGCTTGCCGACGGCGCCTCGGGTCTCGTCACATCGGTGACCAGCGGTGCCAAGCAGATGACCGATGAAATTGTGCAGCAGGTGACCGATCTGATCGAAGGTGTCATCGTGATGATCGTGACCTCGTGCGTGATTCCACTGTTGGTGCTCGCGGCGTTTTTGTGGCTGGGGCACGTGCTACTGGGGATTGATATTTCCGGCCCGGCGAACTATTTGACGGGTCGCTTTCTGAGCGCTCCGTCCAAACATGCCAAGAAGAGCGGGCAGTCTGAGTAGGCGGCAACGCGATCTTTGGAAGATCAACCGTAAGAAGGGCGGCCGAGACATGTTCTCGGCTGCCCTTTTGTTTGCTGAACACATGGTCGCTACGTCTGCGCCGGGCTCAAACGGTCGGCAATCAACCGTGAATGGTATTTGTTCAAAAAAGAACAAAGATAAACAGATAATGGTTGCAGTCGCTGTTCGAATGTGTTCAAATAAACATGAACAGTGAAGAACCGCACATTCAGATGCCCGGACCTGAACGCGATTCAACACTTCCAAACAGAAACTACGCACCTGCGTATCTCTCAAGGAGGATGTCATGAGGGTTGTAATCGCTTCCGATGCCGACGGTATGTCGATGAAGGAGTCCATCAAGGAGATGCTCATCGCCGACGGTCACGAGGTCGTCGACTATTCCGAGACCCCTGCCGCGGACTTTGTCGATTCCGCGACCGCCGTTGCCAAGGACCTGCTGGAGCACAAGGATTCCCAGGGCTTCGCATTCGATAAGTACGGCGTCGGCTCCTATATGGCCGCCGTCAAGATCAAGGGCATGGTCGTCGCCAACATTTCCGACGAGCGTTCCGCTTACATGACCCGCGAGCACAACGGTTCGCGCATGGTCACCATGGGCCCGGGCGTTGTGGGCACCGAGGTCGCCAAGAAGATCGCCCGCGAGTTCCTGCGCGCCCAGTACGCCGGCGGCCGTCACCAGATCCGTGTCGACATGCTCAACAAGATGGCCTAACGAGAGCCACCGAGAACTCGAACTTCTACCTCAACTTGTGAATTCAGACGAAAGGACGTTCTGATGAAGAAGACCATCGCAATCGGTTGCGACCATATCGTTACGGACGAGAAGATCTATCTGGCCGACCGCCTGGAGCAGGCTGGCTACAAGGTGCTCGACTGCGGCACCTACAGCCACACCCGTACGCACTATCCCATCTACGGTAAGGCCGTGGGCGAGGCTGTTGCCAGCGGCAAGGCCGACTTTGGCGTGGCCCTGTGCGGCACCGGCATCGGCATCACCAACGCCGTCAACAAGGTTCCCGGCGCTCGCTGCGCCCTGGTTCGCGACATGACTTCTGCCCTGTATGCCCGTCGCGAGCTCAACGCCAACATCGTGGGCTTTGGCGGTAAGATCACCGGTGAGTTCCTGATGGCCGACATTATGCTTGCCTTCCTGGAGGAGCCCTACGAGAAGACTCCCGAGCACGACGCCCTGATCGCCAAGATTGACGCTTGCAATAAGGCCGACGCCGAGGCTCAGGCTGACCCGCACTTCTTTGACGAGTTCCTCGAGAAGTGGGACCGCGGCGAATACCATGACTAGCGGGTATCCGGCGTAATTTACTAGTCCGTTGACGGCTCGCGTTTCTGTGAGGGGGCGCGGGCCGGTTTTCTATCAGCCCTATTGACTTAGCGGGCTGTCGTAAGAAAGGGAAGGCTCCTATGGAGTTTGTTCTTGATAACGGTTCTATCCGCGTAGCACTGAGCACGGCGGGCGGCTCGTTCACCTCAATTGTGGCCGACGGTCGCGAGTATCTGTGGCAGGGCGATCCTTCGGTCTGGTCGGGCCAGGCGCCCATTTGTTTCCCGATCTGCGGTGGCCTTCGTGACGGTCACGCAATGACCATGGGCGGCCGCGAGGTCAAGCTTGCCCGCCACGGCTTTGCCCGGAAGCAGGAGTGGAAGCTCGAGGAGCAGGGCGATAACATGGTTGCGCTGAGCCTGAGCTCTGCCGACCATGCCGAGTTGCTCGAGCAGTACCCGTATCCGTTTAAGATCGTTGCTCGTTACGCGATCGATTCGGAAAAGGTGGCCGTGTCGTACGAGGTGACCAATGAGGGTACCGAGGACATGCCGTTCTTTGTGGGCGGTCACCCCGGCTTTACGTGCCCGCTCGACGAGGGCGAGTCCTATGACGATTACGAGCTCCGTTTTGAGCAGCGTGAGGCCGCCGAGCTCTGTACTGCCGTTCCCTCGACGGGCCTGATTGATGTCGAGCATCGCAGCAAAAACCCGATGGTCGGCCACGACCTGCCGCTGACCCACGAACTCTTTGACTTTGCCGAGACCATCTTCGACGTGCTCGAGAGCCGCGTGGTTACGCTGACCAAGAAAACCGAGGACAAGGGCGTGCGCCTGACGTTCCAGGATATGCCGTACCTGATTGTGTGGAGCAAGCCCGAGGGCGACTTTGTGGCCGTGGAACCGTGGGGCGGCCTGTCTACCTGCTCCGACGAGGACGATATTCTGGAGCACAAGCGTGGCTGCCTGGTTGCCAAGCCGGGGGAGACCGTCACCCGCGGCTTTGAGATCGAGATCCTTTAACGAGCTATCGTATGTTTGGGGTGGGTCATGCCGCCCCGGAACAGGAGTTCAATATGATTCTGACCGTTACCATGAACCCGTCGATTGATACGCGCTATCAGCTCGACAAGCTGGTCATTGACGACGTTAACCGCGTCACGCCCGAAAAGACCGCTGGCGGCAAGGGCCTCAACGTGAGCCGTGTGCTGCTGCAACTGGGAGACGACGTGCTCGCGACTGGTCTGCTTGGCGGCCACATGGGTGCCTATATGGCCGAGCTTATGGATGCCGACGGCGTCAAGAACGACTTTGTGCCCATCGCCGGTGAGACGCGCATTTGCCTGAATATTCTGCACGAGGGTAATCAGACCGAGCTGCTGGAGAGCGGCCCGCAGATCGCCCCGGCCGAGCTCGAGGCCTTTACGGCCAAGTTCGCCGAGCTCGCGGCGAAGGCGGACGTTGTGACGCTTTCGGGCTCGCTGCCGCGTGGCGTCGATGCCGGCTACTATGCCGAGCTCGTCAAGATCGCCGAGGAGGCGGGCGCCAAGGTGCTGCTCGACACCTCGGGTGCATCGCTGGAGGCCGCGCTGGAGTCCGACGCTAAGCCTGAGCTCGTAAAACCCAACCTGACCGAGATTAACGGCCTGCTGGGTACGTCCTTTACGACCGATGATGTCGATGCCCTGCGCGAGGCGCTTGCCGCCGATGGCCGCTTTGCCGGTATTCCCTGGGTTGTCGTTTCGATGGGCGCTGCCGGTTCGGTGGGCTTCCATGAGGGTCGCGCGTTCCGCGCCAAGACGCCCGCGATTGCGGCTGTGAACGCAACGGGTTCCGGCGACTCGACCATCGCCGGTTTTGCGCATGCCATTGCTGCTGGTGCCGACGACGTCACGGTGCTCAAGACCGCCAATACCTGCGGTAAGCTCAACGCCATGGATCCCAAGACCGGCCACCTGGTCATGGACCGCTGGGATGAAATCTTCAACAACGTTGAGGTAACTGAGCTTTAAGGTTACGCGGGTTTACCAACCCGCGTAACGGCTCGACGCTGCGCGGGCCGCATTTGGACAATCTGACGTTCAACTTCAAGGGCGCGACCAGAAGGTCAGCGCCCTTTCGTTTCACGTCACCTTGTCTCAAATGCGGCCCGCTCGCTGTCGTTGCCAAACATCGGCGTCGCCGTGGTTGTCACTTGGGGTAGTCATTGGGTGTTCCTATAGTTTTGTCAACCTTCGACGCTACTCCCGGTAGGGCACCCGGTCGCGCATCACGGCGTATATCGCCCTGAGCCGCTTCCTCGCGACGGCCTTGAGCGCCCGCCCGTGCCCCATGCCCCGCGCCCTGCAGGCCCGGTAGTACTCGCCGTAGCGCCCCGACGACCTCACCAGGCTGTTGCACGAGAAGATCAGCAGGGACTTGAGCCTCGCGTCGCCCCGCCTGGACGCCCTGACCGACCTCACCGACGTGCCGGAGCTCCTCACCCTCGGGGCTATGCCGCAGTACGAGGCCAGGTGGTCGTGGTCCGGGAACCTCGCGATGTCGACCGATACCGCGAGCTGCGCCGCCGTCCTCGGCCCGATGCCGGGCACGGTGAGCAGGCACGCGTAGGTCTCGTCGCCCTCGAGCAGCCCCGCCGTCTCGGCCTCGAGGGCCCCGGCCTCGTCGAGGGCCTCCGATATCCGGGCGGCAAGGAACCTGACCTGCCTGTTCTCGGCCTCGACGAGCGCCGGCGGCGGCGCGGTGGAGGCGGCCGCGGCCTCCCCGGCGGCCTCG
>NZ_QSCW01000017.1:0-11158 GCF_003463445.1 Collinsella sp. OF02-10
TCGCACGGAGAGCATTTCCCAGTTGACAAAACTATAGGAACACCCAATGACTACCCAGTGACTAAAACGCCGCCTGTGATGGTGTTCACAGGCGGCGTTTTTAAACTTGCACAAACTTGTATGTGCTCTTACTCGTCCTTGGGCGCGGGGTGTTTGCAGACCACGCTCATGTAGATCATGCCGAGCACGGCTGCGGTGACCGAAGCGGCGAGAATAGCGGCCTTGGCTGCAAGAACCTCAAACTGGGCCGTCGGGAAGGCAAGGCCGCTGATGAGGATCGACATGGTAAAGCCGATACCGCCCAGAATGCCCACACCGGCGATCATGTGCCAGTTGACATTATGCGGCAACTCGGAAATCTTGAGTTTAACCAGGGCAAACGTCATGCCAAAGATACCGATCGGCTTGCCCAGCAGCATGCCAAAGTACACGCCGAGCGTCACCGGATCGGTGAGCAGCGTGCTCATGTCCACACCCACTAAGCGAACCTGAGCGTTTACGAACGCAAAGATCGGCAGGATCACAAAGTTGACCGGCGTGGAGATCAGACGCTCCATACGGATAAGCGGCGGGGTCACGCGGTGCATGACGCGCTCGACCTTGGTAGTCGAGACGGTAAAGTCATGCTGGCCCAGGATGTGTGCCTCGTCGTCGTAGCGGTCATCGAGCAGCGGCAGGCACTCGCCCAGCCAATCGGTGAGACTATCGAGCTTGACGCCGCACTTGGCCGGAATGGTGAAGGCCAGGATGACGCCAGCAAGCGTGGCATGTACGCCGCTCTTGAACATGCAGAACCACAACAGCAGCCCCAGTACCGAATACGGGGCAAGGCGGTAATGCTGCGTCTTGTTGAGCCACACGAGCGCGCAGGTCACAAGCGCGGCGGCGCCCAACCAAAACGGATTGGGGCTCTGACCGTAGAAGATGGCGATGGCGGCGATGGAGATCAGGTCGTCGGCGATAGCGAGCGTCGAGAAGAACACGCGCACGCCGTTGGGAACGCGGTTGCCCAAAAGCGACAGCACGCCCAGCGCAAAGGCAATATCGGTTGCCATGGGGATGGCCCAACCGTTGCGGGCGCCGGCATGGTTAAAGATCAGGTAGATGCAGGCGGGAACGACGACGCCGCCCACCGCCGCCAACATGGGAAGCATGGCCTGACGCGGATTCTTGAGCTCGCCGACCGTCATCTCGTACTTAAGCTCAATGCCCACCAACAAAAAGAAAATCGCCATGAGGAAGTCGTTGACGAAAAGCTCAACGGTGAGACCAGCCGTAAGGTTGCCCAGACCCACATACAGCGGGGTCTCCAAAAAGTGATGGATGGCCTCGTAGGCATCGGTATTGGCGCAGATGACGGCGGCGATGGCGGCGATCACCATGACGGCGGCAGAAATGGTGCCGTTCTCGGCAATGCGCTCCCAGATGTCGTGACGTTCAAAGCGCTTGCGCTCACGAACATTGAACAGCTGCTCAGTTGCTGCCATGGGCGGCTCCTTTCACGGGAAAGCTCCCGTCTTAAAAAAGCACGGCCCGCCCAGATGGCGGCGCCGCGCTCTAACGTATTACGCTTGCATCTAGCCTACCCTGCGCGACAAGCGCGCAAGCGCGGCCGAAAAGCGGAACCACAGGTTGAACATTATTTGCTCAACGGCACAGGCACGCCTGTCCAAGAGACGACGCGGCGACGTGCACAAAAAAAACGACCGGAGCGCGGGGCGTCCGCGATCCGGTCGGGGCGTTTGGTCAACTAAACCTAGCAGGCGGCCATGATGGGGGCAGCGACCTGCTTCTTACGGGAGAGGACGCCCGGCATCCAGACGCCGTCGTGCTCGTCGGCAATGCCCAGGCCCTTCTGAGCAGCCTCGGTCTCGCCCTCGAGCAGGACCTGCGAGCCCTCCTCCATGATGTCGGTGATGCACAGGACAATGCCGTCGGCGCCCTTCTCGGCGGCGTAGGCGCGCATGGCCTCGCGGATCTCGTCGATCATGCCGAGTGCGCGGCTCTTGTCGACGATCTCGTACTGGCCAATGAGCAGCTTCTTGCCAGCGGGCTCGAACATCTTGATGTCGTTGCCGACCATCTCGGCTGCAGTGAAGGAGCCGGACGGACGGGTGAGGAAGACCTCCATGCCAAACTTGACCGGGTCGACGCCCACCTGCTCGCCGAGCTTGGCGGCGACGGCGCGGTCGACATCGGTGGTGGTGGGGCTCTTGAGCATGAGCGTGTCGGTCATCATGGCCGAGAGCAGCAGCTTGGCCTGGACGTCGGAAAGCTCAACGCCGAGCACGTCGGCGAGCTTGGTGACGATGGTGCAGCTGGAGCCCCAGGGCAGGCAGATGTAGTGCAGCGGGCCGGCGGTCTCGAAGTCGCCGATGCGGTGATGATCGACAACGCCAAAGACCGTGGCGTCCTTAAGGCCGGCGACGGACTGGGCAGACTCGTTGTGGTCGGTGAGGACGACGAGCTGACCGGCCTCGACGGACTCGATCACGCGGGGCTCGGCGATGCCGGCGTCGGCGAGCAGCTTGGCGGACTCGGCCGGAAGCTGACCAAGGGCGCAGGCCTCGTAGGTGTTGCCGGCATACTCAACCTGGTTGAGCAGCTGGGACAGGACGACGGCGCTCATGATGGCGTCGTTATCGGGGTTCTGGTGACCAAAGACAAGAACGTTTGCCATGGATATCCTCCACTTGATATGTGTACTTGGACGTAGCTATGGTAGCACGCTGACGCCGAACCTTATGAGACGGAAGGGTCGCGGCACAATTTGGGGCAAGCGCTGAGGCGAGGTCAGGGACGAAGCCTGTCCCCCTTTCACCACCTGCCCCCGCACCAGCTATTTACCGGCGGCGCGCAGGGCTACGTAAGCGGCACCGATGATGCCGGCGTCGTTGCCGAGCGAAGCGACCTTAATGGGCGTCTCGCGCGAGGCGGAGAGCGCGTACTGCTTAAAGTGCTCGCGGACCTTGTCGAGGTAGACATCGGCCGAAGCGGAAGCACCGCCGCCGATCAGGAACATCTCGGGATCGACCACGTTGGCAATAAGCGCCAGGGCGCGGCCGAGATAGTCGGCCATGGTATCGGCAGCTGCCAGCGCGAGCTTGTCGCCCTCGCGGCAGGCTTGGAACACGTCCTTGGAATCAGAAGGCCCGGTGAGCTCGATGGGCTCGACGCCCGCTTTCTCGCACTCGGCAAGGTAGTTGCTCACCACACCGGTGGCGCTGGAATACTGCTCCAGGTGGCCATGGCCGCCGCAGCCGCAGGTGCGCTCCTCTTCGGGGTTCAGGCACATGTGGCCAATCTCGCCGCCGGCACCCACAACGCCCGATACCACGTCGCCGTTAACGATAACGCCACCGCCCACGCCGGTACCGATGGTGACCATCACCACGTTCTGTACGCCCTTGGCAGAGCCGAGCCAGGCCTCGCCCATGGCAGCGGCGTTGGCATCGTTTTCGTACTTAACGACCGCGTCGGGGCAGTGTTCCTGGATGGCAATCCTCAGTTCAGGCAGGTTGATAGCAATGTTGGCCTTGACCTTGGCATCGCCCGAAGCCGGGATGGGGCACGGAACGGCCAGACCAATGCCCGCCACAAAGGCGCGCGGAATCTGTGCCTTGGCGATCACCTGATCGATAGCCTCGGTCACCGCGGCAAAGCCCGCGGCGTCAACGATAGGAGGCGTGGGCACGCTGGCCTTGGCAAGCAGGTTGCCGTCCTCGTCGAACAGGCCTTCCTTAACCGAAGTGCCGCCAACGTCGATGCCGATGTAGTACTGCTTAGGTTCCATGGGAGCCCACCTTTCTCGTTTAAACATTGCCTGTATGGTACCGCTCCCCAGGCAAAAACCTGTCAAAAAGGGACAGGTTTGTTTTGGCAGGTTTTATCTGGGAAAACGCAAGGCATGAGATTCGGTTCGCTGGGCGGCAAAACGGCCCAACCCCATCTTCGAGCCGATCAATTTGCTCAATACCACATTATTCGAATGCATATTCATTTAGAGCGCTCTAGTTGATATAGAAAAGCGTTTTTTGATTATATCTTTCTCGAACTTTTCAAAAACGCAATAGGGATGCTTAGGCGTGAACTATACTTTCGTTTGTACTCAATCAAGCCGGAAAGGAGGTTCCATGATTCCCAAATACGAGGCGATAGCTGCAGATATCCGTCGAAGCATCGAGGACGGCTCCCTTAAGCCGGGCGACAAGCTACCCACCGTCGTTGAGTTCTGCGAGCTCTATAGCGTTTCCAAAATCACCGTCAAACGAGCTATCGAGCAGATCACCGAGGAGGGCCTTGTCACCAGCCGGCGCGGGTCGGGCACCTACGTTAAGGACACGGCGGGTCTCCCCGACCAGGCATTTTTCCAGGGCAAAAATGACCGCGCCCAGGGTTTTTCGTATGAGCACCGCGGGGAGAAGGTGACCTCGGTGGTCTACGATTTCTCGATTGTCAATCCACCGGCGGACGTCGCTACTCAGCTGGGAATTGCCGAGGACGACTTTGCCTATCACATCGTGCGCGTGCGCCAGGTCAACGAGAAGCCCATCGTCATCGAGTACACCTACATGCCTCTCGAGCTGATACCGGGCCTTAAAAAGAAAGACCTGTATGGATCGGTCTACAGCTTCATCCGCGAGCAATGCGGGCTGAAGATTTCGAGCTTCCACCGCACCATCCGCGCCGTAGCGGCAACCGAGGAAGAGGCTGAGCGCCTGGACACCGAACCCGGCGCTCCCCTGCTCGAGCTCAACCAGATTGGCTTTTTGGATAGCGGCAACGCCTTTGAGTACTCGATTTCGCGCAACGTCGGCGACCGCTTTGAGCTGCACAACGTAACGTTGGCATAGGTTTTTGTAGTCATGCGGGCGCACGTTATGGCTCGTTTAGAGTGGGCGACCGCACAACACCATGGGGGTATGAACATGTCCGATTTGATTAAACTGACGCCGATCTTCCACGAGAAGATCTGGGGCGGCCGCCAGCTCGAAACCGTATTTGGTTACGACATTCCCGAGGGTCCCATCGGTGAGTGCTGGGCCATCTCGGCACACCCCAACGGCGACTGCCAGATCGCGGAGGGCCCGTATGCCGGCCACACACTGTCGTGGCTGTGGGCCGAGCACCGCGAGCTCTTTGGCAACTGCGAGGGCAAGGAGTTCCCGCTGCTCATTAAGATCCTGGACGCCAAGGACGACCTTTCGATCCAGATTCATCCCAACGACGAGTATGCCGCCGAGCATGAGAACGGTAGCCTGGGCAAGACCGAGTGCTGGTACGTGCTGGACTGCGAGCCTGGCGCCACGATTATCGTCGGGCAGCGCGCCAAGGATCGTGCCGAGGCCGCACAGATGATCGAAGACGGCCACTGGGACGACATGCTCAACGTGCTGCCGATTCACAAGGGTGACTTTTTCCAGATTGATTCCGGTACCGTGCACGCCATCAAGACCGGCACGCTCATTTTAGAGACGCAGCAATCGAGCGACGTGACGTATCGCCTGTACGACTACGACCGCCCCGGCACCGACGGCAAGCTGCGCCCGCTGCACATTGAGCAGAGCCTCGATTGCATCGACTTTAACGCGCAGGCTCCGACCGACGGCACGGTGACCGCGCCCGAGGTCGATGGCGTGACCGAGCTCGAGTCCAACCCCTGCTACACCGTCGATCGCGTGCGCGTCGACGGCAGCAAGACCCTCGAGCAGCGCTGGCCCTTCATGTGCCTGTCGGTCATCGACGGCGAAGGCACCGTCTGCGGCGACCCCGTCCACAAGGGCAGTCACCTGCTGGCACCCAGTACCGTCAGCTCCATTGACCTCAAAGGCAAGATGGAACTGATCATCAGCCACCTCTAGGTCGCAACAACAACCAAAACGAAACAAGGGGCTCCCCCGTTCATCAACGGAGGAGCCCCTACTCGTATCTATATATCAGCCCACCCGGCTCTCCAGACCAAAAAGCGAACGAGCAGAGCGACGTTCGCAAGCAGCGTTATCTAAGGACCTGGGCGGGCGTATAGGGCAACATCGATCGCGAGTTCCGCACGCAAAGGAGAGCACTTAATGTGCTCTCCGTCTTGCGCAGGACTGTCCGAGCAGGCGATGTTGCCCTATACGCCCGCCCAGGTCCGCTGGGATTACGACAGCTTGACGATAGGTGCGAAGCCCTTCATGAGCTTTTTGGTCTGGCCGGTTTTTTCGAACTGCACCTCGATCATGTCTCCGGCGACCGAGATCACGGTACCCGTGCCAAAGGTCTTGTGGCTCACGGTATCGCCCGCGGCAAAGTCCTGCGACGCGCTGGCGCGATCGACCTTGCGCTCCACCGTCGGCGACACCTTGGACGACGGCTTTTTGGCTCGCGGCGCGCCCGAGCCAAAGGTCGAGGCAACACGGCCGGCGTCGGGCGAGACCCCACGATGGCGCTCGGTCCCATAGCTGCTGCCGCCAAAGAAATCGTCGAAGCTCGATCCGCCGCGCGAACCGGAACCGCCGGTCGAGCGCGTATGCGAGCCAAACACCTTGCCGCCATACATATCCGAGCCCATGCCCGAGCCAAAGGTGCCGTGACGGTCGCCGCGTTTCTCCCAGCCCGTGCCCTCAAAACCGGCAGAACCGATACCGCTAAACTCGATATCCTCAAACGGAATCTCGTTGAGGAAGCGCGAGCGCGGGTTGGCAGAGGTCGAGCCGTAAGTGCGACGCGTGGCCGCATAGGTCAGGAACAGGCGCTTGCGAGCACGCGTGATGGCGACGTAGGCCAGGCGACGTTCTTCCTCGAGCTTGCCCGGATCGTCACTACCGCCAAAGTCGTGCACGTGCGGGAAGATACCCTCCTCCATGCCGGCCACGAACACCGCGGGGAACTCCAGGCCCTTAGCGGAGTGGATGGTCATCATGGTGATGGCATGTGTCTCGCCGGCCAGGGAATCCAAGTCGGAGCGCAGGGCCAGCCACTCCATGAGTGCCGGCAGTGCCTTACAGGTGAGCGGACCGTAGGTGCGCTCGATCTCGTCGGCATGCACGGCGCCCGCCGGTAGCTCTGTTGGCACGGCATACGCGTTGCCCGCGATGGCGGCGGCCAGGGCATCCTGCGGCGAGAGCGCCGGGGCGGCTAGGCTATCGAGCGGATTGGAGCCCGCGGCGTCACGAGCGCCGACAAGTGCCTCAAACGAGGATGCCGGAGCGGACGGCTCCGGCTCGGACGCGGGCGCACTCACCACGACGGACTCGGACTCGGCGACGGACGGCACGTCGGCAACACCGGCCGCGCGCAGCTCTTCTAGACTCTCGAGCGTACCCTCGATATCCTCGTGCGTCTCCTCAAATTCGGCGGCGACGCCCAGGAATTCCTGGATGTTCTCGGCGCGGCTCTCGGACTCCATGGTGCCCTCGGCGCGAAAGGCCTGCAGCAGGCCCGTCTTGTCGACAATCATCTCGACAACGTCCTTGAGCTCACCGTCCATGCGGCGGCCCTCGCGCACCAGCGCCACAAAACTCGACAGGCCGTTGCGCACCTTGGCACTAAACATGCCCGTCTCGGCTGTTGCGATCTCGCAGGCCTGGAAGAACGAGCAGCGGTTGTCGCGCGCCAGCTGCTCGATCTTTTGGATCGAGGTGGAGCCGATGCCGCGGCGCGGCGTGTTGATGACGCGCTTGACGCTCATCTCGTCGGCCGGGTTCACGATCATCTTGAGGTAGGCCATGACGTCGCGAATCTCGGCGCGGTCGAAGAATCGCGTGCCGCCGACGATCTTGTAGGGCACGCCCGCGCGCAGGAACATATCTTCGAGGATACGCGACTGGGCGTTGGTGCGGTAGAACACGGCGATATCGTCGTAGCTTGTACCCTTGGCATGCAGCTTTTCGATCTCGCCGGCAATCCAGCGACCTTCGTCGCGCTCGTCGCTTGCCTGGAAAGCCTGAATCTTCTCGCCATCGCCCTCGGCCGTAAACAGGCGCTTGTCCTTGCGCTGCGAGTTGTGACGCACCACGGCGTTGGCGGCGCTCAGGATATGACCCGTAGAGCGATAGTTCTGCTCCAGCTTGACGGTCTTGCAGTTTTTAAAGTCCTGCTCAAAGTCCAGGATGTTGGTGATGTCGGCGCCACGCCAGCTGTAAATGGACTGGTCATCGTCGCCCACGACCATAAGGTTTTGGTACTTGGCGGCCAGCAGGTTGGCGATCTCGTACTGGACGTGGTTGGTGTCCTGATACTCGTCGACGCTAATGTAGCGGAAGCGCTCCTGGTACTTGTCGAGCACCTCGGGGCGGGTGCGCAGTAGCTCGAGCGTGCGCACGAGCAGGTCGTCGAAGTCCATCGCGTTGGCGGCGCGCAGGCGGCGCTCCAGCTCCAGGTAGACTTGCGCGGCCTTTTTGTCGTTGGGGCTATCGGCGCTCTTGAGCATGTCCTCGGGCCCAATCATGGCGTTTTTGGCCGAGCTGATCTTGCTGCGGATCATGTTGATGGGGAACTGCTTTTGCTCAATGCCGAGCGCCTGCATAATGTCACGCACCATGCGCTTTGAGTCATCGTCGTCATAGATGGTGAACTGACCGGTGTAGCCCAGCAGGTCGGCGTCCTCGCGCAGCATGCGCACGCACATGGCGTGGAAGGTGCACACCCACATGCCGCGGGTGCCACTGGGGATGAGTGCTGCCAGACGCTCGCGCATCTCGGCCGCGGCCTTGTTGGTAAACGTGATGGCCAGGACCTGCCAGGGCTTAACGCCCAGGTCGCCAAGCATATGTGCGATGCGGAAGGTCAGGACGCGGGTCTTGCCCGAGCCGGCGCCGGCAAGGACCAGCAGCGGGCCCTCGGTGGTCAGGACCGCCTCGCGCTGGGCAGGGTTCAGGCTATCGATATCGACGAGCGGCTTGGCGGGCTTGGGTGCCGGAGCCGGGGCGTCGTAGATGTCGAGCGGAACGAGCTCGGGTTCCGGCGCGGCGGGGACGGTGTACGCATCGAGCGGCACGGGTTCCGGCGCGGGCGGCACGGGCGCGGCAGTGTTCTTTTCCCAGGGCAGGGGCTGGGTCATGGGCGACTCCTCATCTGACGGACGGCGCGCCTGCGGGCAGCGCCATAGTTTGAGCCGTACCAGTATACCGAGCCGCGCGGACACCGACGCAAATCACACCACGACTCCGTGCGCCACCATCGGACCCACCCCATCGCCCAAAAAAGAGGGCAGCATAGACCTTTTGGTCATGCCACCCTCTTTGAATGACAAGCTGTCGCTCTGGCCGCCGCGCAGCGTCGACTAAGTTAGAGGCCGAGCATGGGCTCCAGAACGAAGAAGTATGCGAGCACTACGATGCCCAGGATGATGCGGTAAACACCGAAGCACTTAAAGTCGTGACGGCGGACGAAGCCCATGAGCCACTTGATGGCGATGAGCGAAACCACAAAGGCAACAACGCAGCCCACGCCCAAGATGGCGATCTCGTTGGTGCCGAACGTGCCGCCCTTGATGAAGTACTTGACCAGCTTGAGCGCACTCGCGCCAAACATGACAGGGATGGCCAGGAAGAACGTGAACTTAGACGCCACCGAGCGCGTGCAGCCCAAAAGCAGGCCGCCGATGATGGTAGAACCGGAGCGAGACGTACCAGGCACCAGCGAAAGCACCTGGAAGCAGCCGATACCCAGCGCAGTCTTCCAGCTGAGGTCCTCGAGCGTGGCGATGGAACCAAAGTCCAGATTCTCGTCATCGTCCTCATCCTCAGCGGTAGCCATGGGGGGCGCCGCAAAGTGCGCACCGGCGGGACGTCCACCCGACACCACAGCACGCGAACCAAACGAACCGGCAACGGCCATTTCCTCGCGCTTGCTCGCGCGCCAGTTCTCGATCACGATAAACAGCACGCCGTACACAATGAGCGCCAGCGCCACGACGGGAGCGTTGTAGAAATGCTCCTCCATCCAGTCGTTGAGCGGCAGGCCGATCGCCGCCGCAGGAATGCAACCGAGCACAATCTTGCCCCACAGCACCCAGGTGTCGCGACGGCCCTCCTTGCCCTTGCTGGGCGAGAACGGGTTGAGCTCGTGGAAAAACAGCACGCAGACGGCCAGAATGGCGCCGAGCTGAATCACGACCAGGAACATATTCCAGAACGTCTCGCTCACGTTCATCTTGACGAACTCGTCCACCAAGATCATGTGGCCCGTCGACGAAACGGGCAGCCATTCGGTGATGCCCTCGACCAGGCCCATGAAGGCAGATTTTAGAAGCTCGATAATATCCAAAGGGACCCCCTCGTTAGACACCCGCCGGTAGATGTTCTGCGGACGATGCGGGCGATGTCCCATTATCAACCGTTGGCGGTGCGACCGCGCCTACCCTTACCAAAAAACTCGCCCGTTCACAGAATTGCGAGCAGTTAAACCGAAATCCTTGGGTATAACTGCAACAAGATAAAGTGTCCGGCGGTCAACGCACCCGCGCCCGCCCGACGCACGAGCCCCGCGCCCGTGCGATAGACCAAGGAGGAAACCATGAACGAGGGTTACACCAAGGTATTTGTTTCACTCGACGGTACTGAGCAGCAGGATTTTGTGCTCGCACGCGCCATCAAGGTCGCCGCGAACAACGGCGCCAAGCTGATTATCGGCCACGTTATCGATTCCACGGCGCTCGAGAGCGCCGGCTCCTATCCGGTCGATTTGGTCAACGGTCTGGAGGAGGCCTTTAAGAACTCCATCGAAAAGCAGCTCGAAGAGGCCAAGGCCAATCCCGATATTCCCGAGGTCGAGGTTATGATACGTGCCGGTCGTATTCGCGAGACGCTCAAAGACGAGATGCTCGACGTGGTCAAGCCCGACCTGGTGCTCTGCGGCGCTCGCGGCCTGTCCTCGATCAAGTATGCGCTTCTGGGTTCGATTTCGACGTTCCTGCTGCGCAATACGGACTGCGACATTTTGGTCGTGAAGTAGCGTTGCTCCCACCGGCCGCGGGGCCTGCGGGGTTTCCACGGGCACGTCCTCGCCGCGTTGCGGCTGCGGGATGTGCCCTTAGGAAACCCCTCCCGGCCCCGCGGCCTTCGCAGCCTTACTTCAGCGAGTTGGCTGATAAAAGATGGCGTGCCGCCCCGTTTGGGGCGGCACGTTTTGTTTGGGCTGCACGTTTTTGTTTTGGGAGATCCATTTGAGCCTC